>NZ_SMKA01000010.1 GCF_004348455.1 Kribbella albertanoniae
GTTCTGGGCCCGTTTCGAAGGCGTACCGGAGAGTCCCCGTGGTGTACTCCACGCGGATGCCGTCCAGGTGACCTTCGCCGAGGACGTCAGGCCGCTGAACGTGAACAACCAGCGCGGTCTCCGATTTCCCAGCGATCTCGGCGTCGACCGCGAGCCTGACCTCGCCGTCGAAAGGCCCGTTGCCGAACGCCCAGCCGGCCTTGCTGCCCGCCGACATCAGATCGGGAACGAGCAGCGCACCCCCATTTTCGAGATTACGGGCACCGATCAGCTCAACCGCAGTGATCCTGACCGGCTCCGAGCCACCGTTCTGCAGCGGACGCATAATGCCGACTGTCGCATCAACCGACTCGCCGACCGGGGCACAGAGCTTGCTCCCCAGCCCGCTGTCACCCAACGGCCCATCACCATGCCGTACGCCGAAGAACCGACCCCCTGCTGCCACCAGCAGCACCGCCAAACCCACCACAAGAATCCGCGTACGCATCTGCCCCCAGGCTTCGAAACCCCATTATCCGGGCCGAGGGCCACGACGGTTACCTGGCGCGTGTTCCGGCTATCGCCGTACCGGGGTCAGGAAGCGTTCGATCTCGTCGGCGACCGGTCCCGGGATCTCCAGTTGTGGTGAGTGGGCGCCGTCGTCCAGCAGGCGGAGGTGTGCGTTCGCGATTTTCTCCGTGTAGGCCTCGGCGACCTCGAACGGGACCACGACGTCATGTTTGCCCCACAGCACCAGCGTGCGCTGCGTGATGCCGGCGATCCGGTCCGCCAGATCGAGGTCCTCGCCGTCCCGGACGGCCTGGGTCATCGCGTTGACGTGGTCGAAGCGTTTGTCCATCTCGTTGAGCATGTGCTGAACGACGAAGCCCGGCAGCTTGGGCTTCCGGTAGTAGACCCGGTCCAGTACGGCGTCGAAATCCTCGACCGTCTTCATCCGCGCACCGAAACCCGCGTAGATCGAGCGGGTGTCCTTGCCCGCGCCCGGCGCATTCACCAGGATCAGGCTGGCTACCTGCTCCGGATACCGAAGCGCATAAGCCGCTGCCGTGTGGCCGCCCATCGAGTTACCGCCAAGGTGGAACCGATCCAGCCCCAGTACGCCGAACAACCCGCGCAAGGCCTCAACGTGCCCCCGGACGCTGTAGTCACGATCAGCGGCCTGCTCGTTGTCACCGTGCCCCGCGAGATCCGGCAGGATCACCCGAAACTTGCCCGTCAGCCGGGCAGCACTGCCCAGAAACGAGTTCTTGTCGTCAGCAAGCCCATGCAGCAACACCAACGGCTCACCAGAGCCGCCTTCGTAGTAATGGAACGTATAACCGTCAACGGCTACCCGCCGTTGGTGCACACAGCCACGCAACTGGGTGAGCCGAGTAGCAGCACTCATAACAAGCGAGGCTGGACCGAGCATGGTGGCAATCTCCCGTCACACGGATGCGCGTACCAACCACACATAGCGGACAGCATCCCGCCCCCACCAGCCCATCCGCCACACCTGCCTGAACGCCGCCCAGATCCGCCCCAAAAAGACATCTCCCAGTGCCCGGCCAACCATGGTGGCCGGCGACGAGCGGACCGGAGGCAGCGTCCTTTAGGCGAGGCCCTTGAGGAGTTGGCGGGCCATGACGATGCGTTGGACCTGGTTGGTGCCTTCGTAGATTTGGGTGATTTTGGCGGTGCAGACGGGGCGAATCGGCGATATCTGTCGATTCGCCCCGTGACCTGCAGCTTTGCCCTCGAAAGTTGGCGGCCTTGACCAGCCTTTCGCGGTGGTCCACGGAGCAGAAACGGAGCAGACAACCAGCTCGAATGTTGGCTAAGGCCGCACCCAGTCGGTACAGACGGTGCCTTTTGGGCGCAGGCCGCGGTCTGCGAGTGGGACCATCGCGCAGGCCGTCGCCATTGCAAACAGTTGGCCTAGGCCACCGGCACATCGTCAAGGCCGCGGACGAGATGGGCGACCCGACGTTCCCTCCTCGCCCCGAGCCAATGGCGAGGCCAGGCGCATGGCATTCGCAGTGTTCTACGTCCTGTTGGGATGGCTGTCGCTGATCGTCGCAAGCGGAATCCTCGCGCTGCTGATCGGCGTAGCCGCCCGAGTCTTCTTCGGTGCTGCGAACATCAGAAGTGTCTCGGTACCTCCATCCCTTTGGCATCGCCAGCGAGCCAATCTTGTGATCCCGGCGACATCGATCTGTCCACCAGTCCGCGCCACCGGTCGACGCTGATCCAGCGCAGCCTTCGTTCACGTACTGGTACACAACGGACCATCAAGGTTAGGGAAATGACTGTGAAGAAGATCAATGGCATTCTTGCGGGAATCATTGGCGGTGCGACGCTTGTCTCCGCCCTGGGTGCCGTGCCGGCACAGGCAGCCACTTCGGCCGGAGGCGAGGATCTGCCGACCAATATCCTGTCATTCTCGTCTAGCACAGGCATCAAACTACTGACGGCCGAAAAGGATCTCAACGGGGATTTCGCCGCTGGCGTGACAATCAGGGACGACGCGACGCCGGGCCGCGACGACCTGGCGACCACTCCGCTGAACCAGAAGTGGACTGCCTTCAGGGTCGGCAAAGGTCACGTCATCTGCACCCTCAGCATCGGCGGGGACCTCGCATTTGCCTGCCTGGATATCGTCAACAACTCGACCGCCTCGGGTGCAAATGTAGGTATTCGACCGTTTGACGGCTCACCGTCGCAGCAATGGCAGGTAATTGCGGCAGATCCCAAGCGACCGCGGGCCAAGTTCCTTCGGAACGTCAACAGCGGCAAAGTGATGCAGGTAGTCGGAATCGGAATCCGTCAGCAGCCGTTGGACGTCGATAACAATTCCTTCACGCAGAGCTGGTTCCCCAACGCGCTACGCTGAATGCACGCGTGGCCTTCCCTGATCAGCGAGGGAAGGCCACATAGCGCTGTACCCAATGCGCCAGCGACGGGCGATCCACTTGCTCCCATTCGCAACGCGCTGCGAAATGCAACCAGGACGAGAAACTGCCTCAGCCAACCTCTACCTCTGCCCCGCGCCCGGCCGGGCCATCGACATCTCGCTCACCTCGGTTGACGGCACCCCTCGCGCCGGTGACGCGGCTAGCCTCGGCTTCCTTGGCATCGCGTACGGATGTAGCGAACATCCCCTGTCGCGGCGCTGACGCTGGATCGTGAAGTTGCCGTCGTGCAGGACGCCGACCTTGATGGAGCGGTTGTTCCGGGCACGGCAGCGACTACCACCGTGTCATCGGCGGGCTGAACGGGCGCAGATCTTCAGACGACGCCATGCATGCAGATCCTTGTCCCCCTTCAGAACCAGTCTGTCGGGTAGCTCTGAGGTTGGACCACGACTGCAGTCGTGGTCACTGGGAACGATACTGAACTCCAGGCTCGAGGTGCGCGCAGCAGGGGCGCTGAGTCTCAAACTGTCGTGCACTGACTCGCCCCACCGATCGACCTGGCATCGAGGTGCTGATTCCGGGACCTCAACCTGGAGGGGGTGGCCGAAGGCCCTCGGAACGCTTCGGAGTGACAGGTCCTACTAATGACCACAACCCCGTTGACCAGAGCTGACACTGCGCGACCGCTCGGCGAACCCGCAGGCATCGCGACTCAGCTAATTTCGTGGTGCCCGCATCTGTGATCTTGTTGGCTAGGGGCACCGAACTGTCAGAGCCGCTGGTGTTCGTTAGCTGTAGCAAGGAGCTGGAGTGAAGGACATCGTCGTCGACCCTGGCGCCCACAATCGGGCGGCCTGGGACAAGTATGTTCAAGAGGGCAACGAGTGGTCGAGGCCGGTGAGTGCCGCGGACATCGAGGCTGCTCGCAGGGGCGACTGGTCAATCGTTCTCGTCGGGCGCAAGCCAGTCGATCGCTCGTGGCTACCGACGGACCTGAGCGGCAAGGATGTGTTGTGCCTAGCCTCGGGCGGTGGCCAGCAAGGTCCGATCCTTGCCGCCGCAGGGGCGCGGGTCACCGTGTTCGACAACTCACCACTCCAACTCGGCCAGGACCAGATGGTGGCGGCGCGCGATGGCCTCGAACTGCGCACCGTCCTGGGCGACATGCGCAACCTCAGCGCCTTCGGCGACGCAGCATTCGACGTTGTATTCCACCCGGTCTCGAATCTGTTTGCGCCCGACTTGGCACCGGTGTGGCGCGAGTGCTTCCGCGTCCTGCGGCCGGGGGGCACTCTCCTCGCGGGCTTCCTCAACCCTGATGTGTACTTGTTCGACCACGAGGCCCTCGATGAGCGCGGCGAACTGGTCGTCGTCCACACGCTGCCCTACAGCGACGTCACGCAGTACTCCCCTGAGGAACGCGCCACGAAGTTCGGCGTGGATGCCCCTCTTGAATATAGTCACAGCCTTACCGACCAGATCGGCGGGCAGCTCGCCGCGGGGTTCGTCCTGACCGGCTTCACAGAAGCACCGCACCAATCCAACGGATCCGCCAAATACATGTCACACTATTTCGCGACGCTAGCGGTCAAGCCCGGCTGACCCAGCCGCGGCGCACGCCGGCAGCCATGCACAATGAACTGTCATTCGAAGATTGGCCACAGGGTTATTTGGTATGGTGGCCGCTTCGAGGCCCAGGCAAACTCGAACTCGAACGACAGGCGGCCCCGTGGCGAACTCCGGGGCCAGTTCGCCGCCCGGCCGTGACACCCGTCGCATGTTCGACATCACCACTAGCTCTGGCGCTCCTTGCGCATCAGGGCGGCCAACCAGGTGACGCCATCCAGCACGGGAACCTGCAGCCGCTCGGCCACGCGGTACCCCATCGACAGGCGAAGGGATTCACTCGGCGGTGTGCACATGGCTTCAAACCGCTGGTACCCAGAGGCGGTTGCTGCGGTTTCTGTCACCTGCGCCAGCAGCCTGCCAAATCCGCGATGAGCCCATCTCGGGTCGACGTAGGTCGCCCGCATCGTCGCCGTGTCCGGGTCAACACTCAACCCGTGACTGCTTGTCGAGCCGGGCGGGTGGAAGGTCCCGCGGGCAGTCCATCCACTGCCGCCGACGAGTACTCCGTCGACCTCCAGGACATAATAGGTACCATCCTCGATCAGCTCTGTCTCGACGTGATACAGCTGAGTCGAGCGCCCCGCCGACAGCTGGGCAGCCGTGTAGTACTCAGGCAAGACCGCGCCGACAGCCCGCTCGGCCAGAACATGGATGGCCGGCAGATCAATCGGCCCAGCAGGCCGCACTACTAGCCGCGCTGAACTCTTCATGCCATCAGTACGTCGTCAACTAGTTGCCTGGTTCTCCGTGCGAGTTGATCATTCGCGCACCCTCTGACAGCCAACCACGGTGGCGGTGACGAATACAACCCTAGGCATAGGCGACCGGACCCGCCGCTCTAGGTATCTACTACCGATGCGCGGACCGTGGACAGGCGCTTGGCTGGGGCCGGGGGCAATTACTGGTCACTTTGTGCCTGAAGGGGCTTGTCGATATGGAAGCGGCTGCCGGTACAACAAACGCGGCAGCCAGTGTCCTCGACGGGAGCTCGCCGAGCGGAAGGAATGAGATGAAACTAGCTGGGCTCGCCGGAGCCACGTCGGGGGTTGTGGGCATCGTCGCCGGTCTGGTGATGGTCGTCTACCCAGCGAAGGTCGACAGCGATTCGTACAGCTATCCCTTTGAAGCCACAGGCTTCACCATCACCCAGGTTGCGCTGACTATCCGCGACGTGGGTCTGACGCTGCTGGTCGCCGCGCTGTGGACCGCCGTCGGGCGCTCTGTGGTCGGCCGAATCGGCGTGATGGCGAGTGCGCTCGCGATGCTGTCACTCGCGGCTCTCGAAGTCGTGTCGATCGTGGTCAAGGACGAGGACTCGGTCGGGGCCTACTACGGTATGGCGTCCTTCGCGATCGGGCTGTTCATGATCCTCGCCGGAGTCGCCGTACTGCGTGCGAAAACCTGGTCCGACTGGCGGCGTTATCTCCCGCTGGCGACGGGGATCTACGTCTTCGTCCCGATGACGCCGGGCATCCTGGCCGGGTTCGTGGTCGAGCAGCTGGTGATCGCCGGCTGGATGGCCGTCTTCGCCCTCCTGGGCTGGTCACTGGTCCGCACGTCCACCCGGAGGACAACATGACTCTGCAACTCAACGTCCCCACTTCACAGGTGACCGCCGTACGATCGGTTGCTCTGGGAGCTTTGCTGGGGCTCACTTGGGCTGCCGGTCTGCGCGGGTGGATGACCCACGTCGCCGGCGACGAATCGCGCTACACCTGGATCGGAACCTTCGTCTGCCTGCTGCTGCCAGGGTTGTTGACCGGCGGCCTGCTCGGACTGGCCCAGCATCTCCGCCAATCCGAGCAACGACCGCCCTGGGCCCGCTGGCTGATCTGTTCGCCTCTGCTGTTCCCGGTCGGCGTTCTTGCCATTCCGGGCGCCATTCCGCATCTCCTGAGGACTGGCGAAGGCAGCTCATCCATCGCCGTGGTTCTGCTCGCAATGCTCGGAGCCTATGCACTGGCCGGTCGCGGCCCGAAATGGTGGCGCATCGTCTGCGGCGTCATCGGCTTCGCCCTGGTCCCAGCCATGCTCGCGGGCACTCTGAGTACGCCGAAGAACGCCTGGGGCGGAATCCTCTTCGCCTGCATGTACGTCCTTCTCGCCCTCGCCTGCACGATCCCTCTGCACCTCCGCGAACAGTGAGTGGCCAAGCGGTCGCCAGAATGTTGGCGACCGCTTGACCCGCCCGTAGCCGAGGTCAGCGGTCGGCGGCGGCGATCTCCGCGACCACGCGGTCCGCGGACTCGAGCGCGCCGTTCATCCAGGCGATCCACAGCGAGGTATGCTCGCCGGCGAAGTGCACGCGGCTCTCCGCCCGCCGCATCGCCGGGAACATCCAGTACAGGTCGCCCGGCTGGACCCAGCCGGTGACACCGCCGGCCCAGGGATCGTCCTGCCAGACCTTGCTGGCGACCGCGAGCTCCTGGCCCTTGAACCCAGGCAGCAGATCGGTGAACTGCTCCCGCTTCGTCTCGATCCGTCGATACTCGCCCCGCGACGCGTAGTCGATCGCGTCCGTGTCGAGCATGTAGGCGTGGATCATGCCGAGCTTCGAGTCCTGCTGCTGCGAACTGGTGTTCCAGATCCGGCCGGTCGGCTGGTCGCTGGCGACCAGGTTGAGTCCGCCGAGCGGCCCGAGCGGGTCCTGGGTCCAGAAGCGGGATTTGGTCTGGAAGTAGATCCTTGCCGCCGGCACGTATTTCAGCCCGTGGATCGCATCGAGCTTGCTGTCCGAGAACCCGGCCGAGAGCTTGACCTTGCGCAACGGCGGGAACGGCATCGCGCAGACCACGCGATCGGCTTCGATCTCGCGCTGACCGCTGCGATCGCGGTAGGTGACTCGCACGCCCTGGTGCTTCGACGCGATCCGGACCACCTGGCTGCGGTACTTGATCCGCCCTCCGAGGGCCGTGGCGAACGCCTTCGGCAGCTTGTCGTTACCGCCCTTGATGCTGGTCACCTTGCTGCCCGAAGCAACTAACTCCTCGGCGAATACAGCCAAGGCGTTGATCCGTCCGAGCTGCCCTTCCTGAGCGAAGAACCAATCCACCCACCCCTGCGACGCCCCCTGCTTGCGCATGTACTGCGCGAACGTCAGCCCGTCCAGCTCGTTGGTCGAGGCGAATCCAGCCGGCCAGTTCGGAGCATGCACATCGCCCAGCTTCTCGAAGCCGGACTCGATGTACTGGTGGAAGAACCCGAACGGGTTGGCCCGCTCGGCAGCCGTCATCCCCTTGATAGGCCAGGGTTGACCGGCCGGCGGCGCCAGAAATCGCTGCCCCTCGATGAAGAACGATCGCTGACCGGCGTCGTACGGGACCAGCTCGAGACCGAAGTGCTTCACGTAGCGGTTCGTGTATTCATGCGTGTCGAAGATCCGGATCGCGCCCATCTCGGCGTGACCACCCTTCTGGAAGGGCTCCCGGACCGTGAGAACCCTGCCCCCGGGCCGATCCTGCGCCTCGAGCACCGTCACGTCGTACCCGGCCTTCATCAGCTGATACGCCGAACTGAGGCCGGCGAGCCCCGCCCCCAGCACCAGGATCCGCTTGCACCGCCCCGCCGACGCCGTACCGGCCGACGCGGTGATCGGGACCGCGGCCGCAGTCGCAACCGCCCCCGTAGTCTGCAGAAACTTCCGACGATTGATGCTTGCCATCACTAGACCTTTCCACCGCAATTCCTTGTCCTGCAGCCAGTACGGCGACTTGGTGCAAAACGGTTTGCGCGTGGTCGGCACGTGCTTGGCGGTCATGCGAACCGCCCACACCTCCAGGTGCGTACTGGTGAGAATCCGAATCAGCTGGAGGATCTTGATGGAGCTCAACTATCGAACGGCTGGAGCCGGCGCTGAGTCTGAACCAGTCCTACTCATCCATGGTGGCGCGGAGGACGCTGACTTACTCACTCCGCAGGCAGAAGCGATCGCTGCGCAGAGCCGCCGAGTCATCTGGTACGACCGCCGCGGCACGGGGCGAAGCCCGCGCACCGACTGGCCTGGTTCGGGAGCCGACCAGCACGCCGATGATGCAGCCGAGCTACTACAGCAGGTGGCTGATCGGCCTGCGCAGATCCTCGGATTCAGCTCAGGAGGGGTGATCGCGCTCGCCCTGGCTGCGCGGCACCCGGAGGTAGTAGCGGAGGCGGTCGCCTGGGAGCCACCTGTGATGACCGTTCTGCCGGACGGCCTCACCATGCACGAAGGCATCATGGCTCCGGTAGAGGCGTACCTGACGGAGCATCCCGCCGACTGGGAAGGAGCATGCGTCGTATTGCTGGCGGCGTTGAGTGACGGCGCTGCGGATCCGGAATCGCCGCAAGTACGACGATTCCTGCGGAATGCGGAAGCGATGGTGCGCGACGACGGGCAGCTGATCACTCGTCGTGAATTCACCTCACACGACCTGCGAGCTGCCCGAGTGACCATCGCCACCAGCAAGGCGACTGCGCCATTCCTGGCTGCCATCGCCCAGCGTCTGGCCACCCTGGCGAACACCGAAGTCGAGCATGTCCCGGAGGCCACCGACCATGAGGTCTACCTCACCGATCCGGAGGTGTTCGCCAGGTGGCTTCGTCCACCGCGACGGACTCAGTCCGGCCGAACCGGGTGATTGCTGCGAATCACTCCGAGGGGATCGACGCGCTGTTTGATCGTGCTCAGGCGTGCCTGCACGTCGGGCGGGTAGAGCTCGCCGCTCGGTTCGCCCGAAGCGAAGTTGGGTAGCTGACGGCCGGTGATCCACTGCGCCATCTGCGTCTGAACGGCCTCGATGCCTGCGGCAACCGGTACAGCCATCTCCGGTGCCGCTACGAAGCCACCGAACAAGAGCAGATACGGCTCCTCGATATGGCCCGCTGCCCCGTTCGCCTCGTCCGCCCGGGTGAACTCGCCGCCCAGATGACGCACCTCGAAAGCGAACAGTGGCGAAGCCGTCCCGGGCTCGGCGACCTTGAGCAACGCATCGATTGCCTCTTCGTCGAACCCAGACAGCAGCACGACCTTCAGCAGACCGGGCATCGGGTCGTCCGGCTCTTGCGCGATCGATCCCAACTCGCTCAACGGGACGACTGCTACCGAATCAGCGGCCGGCTCGGCAACGGCCCGCAGTGGCGCGAGGAGGTTCTCTGCCTCATCCCGACCACCAAGATACGTCGAGTCGACAGCAACAAACCACCGCCCGCGGACAGGCTCTGGAACGAACGGGACGTCGGGGAAGTTCAGCAGCCACGCCCACAGTGTGAGTTCGTCGGGCGCATCGGCGGTCACCTCGGCGAACGCCCTCAACACATCGCGCGCATGCTCTACCGGCCACATGAGCCGCCCACCGTAAATCTCGTCGATGAAAACGAGACCGATCTCCATCGCGACAACGATGCCGAAGTCACCGCCGCCACCGCGCAGCGCCCAGAACAACTCCGGATCCGACTCTCGGGTGACGCGGCGCAGATCTCCCTGCGGATCCACGAGTTCGACCGCACGAATGTGGTTCGCAGCCTGTCCGTAGCGGCGCCCGAACCAGCTGATACCGCCGCCGAGCGTGTATCCGACCACGGTCGTATCCCCAGAACTGCCCGGCAAACCGCTCAGAGCGGTGCCGCTGAGAGCGCTGTTCAGATCTCGCCACCGTACGCCGGCCTCGACGCGTGCGACGCCGTCCCCGAGGTTGACCTCGAGACCGGTCATCCCCCCGGTGCGCAGCAGAATCGTCCCGCTCAACGCAGGCGTGGCCCCATGACCAACTGGCTGGGCAGAGACCGCCAAGCCATGCCGGCCGGCGAACTTGACTGCGGCAACGATGTCGTCGGCACCTTTGACGTGCACCACCGCCGCCGGCCGCTGATCGGCCAGCAGATGCCAGGCCAGCCTCTCGGTGTCCCACTCCGCGTCACCTGCTACGACAACTCGCCCAGCAACCTGCCGACGCAGTACCTCGACCAATTGCGGCGCCAGAGTGGCGATTTCCTTGCTTTCCACCGGTCCCCCTCAGGAGTTCATCTCCGAGCACCCCGGTCAGGGCGCGATGCCAGTTCTACGTACTGCGCAGAACGATCCGCATCGGTAGGAACTACCCAAGCCAGGCTTCCCCCTACCTACTGCGGTGGCGCCGGGAACCGACCTGAGGCCGCTACGCGTATCGGGTGCGAAAGCTGACCGGCCGGTCGATGCCTACTGTGACCGGCCTTCGGTCACCGACCCAAGAGGGGATCTTCACCATGTCAAGAGACGTCATCAGAGCCGATCCGCCGGAGCGACGGCCGCCGGACATGGTCGCCGAATCGCCCCGACACGGCCATCGGAATCTCGGCCTCGCACTAGCGGTGATCAGCGTTGCCCAGCTGATGATGGTGCTCGACGGCACGGTCGTCAACATCGCGTTGCCACATATCCAGAAGGACCTCGGCTTCAGCAACGAATCCCTGACCTGGGTGATCACGGCCTACACGCTTGCCTTCGGCGGTCTGCTTCTTCTCGGTGGCCGGATCGGCGACGTCATCGGCCGCCGCAAGGTGTTCACGTTCGGTGTCGCGCTGTTCGGCGTCGCCTCTTTCCTCGGCGGCATCGCCCAGAACGAGACGCTGCTGCTCGCCAGCAGAATCCTGCAGGGTGTCGGTGCCGCAGCAACCTCGCCGAACGCGCTCGCCCTCATCACCACCACCTTCCCAGCTGGCAAGGAGCGCAACCGCGCCATGGGCGTGTACGCCGCAATATCGGGCGCCGGCGCGGCCATCGGTCTCATCCTCGGTGGCCTACTGACCGAGGCATCCTGGCGCTGGACCTTCTTCATCAACACCCCCATCGGCCTGATCGTGGCGCTGCTCGCCATCCGGTACCTCGGTGAGTCGGACCGCCAGCACGGCAAGTTCGATCTGTGGGGTGCCGCCACCGCAACTCTCGGCCTCACTGCACTGGTCTACGGCCTGACCAATGCCGCGCGGGAAGGTTGGGGCGACCCGGCCACCGTGGCCTTGATCGCGGGCGGCCTGGCCTTGATCGCTGTCTTCCTCGTCATCGAAGCCCGCTCGAGGCACGCACTGATGCCTCTCCGGATCCTTGCCAACAGAACCCGCGGGGTCAGCTTCCTCGCGATGCTGACCGTCGGTGCAGCCATGTTCGCAATGTTCTACTTCCTTTGTCTCTTCGTGCAGAACGTCATGGGCTACAGCGCACTGAAGACCGGCTTCGCCTTCCTGCCGTTCAGCGTCGGCATCATCGTGGCCGCGCAGGTCGCATCGACCCTGATCGCCCGGATTGATCCACGGTGGATCGCCGGCGGAGGAAGCATCCTGATGGCAACTGGCCTCTTCGGCTTCAGCAGGCTCGAGGTCGACTCCGTCTACTTGACGTTCCTGCTGCCGACCATCCTCGTCATGGCGTTCGGCATGGGGCTGATCTGGGTCACACTGACGTTGACCGCGGTCAGCGGCGTCGCGAATGAGGACTCGGGGGTCGGTTCGGCGGTCTTCAACACGGTCCAGCAGATCGGTGGTGCAGTCGGCCTAGCACTGCTGGGCAGCATCTCCACAAACGCGATCCGGGACAAGTTCACCGAACTGGGCCCCGGTCTGGCACAGGCCACACAGGCATCGCCTGACCAGGCCCAGCAGCTTCAGGCGCAGGCCACGGCTGTCGCCACCACGCACGGATTCACGACCGCATTCCTGGTGTCGGCGTACATCGCTCTCGGCGCCGCAGTGATCACACTCATCGGCCTCTCGGTCAAGCACAAGGAGCTCGGCAGGGTCTGAGCTCAGGAAGCAGCAACACGAAGGGCCCTCCCGCTGTGATACCAGCGGGAGGGCCCTTCGCAGCTGCCGACGATTCGGCTACTTCTCTTGCACCTGCCTCTGAGCGCGCTCGACCAGGTCGATCGCTAGGCCGGCGCCGCCCTGCTCCTTGTACTCCGCCGCCAACCGAGCGGCAGCCGTCCCGTAGCTGGGCTCGTCAAGCAGCGCCCGGACAGCCTTGCGGATGTTGAATTCGGAGGGCTTGGCTGACTTCAGATCGATTCCAGCGCCTGACCAGGCCACGCGTGCCGCAACCTCGGGCTTGTCCTCGGTTCGGCCGGCGATCACCAATGGCACTCCATGCCTCAGAGCATCATTCACGCCGCCGTAGCCACCATTCGTCACGACCACATCAGCGATCGGCAGAAGCCTGTCGTACGGCAGATACGACGCTATGCGAGCGTTGTCCGGCAACTTGGTCTGAAGCGATCTCCCGCCGGCAGAGCCGAGGGTGGCGACTACTAGAACGTCTTCGCCGGCCAGGGCGCGGAGCGTGGGCAGCAGCAAGTCTTCGAAGTCGGCGTTAGCGACGGTGCCCTGCGTCACGTGCACCACCGGGCGCTTGCTGCTCTCGACCTCGGGCCACCAATCAGGAGCGTCGACTGAGCTGCTTCCACCGACCAGTGCACCGATGAAATGGACCGCCGCGGGCAGATCGCTCCGTGGGTACTCCAGTCCGGGAACGCCGACCTGGAGGTGTAGCCACTGAGACGTCCAGGAGGACATCAAATCTTCGGGAGTTGGCGGCAGGCCGACCTGTTGGCGGATCTGGTTGCGGTAGGCGTTGATATCACGCATCAGCACCGTGTTCAGCAGAGCGCCCAACGCTCGGTTCCGCAATCTGCTGAGAGCAGTCGCAGACGGCCCCAGGCCTGGCCCGAAAGGCGCGGTGTCTCGGCTTGGCAACGCCAGGGGCGTGATGCCGATCGTTGCCCACGGCACGTTGTCGAGCTCTCCGGCGAGGCGCGCCCCGGTCAGGCCACCATCGCTGATGATCAGGTCCGGTCGCCGGTCGGTGATCAGTGTCCTGAGGTCGGCAACTTGACCAACCGCCGGGCTAATGAAGAGTTCTTTCATATCCCACTTCAACTTGGCTGTACCCCGTTTGGCTGCGCGGTCGGGATAGGCCTCGTCGAGCGGCCGGTCATCGCGATCGAGCTCTGGGCTCATCCCGATGAACTCGGCTCCCGCAGCCTCGACCACGTCGGCGAAGCGTTGCCCGGTGTACCACCGAATCCGATGGCCGCGCCGAGCGGCCTCACGCACCAGGGGCCGGAACGGGTTCACATGTCCAGCCAGCGGATAAGTCGCGACCAGAATTTCCATTGCATACCTTCGATTGTTCAGGGCAGCACGCTGCCGGTCAGTCTTCGAGGCCACGGGCGAGCCGCGCGCAGTGATCGAACGGAATCTGCCTCACGAGTGGGTCGGCGTGCCGATGCACGATCTGCCACCTGTCGCCGACGCGGCGAAAGACCAGCGTGACGCGAAGCGACCAATCCTGGTCCGGGAAGCCGCCGACCTCGCCGTGCTGGCGCTCGACCGCCACCAGCACCGCCAGGTCACCGGAGAAGTACGACTGCTCGAGATCGAGCACTGCCTCACCGGATGCGAAGAACCGGCTGGTCGCTGTCGCACCAGCCTCGCTGTACACGTACCCATGGGTGGTTTCGCCGCCGTACGGCGCCATCAGGGTGTAGTCGTCAGAGTGATCGAACAGCGCGAGATAGTGGTGGATGTCGCCGCGAATCCAAGCGTCCGCGGCCTCGTCCATCCGCCGCACCAACTCATCGATCGCTGAGTCTGTGATCTGAGATTCGCTTGCCATCGACGCCCCTTGGAGCAACCAACACTGCCGCGCGGATTCCTTGTCTCCGCGCCTGATACCACTCTGTACGTTCGCACCCGCGCATCCGGTTCAGGAGCATTGGCAGGGCAAGTCATCCAACGGGCGACCGCCTCGAACCGATCGACCGTCGGCGCTCGTATTTCTCAGTATGCAGATGCAAGACGCCGTAGACCTGTGGGTACCGAAGCCCGGTTACTTGAACACCGCCGCTTACGGCCTCCCTCCGAGAACGAGTTGGGAGGCGCTGGTCTCAGCCCAAGAGGACTGGCTTGTCGGCGAGGGCGGATGGGAGACATGGGCGGCCAGCACGGAGCCATGCCGAGACTCATTCGCCCGACTCATCGGCGTGCCGGCATCCGACGTGTTCAGCGCAAGCACCGTCTCAGCCGCAGTCGGCCTCCTCGCTGCCAGCGCCCCGGACAACTCCCGCGTGCTCATCCCTGACATGGAGTTCACCTCAGTCAGCTTCCCTTGGGTGGTCCACGGGCATCGAGGCATCGAAGTGGTGACTGTTCCCCTGGAGAAGCTCATCGACTCGATCGATTCGAGTATCGACATCGTCGCCTTCAGTCTCGTCCAGTCGGCTACCGGAGTGGTCACGGACCTTGCCGAGGTCGCAGCGGCCGCGGCTGCTGCCAGTGCTCTGGTGATCGTCGACGCTTCACAGGCGGTTGGCTGGCTGCCTTTCAATGCGCTGCTCGCAGATGCAGTGATCAGCACCACCTACAAGTGGCTCATGTCGCCTCGCGGTGCCACCTTCGGCTATCTGTCCCCCCGGCTACAGGAGCGCTGTCTACCGTTACATGCGGGCTGGACCAGCGGTCGGGATGTCTCAGCCTCCTTTTATGGCTTGCCGATGGACCTCACCCCGGACGCGCGGCGCTTCGACCAGTCCGCAGCATGGTTCAGCCACGTCGCGACTGCCCCAACACTCGCACTCCTCGAAGAGATCGGTATTCAGCCGATCCACGATCACGATGTGGCACTCGCCAACACCTTCCGTGCCGGGCTGGGCCTCGAGCCATCCGACTCCGCCATCGTCAGCCTGAGAGCACCAGGGGTCGATCACCGGCTGGCTGCGGCCGGGATCCGCGCCTCAGCGCGCAACGGCAGCGCTCGCCTTGCCTTCCACCTCTACACAACCCCGGCGGACGTCGACCTCGCCCTGAACGCTTTGGCCGGCCTGCACCTGCCGATCTAGCGAGCGCCTGGCAAGTCATCCAGCCGATATCGTCAGCTGGTGACCAGGTGACCCGGCGGTGTCGAACCGAGGCCGACGACAAACGCGTACAGGTAGTGACAGGAACAGTAGGACGAACGAGCGGTAAGGCAGAAACGATCATGGGTGAGGAATCAGGTTCCCTGAACCGGCACGATGGTTCAGCACCGGATAGTTCAGTCCTGCACGGATCCCCGGGATTAGAGCGGATCCTGCGCGAGAAGGCAGTCTGGGCGGTACCTCCAACTGACCTCGAGGAGCGCATTCGGAAACAGCTCGCCGCATTCCCGCCAGCCGACGACGACTCATCCGCGCTCCCGCAACGGCCACGACGCGGCTTCCTCACCCGCGGCAGGCTGACGCTGGCCGCGTCTGTAGGCCTGGTCGCTGCCGCAGGCGGCGTCGGACTGGCCGCGCTGCAAGGTGGTGGCACTGCACACAGCAATCTCGCCGGCACCCCACTCGCACCGAATGCGAGAGCCGAGGTCGGCGTCCGCGACACCTCTTCCGGCGTCGAGATCAGGCTCAAGGTCGACGGCCTACCGGGCGCACCGGCCGGCAGCTACTACCAGGGATGGGTCAAGGGCTCTCAAGGCACCATCACCATCGGCACCTTCCACCTGCGCAAGGGCTCGGACGATGTCGTGCTCTGGTCCGGGGTCGATCTGCGGACCTATCCGACGATTACGGTCACCGTCCAGTCAGAGACTGCAGGACCCGCCTCATCCGGCCGGGTAGTCCTCACCGGGCAGGCGCCTGCAGCCTTCCGCTGACGCCAACCGGACGTACAGCCGGGCTTGAATGGCGAAGGATCGCCGCGACTGCCTCCTCGATGCGGGCGGCGTCTACGCGGTGATGGAGGATGCACATCCTGATCATCATGCGCCCATCGATCCTCGTGCTGGACAGGTGGACGCGACCTTCAGCATTCACCGCGGCCAGCAAGACAGCTGTCCGCTCATCGACCGCCGCATCGTCGCCGGCCATGCGGAAGACGACAGTCGAAAGGACCGGTGGGGAGTGCACAGCGAGCTGGGGTTGCGCGACGAGAACGGCGTACACCTGCTCGGCCAGGTCGAGTTTCTCCTCCAAAGCAACACGGAAAGCCGACACTCCATGAAGATGGAGCGGTAGCCAGACACGCAGACCGCGGAAGTCGCGCGTGAGGTCGATGCTGTAGTCAGCGAAATCCGGCAGATCGCTGCCCCGAAGGTCCTGCAGGTAGGGGGCAGCGTCAGCAGCATGCGCCTGCCGGAGCAGCTCACTATCGCGAACCAGCAGGCAACCTGTCCCCATGGCCACAAACAGACTCTTGTGAGGGTCTAGGACGATAGAGTCCGCAAGCTCGATCCCACTCATCCGTTCGCGACCCCGGCCTGTCAGCTGGAAGAACCCTCCATAGGCAGCATCGACATGCAGCCAAAGATCCTGCGTGGCAGCGACGTCGGCCAGGTCCCGGATCGGATCGATCGTGCCCGCATTCGTCGTGCCGGCACTCGCCGCTACGAAGAACGGCCGCATGCCTCTCCTCTGATCTGCCGAGATGGCCGACCGAAGTGCTGTGACATCCATCCGAAGGTGTTCATCAACCGGCACGACCCGAAGGTTGTCGCGCCGGAAGCCGGCGAGCAAAGCAGCCTTGACCACGCACCCGTGGGTCTGCTCCGTGACATAGATGATCCCGCTAACTGAAGAGCCACGCAGCTTGGCTACTCGCGCGGTGATCAGCGCGGAGAGCGTAGCTGTGGAGCCGCCCGTGGTGAAGACACCCATTGCTTCCGGTGGCAGGTAGAACAAATCGGCGATCCAGCGCAGGACACTACTCTCCATTGCGACCAGGCCAGGTGCCGGAACGGCTTGACCAGTGAAGCGGCTGAGAACTCCCGCGATCAGGTCTGCCACTGCGGACGTGACCAGACCGCTGCTGGGCACGTAGGCGAGGAGCCCACCGCTGGCAACGTTGATCCCCTTGGACGCCGCACGGTCGACGGTAGCTAGGAGTTCCCCGAGCGGACGGCCGTGCTCCGGCGGTGGTCGCCGCACACCGGTACTGCGCAGCATCAACGGAACATCGACGAAATCGGTCACCGGCTCGGTGGGCAGACGATCGACCACCGCGATCAGGTACTCGGTGACCTCGTTGAGGACGCTGCGGAGGTCGCTTCCGCTCAGGTCAAAACCGGCAGGCAAATCTACTTCGTGCATAACCAAAGGACATCCGACGAACTCGGATCAATCTTCGGTAGTAGATACCTAGGATTCGGTAACTCAATACCTAGTTTCCTCTGAGATGGGATACTGAAGTGTGGACACCAGGCTGCTCGAGCGCTCGGACCAGCTGGACATGCTCCTGAAGGCGACGGCCGGCGGCGGTTCGGTCGTGCTCGTCAGCGGCGAAGCCGGTGTCGGAAAGACGGCGCTGGTCGATGCGTTCGTCTCTCGGACTAAGGCACGCATCCACCGAGGCGCGTGTGACGATCTCTTGATGCAGCCCGCCTTTGGCGGTTTGCGAGAGGCGCTGGGCGCGGGCCTGCAGGGCGGGACCAGCATGGACGAGTTGCTTGCCGTAGTCAACAAACTACTGACCCAAGTTCGGCAGACCGCGCTGGTGATCGAGGATGTTCACTGGGCGGACGACGCCACGCTGGACGTATTGCGCTACCTGACGCGTCGAGTTGCCAACTCCAATCTGGTAGTCCTGCTGACCTATCGCGATGACGGGCTCGATGTCCGCCATCCGCTCCGTCAGCTACTGAGCGCGATGGCGACCGTTCCGCAACTGCGGGTCGAACTGAAGCCGCTATCACCGGCGGCTGTCTCTGAAATGGCAGCCGGCACGAGGTGGGAGCCACACGAACTCCACGAGCTAACTGGCGGAAATCCGTTCTTCGTCACCGAGATACTGGCTGGTAACGAGGTTTTGTCAGCTCCAGTCGTTGACGTGGTCCTGGCGAGAGTCCAGAAACTCGACGATGAAGGCATCGACCTGTTAGAACAGTTGGCGGTCATGCCGACGGGGGCGACACATGCCTTCATCAACGACTCGTTCGACAGAGCCCACGACCTGCTGGTGGATGCCGAGCGGCGCGGCCTGCTGGTCGATCGGCGCGATGGCGTCGCCTTTCGGCATGAGATTGCCCGCCGGGCCGTCGAGCAGAGCATCGTGCCGTCCCGACGCCGGTTGCTAAACCAGAACGTGCTCGACTGGCTGCTGAAGCAACCGGAGCTCAGGCCGGCCGCCGTCTTGCAGTACGCCGTAGAAGCCGGTGACATCGACAAGCTGCTGCGGTTTGCCCCCCTGGCCGCAGCCGAGGCAACCAACGCTGGCGCGCATCGACAGGCCTTGATCGCCTTCGAGGCATTGATGCCCCACGTCGAAGGGCTCAGCCCTGACGAGCGGGCCCAGTGCTACGACGACCACGCTTGGGAGCTCCACCTGGCCGGCCGGTTTCTCGAGGCGATCGAGGTCGGCGAGCAAGCGATCGCCTTGCGGGAAGCAGTCGGGCACGACATCGCGCATGCGCGGTCATTGATCAGGCAGGCTCGGCATCTCTATGTTGCCGGCGAACTGCTGAAGACAACCCAGGTTGTGGAACGCGCAGTCTTCGTCGCACGGTCCGCCGGCTCGCTGGCCGAGGCCGCTGCTGCCGAAACCTTGCTCGCGATCGTGTCCGTGACAGGGCATCAGGGCGACGCAGCCACGCTTCTGGATCGCGCCTCGGAGACCTCCGCCACATCCGGGATCGTCGAACTGCAAGCAGTCTGCGCATCATTCCGGGGCGTTCACCGGACCATGCGAGGCGACGCCGGCGGCCTGGCCGACATGAGGTCGGCAGTCGATCTGGCCTCGAGCCACGGTGATTCCCAGACTGCTCTTCGCGTGCGCGTCAACCTCCTGGAGACGGCATACCTGCTGCACGACTGGCGAGACCTGGCTGAGGAGTTCGAGAAGGCAGCGGAGTTCGGCAGCAGGCACGGCTACTGGCACAACGTCTTCGTGGTCGAGGCGCACCGTGCGATGCTCGAGATTCGTCAAGGGCACTGGGCTGTTGCGGAACGTCGGCTCCAGCGACTCACCGACTCGAGCGATGGCTCCGCCCAGCCGGCGCTTTACACGATACCGACGTTGGGTCGCCTGCTGGCGAGGCGCGGCGATCCGGGCGCTGAACAGCTTCTGTCGGACATTTGGGGGCGAGCCTTGGTTCTGCATTCGCTGCCCGGATCGGTGCATGCAGCCGCTGCCTACCTGGAGTGGGCCTGGCTGAACGATCGTCAGGACGTCGCAGCTCGAATCCGTGACGCGCTGCTAAGCGAGCTCCCTGCAGCGACCGCTCCAATCTTCACGGAGCTGCGCCGCTATCTCGCACGTGCGCGAGTCCCGCTGGAGCCTGCGGTCGACGAGGCGGCACCTGAGGACGGGTTTACACTGGCGCTCCGGGGGAGATCAGCCGCAGCAGCAGACTACTGGGCCCGCCTCGGCGATCAGTACGAGCAGGCGCTGGAACTGGCCGAGTTGGATGACGACTCTGCCCGACGGGCTCTCGGCATCCTAGAAGGCCTCGGCGCCATGAAGCCAGCGGCCAGGCTCCGTGCCGTTTTGAAGTCACGCGGCGTCGAGGGGCTACCGTCAGGATTCCGGCCGCGGAACCGCGAAAACCCGGCCAATCTCACGGAACGCCAACTCGATATCGTCCGCCACCTCGTCAAGGGGATGACGAACGCGCAGATCGCCGAAGAGCTCGTCCTGTCAGTTCGCACCGTTGAGCACCACGTCGCTGCGATCCTCCAGAAGCTCGGTGCGCCGAACCGCCGAACCGCCGTCGAAATCGCCACGCGGCTCGGCATCGCTGGCTAGCTCCGATCAAACAGTGAGGGAGCTGAGATCTCATCTGGTCTCAGCGACAGGTCCAGCGTCAGTGTCGTCCGTGGACCGCCGCTCCCAGGGAGCGACCTGCCGATTCTGCGAATCACTCGTGATACCGATGGTCCTCGCAGCCGCCGCAGCTTCCTTGCGGTTGCGGACAGCGAGACGGCCAAAGACAGCAGAGACATGGTTGTCGACCGTCCGTACCGACAGTACGAGCTGCTCCGCGATCTCGGTATTCGTCAGACCGCCGCACAGCAATCGGAGCACGCCCAGCTGCCGGTCGGTCAGCCCAGCTGGATTCTGCTGAGAGTGAGGCCTCGACCGCGGGATACGGCTGACGCCGAGCCAGAGCCGCCGCCGGAGCTGCCCTCAATTCAGTAAGGATCTTCAGACCTTCGACGGTCGCACCACAGTCACCGGACTCGATGAGCTCGAGCGCTCGCTCGTACTGATCGCCGATCCTGGCCCACGCGGCAGCCGCTGCTAGCCAGTCGCCCCGAAGCCCTGCCTGGAGGCCGATCGGGCCACCATCGAGCCGTGGCACCTCGATCCCGGACCTGGCGAGGTATCGCAGCAACTCACTAAAGGCTGGAACCGCAAGCGGATGCGGCCGCGAGACGAGGTCGACATGGATGGAACGCGCCACATCCGTGCGTCCGTTGAACCAGGCCCACTCGAAATACGCAGTCGCTGCCAGCGCAACACCGGTGAGCGACCGCTGCTCGCGAGCCCGATCCCATGCGGCAGTGAGCACTCACTTCGCGTCCGAGCCTCCTGTGCATGCGAGGAGCCGCCCTGGGCCCGCGGTACTGAGCACCGCCAGTCTTCCAACGTCAGTTGAGCTGACCAGCCGGCGCAGCACCTCTTCAGCCTGTGACCACCGTCCGCGACGTCGATCCAGCCTCGCCGCTGAGCAACACGCCTGCACTAGATCCCGACCGAGCCGCTGCCACCACGTCGAGCAGAGTGCGCAGGACATCGTCCCGCTCGAGCGAGATCTCCCTTGTGGTTCCCACTGGCACCCCGTCTCCACGCGACGGCGCCCCCGAGGCACCGGCCAACTGCTCCCATAATCCCGTCAGCACGTGATCTTGTCGACAAAGTTCTGCGCTTTGAGTCGGCCATGGTGCGACTTCGGCGACAGTTGCGTCGGTGGGAGACCTGCGCCCATCAGCCTCGGTGTTCGCACCGCGGTCGTCAAAGGCGTTGCAGCCCACATCCTCACCCTCAACGGGCGGTCTTGCCTATCGATTCGAGGCCGACAGCAACAAGCCCTCCACAGTCACCTGCCTAGGTGACTGCCTCACGACGTGGCCACCTGGTCTCAGCGACGGCTCAAAGGTACGTCTGTCCAGTGGTGTCGACCCGAAGCTCGTCAGCACAGTCAAGCGCAGCGATGGATTGCTCCAGGTGACGCTCGACGGATGGCCGCTCTATCTGTTCGAGGACGACAAGGCCGACGGCAAGCTTGTCATCAAGAAGTAGGCCACGCGCCACGCAGAACAGCGTCGATGATGCGCGGCGCGTGGCGCGCCGTATCGCCATCTTGGTGGCCAATCCCCTGAGCTGCCTCCACGGCCCAGGGTTCTCGGTGTTCAAACGGAGATCCAAGGGACGTCCGCCGGACGTAAGCGTTAGCGACACCCACGAGCTTGGAGGATGCAGATGAGGCTTGCGTGGTTTGTGACGATCGGTCTATCGGCTGCAGTTGCCGCTATGAGCGCACCCCCAGCATCAGGCACCACGGACCGGGACGGCAAAGTCGCGTTCACGTCGCTCACCGGCACCGGTCCTCGGATCGCAACGGTCGGAACTGACGGCACAGGTCTAGCCGTCACAGGCGTGGCGGGTTTCGACCCTACCTGGTCCCCAGATGGCTCCTTGCTGGCGTTCAGCCGTATCACCAACGCGACGACATATCAGACCGATCTGTTCATCACGCGGGCGGACGGTACAGGCATCCGCCGGCTAACCGAATCTGGGGGTTCCGCGCCCGAGTGGTCACGAGACGGCTCAAAGATCGCCTTCAGCCGGGGACCGAAGCTTCTCGTGATAAACGCCAGCGGCACCGACGAACGCTTGGTGTATGACAACGCGGACCAAGATGCCAGCTGGTCTGCGGATAGCTCGCGGATCGCGTTCGCAGATCGCCAAGGCGGCCTGTTCACGGCGAACGTCGACGGAACGGAACTGCGGCGACTCGCGGCCGGACCGAGTGAGCGACCGGCTTTCTCCCCTAACGGCCAGAGAGTCGCCTTCGTGAATCCTGCTGTCGCACCATCGTCGATCGTCGTCGTCGCAGCCGACGGCACCGACCTGCAACGAGTTCCCATCGGAATGAGCGTTACCGATCTGGACTGGACTCCGGACGGCACGCAGTGGGTACTCCAAGGTCAGACACACCAGTCGTTCCTCTACACCGTGAACACCGACGGCACCGGCCTCCGGCGGCTGACGAGTTCGTCGACCGGCGAGTCATCTCCCGATGTCACCGATGTCAGAAAGGACGGCTGATGACCAGACGAAGTAAGGCCATGCTCACCGCTCTGATCAGCTTGAGTGCACTGATGTACGCACCAGTTACAGCTGCCGCAAATAGCGCGCCGCTGTGCCGAACCGATCTCTCCACACAAGCATCGGGAACCGTGATCAGGACCTGCCTCGAACAGCAAGGTCGCTTCCGCCGAGCTGTCTCGACGGTCTTCAACGGGAGCACCCAGCGCGTCCTGCTTGGTCGGCTCGACGCATTCATCTCGTACCCGAACTACGGCGAGTCGAAGTGCGGCCCCATCGTGGGCGAGCCAGGGCAGGTCCTAACCTGTACCACTCCCTGGGTTCCGCCAACGTTGATGCCGCACTCGGACGGCATCGTTCATACCTTCGTCACCGTGTTCCAATCACCTGGCGAGCACTTCATACACCGAGTCCCCCTCCCAACCGTGGCGCCGGCTCGCTGATGGTTCGTTCATTGCTCGGGCGACGCGTTGGCTAGAGCACCGTTCCAGGTCCAAGTCCTCGCCTTCCGTAGGAGCCCTGACGACATGTGGGCGTTCGGCCTATTGCGCCGCTCGGACGATGAAGCCTGGCAAGGTATCGCCGGCCGCGGAGAGTACGGCGAGAAGCCCTTCGAAGCAGCCATGCGTGAGACCGAGGAGGAAGCGGGCTGGCGAGCGAGCCAGGTGACACTGTTCGATCTGGACACCTTTGACTGCGTCCGAGCAGACTGCCTCGGAGCACGAACTCAGTGGCCTGCAGAGCTGTACGTTGTGCCCCAGTATTACTTCGCAATCGACGCCGGCCGCCGCATCGTCAAATCGAAGGTGGGAAGGACATATCAGATTCAGAGGACGAAACCGGCGGCGTTTCAGTCGCGATGAGTCTGTTGCAATGCTGTCACGCCCGCTCGGCGGCGTCCTTTCGTCGTTGGGCAAGGCGGGCTGGATTCATTCCGTTCCGGTCCACTTCCTGTACGTCGCCGAGGCGATTCGGATCCTTGTCGGCATCGACGCCGTGAAGACTCGCACCGTCGTACGAACCGGGCAGGCGACGCTGCGCGTCGAGGCAACCGATGGTCCTCGTCAGTGTCTCGGGCGCGGTCGACGTTCTCCAGCCTCCGCCGATGACGGATCTAGCCGCGTTGGACGAGCGCTATTCGCGCGCAGATTTCGCTTCAAGTCGGGACGATTCAGCCTTTGCCAGCGCAACAATGCTGTCGCTGCGGCCCCAACGGTGGATCGGTTGGGCCGATTGGGACGGATGGGACAAGTCGGCTGCCTCATCAGTCGGACGAGTAGACCTATCCACTCATCGCAACGGTCGGTTGACCCGGGCGGTGAACTCTGGGCGCTGCCGCCTACTCGTCACCGCAACAGCTGACGGTCGCGACCACCACACTGATCGTGGCCCTGCCTGGCAGCTCCATTGCAGCGGATCCCATCGACATCCGACATGTCTCGACATCGAGCGCCGGGCCATTGATCTCTGGCAACGGCCGCTTCCTCGTCGCCCAACTGCAGACAAGCATCAACGGGTCCCAGGAATGATTGAGCTGCATGATCAGCTCACCCGCCAGGACGAGACCATCACACCGGACGGCTTCCAGACGACCAGCCGGCCGGCAATGCCATCCAACGGGAACCTGGTCGCATGGCGCCGCGTCGGAGGCCGGCACCGGTAGCCAGACCCACGTGGTCGATCGATCGCGAAAGGGTCCACGACATTCAAATCACCGGTACGGCGAGCGACCCCGAGTCCCAGCGGATGCGAACCTGCCACACCGGTTAGCAACGACACCCCGTAGACGTCCGTGGCTCTGCATCTCGATACAGCTGAGTGCGCCTTACCTCCCAACTGTCGGAGGAGGCCGCTTGTCTTCCGGACGGGCAGCAAGGAGCAGGCGTTGGATCTGGTGACTCACCAGCGATAGACCCGCCGGCGCAGACCGCGGTTAGGGCACTGACTGCCACCCGGCACCGCTGCGGTGCAACGTAGCCGGATCAGCAACTCCTAACCCTCGGCCAAGATGATGATCGGCGACACGATGTGCTGGTCGAACCCGTCCCGGAAGGTCTGCGGATGGGACTGAACAGGACCTACCGATCGCACAGGACCTCGGTGACCCGACGTTCCGGGTGATTCGTGCACGATGTCAACACCCCTCAGGAATCTTGTCCTCGGTACGACGACAAGATCCCAGGTTCAGCTGGGCGGGGTCGGCCGTCGCTCCTCGGCGATCCAGAGTCACCGACATCGGTGAACCACCGCACATCAGGCGTGAGCAGTCTGTTGAGGCCACGATCGATCTCCGGAATCATCCCGCAGAACGGACTCCCGGCAAGGGCTCGGCTCACCGCCCGTTAGATGAGCCTTCATGAAGTCCCTTCGGACAGCTCAATCATGCGCGGCCGCCGCCGGTCCGAAAGGTGGAGGGAGGACCGGCGACGGCCGCCAGTGCGACCGACTCAATAACCGCAGCTGGGGGGTCTGCGGGAGCACAGTGCACATCCTCCGCCGCGACCGGCGGTGTAGACCGGCTCATTCCGCGGCGGCGGTGTCACAAGTACGCACTGACAAGGGCAACTGGATCAGCCGTCGCCAAGATTCGTCCGCCGACCATTCCTAAACAAGGCGTTTGCAGCCAACAGACGCAGCGATACCCCAAGGAGTCGAACCGGTATCTGGAAATGACGGACGAACCAACCAGGATCTGTCGACGTAATGACTCTTGACACCTCATACCCCGCGTGTCAACCACACCGAATTTGTCGAAGGAGATAGCAAATGTTTTCTCGTAGGTCGGTCCGGGGAGCATCAATCGTCGCCGCCGCGGCCGCACTTGGGACCGCGGCGCTTGCCATGCCGACCCAGGCTCAGGCTGCGGACTCGTTCTTCCACCTCACCAACGACAACAGCAGGCTGGTCATCGCCCCCAAGACTGTGAGCGAGGGCTCGCAACTGGTCCAGAAGACGGTCAAATCCATCAGTCAGCGTCAGTGGCGACAGGTGTTGAATTCTGACGGCTCCGTTACCTACGTGCTTCGAGCGAAGATCTTCGCTGCCAACGGTGCGGCCCTCAACGGGTGCCTCGATCTGTCGAGCGATGCCAACGCGAGCCTCCAGCGGGCAGGCGCCGTTCTTGTCGTCAGGGTGTGTGACTTTACACTGTCCCAGAAATGGCAGCGCAAATTTCAATCCGGCGACGGAACCTTCGTCCTTCAGAACAAACTGTCACTCATGAATATCGACGTGGACAACAACCGACCGAACCGGTTGGGCGCTGTCATCATCCAGAATGATGTGCCCGAAACCAGCCAAGACTGGCGCCGAACCAACTTCGTCACAGGCTGACGGCTAATCGTCGGCTGTGGACAGCGGTCAGAACGTGGCCCGCTTTGGCCGCATCCACAGTGGCGAACAAGACATGGCGCGCCACACCTGGGCGGCTTAGCGGCCGGTATGGAATGGTGTTGGCCGCGGGTCACCGGCATGATGAATCCTGATGCGACCGACCGTGGAACTGCTTGAGCGCGATCAGCCGATGGCTGACCTGATGGCTGCAGCCATCGCCGAGCACAGCTCCTTGATCTTGCTCCCTGGTGAGGCGGGTATAGGCAAGACGAGCATCGTGCACAGCTTCCTCAACCAACTGCCTGAGGAGGTAGACGCATACGTCGGAGCCTGTGACGACCTGTTGGCTCCACCAACCTTAGGACCACTGCGCGAGGCATTCCGCGGTCACGGCGGAGACCTCGAGGAGGCGCTTGCCGGCCAATCCATCGACAGAGTGTTCGACGAGCTGACCGCGATGTTCACCGGGCCAAGCCTGCACGTACTGGTCATCGAAGACGTCCACTGGGCCGACGATGTCACTGTCGACGTACTTCGGCACCTGGCCCGCCGCCTGGATCGGATTCGCGCGCTGATTCTGCTGACCTACCGTCCTGACGCGGTCGAGTCTCGAGGCGCTTTGAGAGCACTCCTCGGCGAGTCGGGTCGGCACATCACCCGAATCAAGCTCGGCCCGCTCTCGGCAGCAGGGGTTGAGACTCTCGCAGCGGGCTCGGGACACGATGCGCAGGAGGTCCATGCCCTCACCAAGGGCAATCCGTTCTACGTCACCGAGATTCTCTCCGGCCCGCTCGGCGTCGTTCCGGCCACGGTGGTCGACGCGGTGCTCGGCCGCTTTGCACAGCTGAGCGACGATGGCATACGAGCTCTCGAACTGCTCTCTGTAGTCCCGTCTCACCTGCAGTTGAGCATCGCCGAAGGGCTGCTCGGACCAGAAATCGAGGCCCTCGACGACGCCGAGCGGGTTGGCCTCGTGGTGTTGTTTCCGGACGGAATCGGGTTCCGGCACGAGATCGCACGGCGAGCCATCGAGCAGCAGCTGCCCGGCATGCGGCGGCGCGCGCTCAACGCGTCACTTGTCGACGCCCTCCTGGCGGAGTCAGATCCCGACCTTCCGCGGGTGATTCACCACGCCGTGGCCGCAAGAGACGTCCCGACGATCCTCAAGTACGGTCCAGCGGTCGCTAGGGCCGCATCAGCCGCGGGATCGCATCATGAGGCGGCAGCAACGTTCGGCGCTGTCATGCCGCACGCCGATCAGCTACCACTGGGAGAACGTGCTTCACTCCTGGACGACTACGCTTGGGAGCTTCATATCGCGCATCGATTCTTCGATGCTGTACAGGTCGGCGGCGAAGCAATCAGGTTGAGCAAGCAGGTTGGCCGGCCGGCGGAGCTCGCCGAGACACTGCTGCGAGTCTCCCGCAGCCACTACTTAGCCGGCGATACCCAGAAGGCGATGGCCGGGATCGAGCGGGCCGGCGAGCTCGCCGAGGGCGCTGGTTCGAGGGAGGCACTCGCCTCGATCTCGGCATATCGGTCGATGATCATCACCCTGGCCAGGCAGGGACATGCACCGGCCGAACTCCGCCAGGCCAGGAAGCTGGCACTCGAGGTCGGCCGCACCGATCTGGCCGCGTTGTGCCTCAACTATCTCGGTGTTACCTACGCATACGACGGAAATCCGGATGGACTGGAATGCATCCGCGACAGTCTGAAATCGGCGCTCGATTCTGGCGACCACGAATCGGCAGCTCGGGCATACACCAGCCTCGCAGCAGTGCTCTTCAGGGAAGACCGATTAGCAGAGCTCGCAAGCTGCTTAGCCGACGGCCTGACGTTCGTCGCGAACCACGGGATCTGGTCACATGCCTACGATCTCGAAGTCCATCAAGCACAGTTGGACCTTCGTCTGGGCATGATGGACGCTGCCGAGGACCGGCTCCGTCAGTTGATGGATGCTCCCGACGATCCGGGAATGTTCGCCGTCTACAGCATGCCCGTGCTCGGCCGAATTCTCGCGCGACGCGGCCTCCTCACCGACGCCGAGACGCTCCTCACCAGTGCATGGCGCCGCGCCTGGGCACAGGAATCACTGATTGGAATCCTGTACTCCGGGCTCGGTGGAGCGGAGTGGGCTTGGCTGAGCCAACGCAAAGAAGCGGCCGAGACGATCTATCTCAGAGCCATGGAGCGACCGGTTCCCGACGGCCTGAGGCACATCATGGGCGAGATCTTCTTCTATCTGAGCAAGGCAGGCTTGCAGGTCGAGCCCTTCGAAGGTTGTCCGGAGGTATACACGGCAGCCATCACGGGAGACTGGGAGCGCGCGGCCGAACTGACGGAGAACACCTACGAGCATGCCCTCTTCGAGGCAACGTCCAGTGATGTCGATCGCGCTATGGCTGCCATCTGGAAACTCGATGACCTGGGCGCAAGGCCAGCCGCCGATCTGGCCAGGGCCGACTTGAGGAGGCTCGGCGTCACCCGCCTTCCACGTCGAAGCCCGGTACACACCAGAGCCAATCCTGTCGGCCTCACAGATCGACAGCTCGATGTCCTGCGACTACTCGCCAGCGCCAGGACCAACGCCGACATCGCGACTGAGTTGGTTCTGTCCCGGCGTACTGTCGATCATCATGTATCGGCAATCCTCCGCACACTCGGAGTATCGAGCCGGCGTGAGGCGGCCAAAATCGCAGCGTCACTCGGCCTGGACTGAGAACTCCTCGGCGAAGTGATGCGGCGACTGGCAAGTCGTCCGGATATGCAGCACTGGACCAGTCGTGCAGTACAGGACAAACCGATCGACGACGGTCGCCGGCCCACCGCATTCCGGGCAGACCGGCTGCACGAGGGCCTTGCTGGCCAAGTCATCTGCCATCAGCCTCTCCGATCCGACGGTCGCGAGCTTGCAGAGACATACGCGGCCGACGTTAGATCGGTTCTCGTTCACTACGTCCCGAGGAGCGCGGCTAGCCCGCAACCACCTGTACGAAGGTCGAGCCGTATAACTGTCCCGTCAGTCGTTTCTGGAATGGCTGTAACGTGATTGCGTCACCGGTCTGCGTAAACACCAGATTCGTGAACAAGTTGACGAAATGGGTCGAGTTGCCGCTCGCGGTCACCACTTTCCAGCGCTGGCTCTTCGTCCCGTCACAGGTCCGCAGTACCACGCGAGCACCCATCGGGTCCCGTCCGTCCGGATCAACTGCCGGCGTCCTCTCACGATCCTCCTCGATATCGGCACACGTCTCGGTTGCACGATTGACGATGCTTCTGGCACCCGGCTCGAGGCTTGACACGATCGCCCACTGTCGGTCTCTCGGCGTGTTGGGGTCCCCGACCGTCGCCCCAGAGAACCGCCGATCCGGCACGAATGCCGGCACGAACGTGAGGGGCGAGTTGGACCTGCGGTCCGACGGGGCGAACTGGACCTTGTCGGCTCCCACGCCGATCTGGTAGGTCCTAAAGAAGATCGCAGTCGTCGATGCCGATGCAACTCTGGCGTCTGGGGTCGCGCCGGCTAGACCCGGAGCCGCAACTAGCGACACCGCGCACAGACCGACGACCGCGGCTGCACGTCGGGAGAGAACCTTCGATCGGAGCATGGTCGTTCCTTTGCAGAAAGTAGTCGGACTTACAGCTCAGTACGCCGCCGCTACTTCAACCGGTTCCGCAGCGCGCGCAATAGTCACCCGCTCGTTGCCCCGGTCTGTCACTGAACCGATTCCGTGGATGGTGCGTACTGATGTACGGAGGCACGGCGACCCGCGCGCATGGCCGATGACTTGGCCTCACGAGTTGTCAGGCCCCCGCAGCGCGCGGAGCGGTCGTCAGGGACTCGGGTCTCCACTGCTGCTCCCGGGCGAGGCTCCTCAAGACTCGCCCGGGAGCACCTACCAACGGAACGGGCCGGGTTCAGTCGGCTATCCCCAATTCCGAATGCCAAACGCTTGCATGATTGCCTGACTGGGACGGGATGTCTCGCTAGACTTTCGCCGGGCACTCGCTGCGCGTGTTGGACTATCGGGGCGGCTATTTCATGGGTCTGTCGGCTGGCAATCTACTGCTCGAGCGGGAACATCAGCTCGAGGTCATGACGCGCGCCTTGGCCGCAGCCACGACGGGAGACGGCCGCTGCCTGCTAATTTCAGGAGAGGCCGGCGTCGGTAAGACCAGTCTGGTTGAGCGATTCATTCAATCCGTCGGCCCGGAGGTCAGGGTTTTGAGGGGAGCCTGCGACGATCTCTACGTCACCCGTCCGCTGGGTGCCTTCCGCGACGCGATGCGTGGCATGAGCGGGCCGTTGGCAACTGCTCTTGAATCTGCTGACCAGGAAGCCATTCTGAACGGCCTCGATGCCGAGTTCAGCGGACCTGATCGCGTGGTGTTGTTGCTCGAAGACGTCCACTGGGCGGACGAGGCAACGATCGACCTGCTTCACTATCTGCTACGGCGGCTGAATCGCTGGCCACTCCTGATGCTGCTAACACTCCGGCCGGAGGATCTTTCTCGGCGGCAGGCTCTCCGCCGGCTGTTGGCCGTCGCTGTCGGCGACGCCGTGCACCGAGTCTCGCTAGACCCTTTGTCGTCCGCTGCCGTGGAGACGCTCGCTGCCGGATCCGGTTGGCGGCCACTGGACCTGGCGAAGCTGACAGGTGGAAACCCGTTCTACGTGACCGAGGTGCTGGCTGCGCCGCGTGAAGGTGTGCCGTTGTCGGTTCGCGATGTCGTCCTCGCCCGGGTAGCTCACCTTGATCCGGAGTCCATCGCCGTACTCGAACAGCTGTCGGTCATTCCGATGTCGATCGACACCGGTTTGGCTAGCGACCTACTGGGTGGCCGTCTGGAATTGGCCACCGCTGCTGAGAGCCTCGGCATGCTCGTCATACAAACCACACACGGCAGTCACACCATCGCGTTTCGGCATGAATTGGCCCGCCGCGCGGTCGAAAGCAGCCTCTCCGCGCTCCGACGTCGGCGTCTGAACCAGAGGGTTCTAGACACCATGCTGGCATCTAGGACGCAGCCTGAGCTGGCCCGGCTGGTCCACCACGCGGTTGAGGCCGGCGCCATCGACAGGATCATCGAATTCGCGCCGGCGGCTGGATACGAGGCAGCCGAGGCCGGGTCGCATGACCAGGCCCTGATGCATTTCGAACTAGCGCTGCGCCACGCCGGATCGCTCAGCGAGCACGAAGTCACTGAACTGCTCAGCGCCCACTGTTGGCAGCTGTACTTGGCTGGCCACTACTCGCAAGCAGTCTCAGTAGGCAAGGAGGCCGTCGAGCGTCTGCAGACGGCGGGAGACTCAATCAAGCTGGCAGAGGCGTTCGTCCGCCTCTCTCGTTGTCAGTACCTCGACGGTGACACCGATGGCGCGATCGAATCCGCAGACCGGGCCGTTGACGAGGCTGGGCGGACACCATCGCTCAGTGCCCAAGCAGCTGCTGTAACCGAGCAGAGCATCGTCGGAGTCTTGGCCGGCGTGGAGGGCGAGCAGGCCATCGCACGTCTGAGAGCAGCCCATGCAGTGGCCATAGAAGCTCGGCGAGATGACCTTGCGGCATTGAGCCTGAACTATCTCGGCGTCACCCTATGCAATATCGGGGACCTCGACGGGCTGCGATACCTTCACCAGAGTCTGGCTGTAGCGACGGCGGCCAAAGCACACGAAGCCACGGGCCGGGCGTACATCAATCTCAGCCAGATGCTCTACCGGCTCGAGCGCTGGGACGAGCTGACGCAGATCATCGAGACTGGCCTCGAGTACACGCACGAACATGCACTTTGGGGCAACCTGATGGATATCGAGTTGCATCGGGCAATGTTACTCGTACGCCGAGGCCAGTGGCAGGCTGCACAGTCGATCTACGCGAGAGCCCACATCGAGCTCTCCGACCCCGGACGCCAGAACCTCTATCTCCTGATGTTCGAGGCACGCCTTCTCGTCCGGAGCGGCCACCCAGAGGCTGAAGCGCGGCTGCGACTAGTTCGATCTGAGGCCGCGCGGCAGCAGTCGCCGGTAGGCATCTCGTACGCAGGCATCGCCACGCTCGAGTGGTGCTGGCTGCATGAGCACTCGGAGCAGGCAAGGCGGGCGTGGGCGGAACTCAATGACCTGAAAATCGGGCACGTTGCCATCCCGCTGCTTCGGCAGGCCAAGCGGCTCATGGACCTCATCGAGGGAGTAACTCCCGACGATTGGTCAGAAGCTGCCGAGCGTTGGCGGCGGCTCAATGCAGATTACGACGAGGCGCTCGAGCTTGCCTCCTCCGGACTCCCTGGACCGACTACGGAGGCGTACCACATCTTTGCCGGCCTCGGCGCTGACCTGGCCGCACGTCGGGTACGCAGGCGATTGCGCATGCTCGGTGTCGCGAGCCTTCCGCGCGCCCAAGCCCCAGAGACTCGAGCCAACCCCGCGGGCCTGACCTCGCGTGAGCAGCACATTGCGACACTGGTTGCGGGCGGCATGACAAACTCGGACATCGCTGACGAGCTAGTCGTCTCGGTGCGGACCGTCGACCATCATGTGGCAGCAATCCTCCGCAAGCTCTCGGTGAGCTCGCGCCGCCACGTCGCTCAACGTGCCCACGACCTCGGGATCAGCCTGGATAACGATCCGCAGTAGAGCCCGAGCTCGCCGAGCATGGCCACGACAAACGGATCGACGGTCGGCTGGTCTTGAGCTTAGGGCCTCGGGCAAGCGTTCTGCTCGAAGTCGTGACATTCATCAAAGATGTCCCCCGCAAGGATTCGCCCATGCTCATCGCTCACGGAGAGGGCTGTCGCGGCTTGACTTGTAACGGACGAGGTAAGCACGGCAACCGAACATGCGAGTACTACGCTCGAGATCGTAGCCTTGAAAGTAGGACGCATTTCTCACTCCCTTGAATTGAAACAGCAGCCATCGCCTCGATTACTGCCCAACACTCACCATGGACACGCATTGAGAAGATGAGGAACCCCTCAGTCACAGCAGCCACCGACACATTAGGAGCCTCGACGGACCACCACAGCGAAGGTAGGGAGGCTGACGGTTGGGCGTTCAGTCCACCGGTCGACCTCGGCCAGCTCTAGGGACCATGCAGCCAGTTCACCACCTGACACCAGGCCGTCCGCCACCATCTGCTGCCGGGCTGCGGCACGCTCGGCCATCATGCGATACCGCAGAAGTTCCGAGTCGCTCAGCCGCAGCGCGTAGTTTATCGAGCTCGCTCCAATCGTTGCCACACGCACCCTGCCCGAAGGCGGACCTGCCAGTTCAATGGTCAAACCCAATACGCTCGCACTGCCGACATCGGTTCGCCGGCTCTGTCGGGGTTGTCTCCCTGACCATTGATCAGGCGAGACAGACGCCAGGCACAACTGCGTGATGGGAGACCGGCGCTGCCTCATCTATGCTGTGTGCGCAGTCCGAGGCACCATTCGGTTCTCATGGAACAGGAGCCTTAGGTCGTGTTAGAGCCGATGAGTCTGTCCTGGCCAGCATCGAACGCAGAGCGCACGAAGGAAGGTGCTACAGGAGCCCAGAGCCCGACCAGGCCCCGACTGGAAAGCATCGGCCACCCCGCGCTGAACGCCGCCATTCGCCACCATCGCGCTTCCTTTAGAACCGGCTCTGCATGATCGAGCTCCTTCGTAGCGAGACGGCATTTGCCCAGTAGCGACTACGACCGGCGGGGCTATCTGGTTCTTCCGAGTTACGGCCGCGGATTGCTTCCGGACACCTCGACCGTCGTCGCGGACTCGTCCAACGCCTGCAGGCTGGTTATTCGACGCCTCCGAGGTGGGCCTGCCGCGGCGTTCCCTACAGCCAGGATCAGTCCGAGGCAGAACACGCCCGCCCAGAGGGCTCCTGTCCCAAACTGGTCGGCAACGAGACCGCCCACGGCCGGGCCGACGAACATCGCGCCGGTGAGGCCAAAGGCAAAGACGCCCAGATAGCGGGCTCGGGCATCGACCGGAGATAGCTCCACAGCCACAGCGGAGTTGGCCACGGTCATGAGCATCTCGCCAAGAGTCCAGACTGCAACAGTCAGCGCGTAGCCCCACAACGAGTCTACGAAGACAGCCGAGCCGAAACCGCAGCCGGCCAGAAGAACGGACACAGCCAACACGTGTTCACGACGAAACTGTCTGGTGACCTTCGGCAGGAAGAGCTGTCCTGCGACGATCAGAGCCATGTTCACCACGATGACCTGTCCGTACGCCGTGACGTCCAGACCGTCATCGATGACCGAGACGGGCAGGATCTTGTTCGTCTCGATCATCGCCCAGCCCAGCAGGGTCAGACCGACGAAGATCATGAAGGTCCGATCTCGGAGAACCACCCCCAGACCGATCGGCTCAGATTGCTCCACCGGCGAGCTCGGCCTGGTTTCGGGCACCTTCACGGCGAGCAGGATGCTTGAGCACAGCAAGACACCGGCGTTCACTGCGAACAAGAGCATTGGCTCCGCCCTGACCAGGAATCCGGCCAGAACGGCTGCAATACCTGAGCCCAGGTTGAACGCCCAGTAGTTCAAGTTCAAGGCGCGAACGCGATCATCCGGCCTCACCACATCGATGATCGAGGCGGTGAACGCAGGCCTGACCATTCCCTGGAAGACCCCGAGGACCATGGCGATGCCGAGGATCAACAACTGGCTCGTCGCCAAGCCGAGAGAGAACATCGCCAGCGCAGCCAGAACAGAACCGCTCAAGGTGACCGGTCGCCGGCCCCACCTGTCCGCGAGTACGCCACCAGGCAGAGCCCCCAACGCCGTACCGATTCCACCCAGACCAACGACGAGTCCGGCGTACGAGGCGTCGAAGCCGCGAACCGCCAGGAGATACACGCCGAGGTACAACTGCGCGACAGCCCCTGTGCGGTTGATCAGCGATGCCGTCCACAAGTACCAGAATGTCCGCGGCAGACCGCCTGCAGCGTCCGTCAGCCAGCGGCTCACAGGCCGACCGCGTGATCTGGAATCCTGGAGACGCGAATCCACGAATCCTCACCGCGATCACTAGTCAGCCGCCAGGCGTCGATTGCGTCAGCTCTTCTTGATGACAGGCTTGCTGTCGGGCCTGATGACAGACCAGTTGCCGCCAACTCCTTCTCCCTTGGTGTCGGTTGCCGACTTGTCTTGCTTGAAGCGGTACAGCGGCCAGCCACCAAGAGTCACCTGAACAAGCCCATCCTTGCGTTTCACTGTTCCAACAAGGGATCTGTCGATCCCAGTCGCCTGGATCGGCGAGCCATCGGTCAACGCTGCGGGCCAGGTCTCCAGGCAGTCATACAGGCACCTGACCTCCGATGGCTTGTGCGCATCGCCTTCGAACCGATATGCCGTCCAACCGTTAAGCGTGACGATCTGCGCCTGAGTTCCCTTGAACGTGGTGGTCTTCACTGCCAACGAGATTGGACCAGGCTTGACAGTTGCACCATCATCTGACGCCGGAGAAGCGGGCTCCGTGTTACCTGTGGAAGGTGCGCTGGAGGGCGACGCCCCTGTCGTCGCGCCAGATCCGGCCTCTGTCGATGCGCTACAGGCTGCCAGGCTCAACATCGCCACGACGCTCAGGGCGCGCGCTGTCTGCTTCATTTCTCAGGTCCTCTTCTTCGCTCACCGCGTTCGGCGGCGACCTATCGCAACGGAGCCGGCATGAGCATGCCGACAACTACCGCTACGACGACGGCCACCCGTTCGGTTCTTCGCGTATAGCCCTGTGTCGCTGGGGCAGCCGCTTAGAGCAGAGACACAAGACTGGCGCGACTCGTTGATCATCTGCCAAGGCTGACAGTCCCAAGCTCGACCAGGTAGCGGGTTAGTTCTAGCCTCTGGCCCACCAGTTGCTCCAGCTCCTCCGTCATTGGCTCAGCCATTCGGTTAAGGGGCAGTGACGCGAAAGCGCTTCGCAGCATCAGAGCGCTGTCGAGTCCGGTCCGCACGTCGTCTGTGGTGATGTTGCTGCATCCCTCGCTGACGAGCCCGGCGTGGTAGCGATCTATCAGGAGCTCGCGGAGTTCGGCGAGCTCGGCGACGGTCAGCTCGCCGGAGTGGGCGCGGCCGATCAGCAGCTGACCAAGGTCGTCGCCAGCGGCGACCATTCCGCCAGGCGACCAATCGATCCCGACGAAGGTGTCGGAGGCGTCGGTCGGTATGAGTAGGTTCTGCGGGCAAGCGTCGCCATGACTCATCAGGTGCGGGCGACCGGCCAACTCCTGGAGTACCTGCGGGATTCTCGACGCCAGTTCCTCCAGGTCGTGGCGAAGGTTCGAGCCAGCCAACAGCGGGTGCTCCCAGGTGGTTGGGTCGAGCAGCGGGGGCAACGCGAACTGCTCGACGAACCCGCTGACCATCATGCTGGTGAACCGGCCTGGAGTCCTGTCGATTGCTGCCGGCAGGGTGTCGTTTCTGGTCAGCCTGACGTTCAAGCGGCCGAGCAACTGCGCCGCGGCCCCGTACCGTTCGCGGTCCCACGCTGATTCCGTCGTGCGTACGTCTTCCATCACCATCACGAGATGGTCGTCGTCGAGCAGATCGACACCGTAGAGCTCTGGCAGCCGCAGCCCGGTCGGCAGCGAGTAGGTAAGTCCGTCAATGTAGACATCCGCCTCGTAGCGCCAGAGGTCGCCTCTCACGGCCAGGGTCTGGAACTCGGCTGGCAGCAACGCGAGCTGCGGCCAGAGTCGATACGACCGCAGCACCTTGACGAACAACGACTTGTCACCGAATCGCACCCGGTACAGTCCGGCGGTGGTTGGCGAGTTAGCTGCGTACCTGACCTCCTCAAGGGTCCAGTCGTGGTCGCCGAGCGCGAGCAAGCTTTGCAAGCTCGAACCCAGCCGATAGGTCAGTTCCGGATCCACAATCTCCCTCGTTTCGCCCGAGCGCCGACATATTTCAGCTGCGAACAGTCCGCCAGCGCGACACGTCGCCGTACTCGCCAGCCTCGGCCGCACTCAACTGGTGGAGTACCTGAGCCACCGCAGTACCTGTCGTTGGTACCGGCGTACGGGCGGTGAACGTGCTCCACGGCCTCAACGGCCCGGGTGTCTGCTCGCCACTTGGCAGCGGCCACTTCCACCCGTTGACATAGGCGAATGCACAGTCGACCAAGATCAAGGCCTGAGCGTCGAATTGCCCATCATCCGCCAAGCACTTGCCCGTGCCGACGTTGACGATCTGTGTGCCATCGAACGGGTGATCCGCCGGGAATGGATGTGGCCGCATTTGCCACAGCTGATACTTGCCGACGGCTCCGGGGACTGCCCTGGCCAGCTTCACTGTCGCACTGACAGGATCGGCCTCCATCACCCAGGTAGCGTTGTCACGGGAAAGTCCCTCATTGACCAGGAGCACAGCCACGCGCTCGTCCGCCGCCGTTGCGGGCACGGCACACACCATAGGTGTCAGCACAGCAAGCGATACGCCCGCCGCAACTGACCGCCACGATCTCTTCATCCTTCTCCTCAGGTCCAGATCATCGATTGCGTACCTAGCAAGCGGGTTCTTCCGCCGGTGCTGGATTGCTCCCTTCGTCCGCTAGCTGGCCGACGGGGACGGCACCTCTGACGCTGATGCTGACAGCGCCGTAGGTGAAGCCGAGGTGTTCGTTCAGGCGACGCATGTTCGCGTTGCCAGCCTGGGTCCAGGTGTAGATCTCGGTGATGCCGTGTGCCGCAGCCCATGCCATACTGGTTCGCTTGAGGGTGGAGGCGACCGATCGACCGCGCCACTCTCTCCGCACTCCCGTGTAGGCAACCTCCGCTCGATGCGGCAGATCCGAGTCCAGCATCAGGCCAGCAACGCCGACCACCTTGCCGTCAGCGACCGCGACGAACATCGCCGCAGGCTCATTGATCCACTCGCATTCCCAATCTTCGAGCGACACCTGGAGAAGACTTGGCACATCCATGTCAGGGAAGGTCGCAACCGCGACCTGCGAGTATGCGGCCTGCCACAGCTCCGGGCGGTCGGCGACTGCAACAATCTCGTACCCCTGCGGTGGGGTCGGCTGCGCCTCAACACCGATCATCCGCACCTGCTCGATCTGGCGATCCGTTTCAACGAAACCAAATCGTTCGGCGAACGCCAGTGATCCCTCGTCTCCTACCCCTGAACCGGCTCTGCTGTAGCCGTGATCCACGGCGTGATCGACCAATGCCTCGAGCAACTCAGTACCGACCCCGCGACGGCGCCACTCAGGTAGAACGCGCGGGGCGAGAAACGCCCGCTCTGCTTCCTCAGACCGGTCTGCCAAGCCGCTGCCAAACACCTGGCCCTCCGACTCCGCGAGCACGAGAAGTCGTTCGGGAGTAGCCATTTCTTGCAGGTCCGCTGTACTGGGGCAGCGTTCGTTGGGATGTACGACCATCCGCACCCAGCGCCACGCCTGATAGTCGGCGTCAGATCGCACTTCCCTGATTGTCAGCATCACTTGGCTCCGAAGGTCCGTCGCCCCTAGGCCAAGGGAAAAGTGACGGTCAACGGTGCGCTCTGGCCTGATAGTTGCCCGTCCACCCCAACCGCTCGCACGGTCAGCGAATGCGTGCTGCCGGGCTCGACACACTCGTTGTTGATGAGGTGTGCTGCGGTGAGCTGAGTGCCTACTGCGCCTGCCACGAACGACGATCCTGAGTAGAGCGAGTAGGTAACTGCTCCACTGTCCGGTACTGCATCCCACGCGATGCTCTGGAGACGACCAGCAGAGATGACTGCGCGTAGGTTTCCCGGCGTCGGGGGTGCTGGTACCGACCAAGACAGCGTGGTGAAACCGATGAGCGCTGGTTCCGAACGGTTGCCGGCCGGATCAACAGCCCGCACGCTGGCCTGGTACGACGTACCTGCGTCGAAACCGCCGAACAACTGGCTGGTCCCCAACGCGATCGCCTCCCAGCCCCCCGATGCGACGCGGACGTCGTACCGCACCGGACCCGAGTCATCGGTCGACGGCTGCCAGTCGAAGGTCACCGTTGTCGCGGTGAGCTGACTGACCTTCAGATCCGACGGCATCGTCGGCGGCCTGGTGTCCGGTTCGGCCCAAGCAGGACCAGTCGTCAGGGCCAGGCTTGTCACGGTGATGATTGCGACGAGCAGAGAGCGTGGGGCGGACATACAACCTCCAATGGCCGAACGGTGCCCGATCACCTGCAATACGCAGGCGAACCATGAAGTGGTTCACTCACTTCTTCATCAGTGCCGCGATCGCATCGTCGAGGACCTGCTTGGCGGAACCGGCGCCGCCAGACTGCCAATAGTTCTTGACAAAGAACACACGATTGCTCTGCACTGCTCTGAGGCGCTTCCACAACTCGTTGCTGGTCATAAAGCCCGTATCTGCCTGCCGCTGCTCGAGAAAGATGATGTCGGCGTCCAGCAAGTCGAGCCGCTCGAGGCTAACGGCGAACGATTGGTAGGCATCGACCTTCTGTGCGCGCTGCGCTGCGGGCCTGATGAGACCCAACTCGTCGACGACATTCGTGCCCAGGTTCCGCTTGTACATCGACACGGCTACATTGTCGTTCGTGACCTTGCCAACCGTCACTTCCAATCCGTCGACCACCTCGGGATGCTCCGTCCGGAAGTCAGCGACCTTATCGTCGTAGCTTGTGATGTAGGCCTCCGCCATGGACTGCAGATTCAGCACTCCTGCAGTGGCTCGTAAGGACGAGCGCCAGTCGTCGAATGACCTCCGCCCATCTGGAACGGTGTAGACGACAACAGGGGCAATCGCCTCGAGCTTGGTGATCACCTCGTCGGTGGTCTGATCCTTGGCCAGCAGGAACGCGTCCGGTTTGAGTGCTCCAACCGCCTCATACTTCGGCTCGAACGCCTCGCCGATGGCAGACACTCCGGCCTCGGTCGCCTTCGCGACCATGACTGGCGACAGACTGGGATCCTTCCGAAAGTACTCAAGGCCAAACGCGCCAGCAACCTCGGTCAGGTCAGCGTCCAATGCGATCAGGTTGTCGAAGGTGATCCAATCCACCACGAGGCGCTCGGGCCGGACAGGAATGCGTACAGACTTCCCTGTCGCCGATGCGACCTCGCGCACCGAGGAGGACTGTCCTTCGGACGGCTGCGCACCGGCGCCACATCCGATTGTCGTCAGGGATACCAGCAAAGCGGCTGAGACAAGCCGCGGATTGAACCCCACTACTGCTGCCTCCAATTGCGGATGGTCAGGGTGTACTCGCAACGGCCTTCTTGCCCTCGGGGCTGATCGCGTGCCAAGTCCCCTTGAGCCCCTCGCCTAGAACGTCGCCTGGCTTCTGGTCCTTGGCAAACCGATAGAGGGGCCAGCCGCCCAAGGTCGCCTGCACATCCTTGTCTCGACGAACGACAGTGCCGAGCTTGGACTGCTCGACGCCAGCGCCGGCAACGGGCGCACCGTCGCGAACGTAGACAGGCTTCCACGCAGACAGACAAGTCTTGGTGTTGCACACCGACACCGGTGGATCCGTGCCGTCCAGAGTCGACAAGTAGAGCGTGAAGCCCTCAGCATCGACCGCCGTCGGTCCGAGCTTCGTCGTGCCGCCCTTGACAACAACGGCTCTCTCCGTCCCATCGTCGCCGGGAGGAGTGGTACCGGGTGCCTCTGTCGGCGGCAAAGCACCAGTGCCGACCGATGGCTCGCCAGGCGACTCGGAACCTGGTACGGCCGATGGCGGTCCAGACGGCTCAGCCGATGGCTGCCCAGAGGGAGCGATCGTTGGTTCATCAGATGCCCCGACGGCGGGAGGCGCCACCACTGGTACAGGCGCGCTTGTCACCACGTCGCCGACGACCGGGCTGAAGCACGTCACAGCTACTGTTGCCCCGATCACCCAAAGCATAGTGGGCAGGCTTTTGAACACGTCAGGTCCTCGCTACGCCTGGTAGACAGCGCCGTTGCGCTCCACAACGGCCACAGACGGGAGTGGCTTCTTCGCGGGCCCAGCGACCCGTTCGCCACTGGCCGCGTCGAACTTGCTCTTGTGACAGGGACAGTTGATCGTTCCGCCCGTCACATCGGTCACAGCACATCCCTGATGAGTGCAGACCGCGGAGAACGCAGCGATCTTGCCGCTGCCGTCCTTGGTGAGCACAACCTTCTGCTCCTTGAGCACCACGCCACCGCCGGCCGGGATGTCCGCGACCTGGGCGAGCGGCGGATCGGTCGGCACCTCCGACCCTGCGCTCGGGCTCTCTGGCTGAGGCGACGAGACCCGCGGTTGCGGTTGCGTCGCCACTGGCGGGGCCTCCTGCTTGATCACACATCCGGTCAGTGCCGTGGTTGTCGCCACTGCACCGCCTGCCAACAGAACTGTCCGGCGCTCGACAGCGGACACTGGCTTGGTCATTCGATTTGCTCCTAGTCGCGAGATTGTCAACGCAGCGGTACGCCGGATTGCGTGAAGTACCACAATCCGGCCGTCGCCCAGGCCCCGATCAGCAGGGCGAACAGCAGGCCACCGGCAGCAGGCAAGGCCCAGCCCGGCAGCGCTTTGGACCGAAGTACGAGCATCTTGGTGGTAAAAGCGCCATAGAAGGCGCACCCAAAGAGGGAGTGGAGCGCGGCTCGGGCACCGACTGTGCTGTAGCCCAGGCTCCATAGACAGTGGTAGGCCACTGGGAGCGTGGCTAGGAAGGCGATCGACCCACTCCACCGATGCCACAGCGGCAGTACTTTAGGCATCTTTCTTGCGGCAGGCAGCCGACCCCACATCCACGCCGCCGAGACGAGTTGGAAGATGCCGAGCAGCACTCCCGCAGTGGCGAGCCACACCTTCATCGGAGTCATCTCCGTGAAGCCGATCAACAGCGCCAGCGGTCGCCCGGTGGGGACGTGTGTCCGGCCATAGATTCCAAGCGACAGCGCCACTAAGGCCCCGGCGACAGCGAACACCAGCAGCAGGCCGGCCCCAGACCTTCCAGCTGGCTGGTTAGGGCCCTTATCCGGCTCAGTCAGCGCCATCTCGATGGTTGCATCAGCATCCGCGTCCATTGCCTCGCTGCCCTCCACGACGAAACGTCATAACGTGGCTCAGTACGCAGCCCGCACCCCACCCGGTTCACACGGCGAGATCGCGGAGGCTAAGAGAGGCCGACGAGTCCTTGGACCAAGAGGTTGGGCTGCTATCCGATGACGAGACACTGGCTGCCGAGTGGAACGCTCCCCAACCCACCAATCACGCCTGGCTCCGATACCCGACAACACCCAAGCCTGACACTGCCGGGCAGCCTGGCTAGAGGGAGACTTCCAGTGTGATCTCATCACGCAGCGGGAATCCCGTAGTCGCCAACCTCCGGGATGGTCGGCTTCACCTTGCGAGACTGGTCCACGGCTCCGGCGGCAACCGCGACCATCCGCAGACCACGTCGTTGGTAGAACCGGAGGGCGTCGACGTTGTCGTTGGTAGTGACGAGCCACAACCGCCGCTCGGCGGCCTTCCGGGCGATCTCGGTCGCCGCGGCCAGCAGCGCCGCGCCGACTCCCGTCCGGCGCTCGGCTGCCTGCAGGGTAACCACCTCGAAATCGTCGCCCTGTATGCCGTAGGTGAGCAGGCCGTCGATCTCACCATTCCGCTCGACAATCAGCCCCGGCAAGGTCGTTGCGTCGAAGGTGATGCCGTGGACCACGACCGTCGTACCGCTGCCGGCCAGGTCGAGGAACTGCGCGACCGCTCGTTCATCGCCCGGAGCGATCGCGCGGACCTCGATCATGAGCGCGGGTAGCCGATTACGGCCAGGTCCTCGGCCAGGTCGGACAGGATCCGCCTGCGGTTCAGTGACGTCACGCCGGACTCGATCAGCGCGTAATCATGGCGAATCGACTCGATGTCGAGCTTCACTCGAATTGCCTCCGAGCCTGCAGTGCGTAGGTGAGCGGCATGTCCTGCCCGCCGATCCGCAGTCGGTACTTGCCGTCGTCGCCACGGGTCATCACGTCGGACCGGTGCTCCTGCGACTCTGCGACGTAGTCGGTGAGGCTCTCGATGATCAGCCCGGACCGCGCCGCCGCCGTGACGATCTCACCGAGCCCATGCGGGAAGGCGACATAGTCCTGCGACACCGAGGCGCCGCCCGCATAGCTGTCTTCCCATCGATCAACGTGTGGCGCGGCTCCGGTCAACGGCTCACCAAACACCAACGGATCTACAGAGTCGACGGCTAGCGAGATTGGATGCAGCTCAACCAACACCAGCCGTCCTCCTGGCCGAAGTGCCCGCCACGCCCCGCCGAACCACGCGTCCAGGTCACCAATCCAGCACAAAGCGCCGTACGACGCGAACACCACATCGAATTGCCCGTCCAACGACTCCGGCAGTCTCTGCGCATCTGCCTCCACGAACGTTGCCGGCAGCCCTGCACGCAGGGCCAGCTCGCGAGCCAGCGCAATCGCGGCCGGCGAGAAATCGACTCCGGTCACCCGGGCACCTCGCCGCGCCCAATCCAAAGAGTCCAACCCGAAATGGCACTGCAGATGAAGGAGGTCGACGCCGTCTACAGCCCCGACCTCGTCAATACAGATCTCGCCCAGTACCGACTTGCCAGCCAGAAAGCCTTCAACATCGTAGTAGTCACTGGTCGCCTCGGAGTGAGCGGTCACCAACTGCTCCCAAAGCGCCCTATTCAGCTCGATATCACTCACGGTGGGTCCTCCGCTCGTTCGTGAACTCAATGTAGGCATCCGATCTTGGTCAAGAGCTAGCGTCCAGCGGATCGGAGTCACGGAGGTGATCCAGCAACTCCTTGAGGCGGCGTTGTGCTCTGGCCGTCCGGCTCTTAACGGTGCCGAGGGCAACGTCCAGGACCTTGGCGATCTCGCTCTGCGAGTACCCGTCGAAATAGGCGAGCTGCAGAACCCGCCGCTCGTCCGGATGAAGCTTCTCCAGCGCTTCACGAACCTGCCAGGCCTGCCAGGCGTCCTCCAACGAGGGGTTGTCCGCCTGCAACGCCTCCGCCTCCCACGACACGTCCAGCGACAGATTCTTCGCCGAACGGTGTTCACGGCGATAGACGTCGATGGCGGCACGCCTCGTGATGGCGTAAAGCCACGGTTTCAGCTCCCGGCTCGGGTCGAACTTGGCCGCCCCTTGCCATGCCTGGACGAAGGCGCGCTGGACGGCGTCGGCCGCGTACTCACGATCGCCCAGCATGCTGAAGGCAGTCGCGAACATCGGGCCGGCGTACAGGCGGTACATGTCGGTCAGAGCAGTTTGATCGCCGCGATGAAATCTCTCACCCAGCATCGATGTATCCCCAGTAGTCGGCACTACACACCTCACGAAGCAGCTACCGGCCCGCACCGGACACCGCGATCCCTCGTCGGAACTTCGCGGCCAGGACCACCGCGGGCATCCATGCCTGCCCGACCCCAGCCCACTGTCCATGCAAGGTTGGCGGTCAGCCGCGCCCTTCAACATCGGTAGCACCTACCTATCTGAAGGCAGGACCTACCTAGATACCTGTGCCAGGTGAGCCCGTGGGGCTGCAGGGAACCGACGATGAACGGGCTTGCGTAGCGCTACCTGACAAGTAAGGGGGCAGACATGGGGCTTTGGCTAGCGCTGTGCGGTAGGTCGGTCGAGGCTGACCCAGCGATCGACCGAGCCCTGCACTTTTGTTGGGCGGACTACTCCACGACCCTTGAGGCGACCGGATGACACTTCTGATTGTCGCGGTCGCGCTCCGGCTCGCATGCATCGGTACCTACGCAATTGCGACGTACCGACGCACCGCCAGCCCTAACCTCGTCAGTTGGAGCTTCTGGATGCTGACACCGCTCATCGCCGGGGTTGCTCAGCACTTCGACGGGCGTGGCGCCGCTGCCTGGCTCAGCATTTCGTACGCGGTCGGGCCGGCACTGATCCTGGTCATTGGCCTGACCCGGGGTCACAGCTCAGTCCGTCTTACCAGAGCCGACGTCGTCTGCGCGGTCTGCGCAGGAGGTGGACTCATGCTGTGGCAGATAACGGACTCCCCACTCTGGGCCATCTGCTTCAGCATTCTCACCGACATCACTGCCGCACTGCCGACAATCATCAAGGCGTATCGGCAGCCGCTGACAGAGCCGCTCCAAGCCTACGCACTCTCGATCCTGGCTGCAGTCGTGGCCCTTGCAGGCCTCGGGGACTGGCGCCTCACGAGTATCGCCTTCGCCCTCTGCGTTCTCTGCTTGGATCTCGTCATCCTAGCCACCGCTCTCGTTCGCCGATCTGACTGGTCAAGCCAGGAACGCGACCGTGCCGGTGGACTTAGATCCAAGTCCACCGAGCCTGACGTACTGCCGCCGACACATTCCACGACCTTGGAGGCAGAGTGGCGGTTCCAGATCAGCGGTCGACGTCCGAGAACATGACGAGCTGGCGGGAGACCGTCGTACCAGGCGCAGGTGAGCCCACCGCGCTGGCTTGGGGACCAGACGGCCTGCTATCCGTAGGGTGGCACACGGCGGAGGATGGCGAGGTTGTCTATGTCTACGACCCGGCCGGGCACATCATCGGGGATCTCGAGCCTGACGGACTCGTGCACGCGCTCGCATGGTCGCCGGAGGGCAGACTAACGGTCGCCGGCGGGGATGATGGTGCGGGACGGGGCTTCGCCACCCACTATGACCCGAGCGGTCGAGTCGAGCATTGTGTTCTCCCGCCATCAATTGAGCGGATCCTGTCTGCAAGCTGGGGTGCCGACCGTCAGTTGGCGTTGGGCGGCGAGATCGTCGACACAACGGGAGGCGTCGTCTTAGTCCTCGACGAGGACTTCCATCAGGAGGCGGTCGAGATGGCGGTGTTCGGACAGGGGGTTCGGTCGATCAGTTGGTCAACGGATGGCCTCCTAGCGGCAGGTGTCCATGATCCAGGTCAGGGACGAATAGGTGTCCATCTCTGGAACCGCGGCTGCTATGGCGCTCCCGCCGGGCAATTCGAAGCCTCTTCGCCATATCCTCAGATCTCGCTTGCATGGTCGCCCGACGGCATCCTTGCCTGGGGATGGAACCAACAGGACGATGACGGACGACAGTCGGCCGTGCTCGCGACGTGGGATCTTCGGACCGGCAGTGGCCCGAATACAGCGGACAAGTACGAAGGCTGGCTCGACACGCTCGCTTGGTCCCCGGATGGCAGGCTTGCGACTGGTGGCTGGCGGTCGCAGCCACAGGGATCCGGCGTGTCCGTCAGAGAGCCCGGTGGCGTCACTCTGACTCACCTAAGAAACTTCCCAGCCCGCCTCGTGAGTTGGGCGCCGGACGAGCGACTCGCCGTCGCGAGCTCGGGAGCAGATCTGTCGATATTCCGACCAAGCACTTAGCGACCACTGCTGCCGACGCGGCGAGTCTGCCATCAGGGGACCAAGCCGTTCCCGGCGGGATAGGTCAGTCTCGCGTTCGAGCGGCCAAGCCTAGCGACGCCCGATAGGTACCCGGCCCTTTGAGATAGGTAGTCAGTACCGAAGTCTGTCCGCTCGCGCCGAAGGAGGATGCTTGAATGAGATTCAAGCATCCGAAGCGCGCCTGGACGACTGGGCTAATTGCGCTACTTACCCTGACGGCTTCCGGCGCCGGTACAGCCGCCAGCGCGGTGGCCGACGGAACGATGAACCACGGGTCGGCCACCCCTGGGCCTGTCGTTTCCAACCGCAACGCTGGTCCCGGTCAGCTCCTGAAGTCCGAGCGCCTGCCCAAGACGCTGTGGCTGCCGAACACGGCGAAGGCGTATCGGATTCACTACGGCTCCACGAGCCATGACGGGCGAAGGATCGCTGTGTCGGGGGCGGTATTCATCCCGCGGGGGAACGCGCCGAAGGCCGGTTGGCCAGTGGTCAGCTGGGCGCACGGCACGGTGGGTGTCGCAGATGTTTGCGCCAACTCGCGTTCGGGCCGTTCCCAACGTGACACCGAGTTCCTGCAGAGTTGGCTGGCCGCCGGCTATGCGATCGTCGCCACTGACTACGAGGGCTTGGGAACACACGGCGAACACGCCTACCTCAACGGCAATTCTGAGGCGTACGGCGTGATCGACATCGTGCGGGCGGCACAGCAGCTTCACGAGCCACTCAGCGAAGCCTGGCTATCAGTTGGGCAGTCGCAAGGAGCTCAGGCCACGCTCTTCACCGGCGCCACCGTACGACGCTACGCACCGGAGCTCGACTACCGAGGGAGCGTCGGCACCGCGCCGACGACTCAGTGGCGCCTCACTGCGTCAGTAGCAAAGCCATTCGATCCTGAAACACCTGCTAATCCATCAGTGCTGCTGATCCTCGCAGGCCTTCGAACGACGCACCCTGACTTCGACCCGGCCGGCTACCTCACCCCGTTTGGTCAGCAACTGCTGGCCGCAGCGATGGACACCACTTGCTTCACCGCGATCGCCCAACAGTTGGCTGGCAGGCCCAGCACGGACGTGTTCGCCGTCGACGCGGCGGAGGAAGCGCGTCTGCTGGATCTCCTGGAGAGTGACGCAGAGATTCCGATCGTCCGTCACAGCGATCCGGTGTTCCTTGGACAAGGAACGGCTGACCTTACCTCATACCCACCGGCGACCGCACTAACCGCCGAGAAGCTTCGTGCCGTCGGCAACGACGTGACCTTCAAGTTCTACCAAGGAGCCGATCACGGAGGCGTGATGGCAGCAGCCAAGGCCGACATCCTCGCCTGGGCAGCAGACCGCATGCGCTGAGCACGTTGCCTCATAGATGGCTCTGCGGCACCAGCATCCTGGCGCCGCGCGGCCATCACGTCTGATCCATGTCACCCGGAGCTGATTCCTCAGATGTTCAGTCATGTCGAGCTGAACGTCTCTGACCTCTCAAGGTCAGTGACGTTCTACCGGACGACGCTTGCCCCCTTGGGATTCCTGGAGGCAGACAGCAGTCAGGTATACGCCCGGCTCACCAATGGCCGCGATGCCGTCGTCGTACTCTGCCCGGTCGAGCCGGCCCACGCGGCCTCGGGCTATCACCGCCACGCGATCGGCCTCAGCCACTTCGCGATCGCTGTTGCCAGCAAGCAACTCGTCGACGACATGGCTGCACACCTCGATCATCTCTCCGTAGATTTGCTCGGCGACGGCCCTATCGAACTCGGCTACCGGCGCGGCTACTACACCCTCGCCTTCGAGGATCCCGACCGAATCATGATCGAGATCGTCCATCACGACCCCCATTACTTCGCTCCGACGCGGTAACAATGGGCCCCACCAGAACAGACCCAGGGCGCCACAAGTAGCACCCTTGGAGCACCCAAGTAGGGATCCAGAAGCAACAGACTCCACGGCGATGCGCGCCATGCCAACCACCGACTGACTTGATGACTCCGAGAGATGCTTGGTTGTTACTGGTCGACCTCGACGAACCACAGAGTCGTCTCAGGCACGCGGCCGCCAGCAGAACGGTTTGCTTGTCACCGCTGAGCGCGAGAGCGTGGACAAGCGCTGTGAACCCAGAGGGCGACGCGACCTCTTCACGGGTCCAGGCTCTGCCGAGGGGACTCGCACCCAACGAGCGGCTCTCCTCGAGTTCGAATTCGTCCCAGGCCTCCAGATACGACTTGTGGACCTTCACGCGCGGAGCTATCAGCGATGTCATCAAACCCCCGAATCAAATCCAGGTCATCAGCATGCCTTGCGCGCTGTCGACTCGACCTCTCGCAGGTGCGAGAGCAGCTCAGCGAGGCGACGCTGTGCCCGGGCCGTCCTGCTCTTCACTGTGCCTAGCGCGACGTTCAGGAGCCTGGCGATCTCGCTCTGGGAGAAGCCATCGAAGTAGGCGAGCTGAATCACCCGTCGCTCGTCGGGATGGAGCTTGTCCAAGGCTTCGCGGACCTGCCACGCCTGCCAGGTGTCCTCGATCGAGGCGATGGTGGCGTGTTGCATCTCGGCTTCCCAGGAAACATCCAGCGAGACATTCGCCAACGCTCGGCGCTCGCGCCTATATACGTCCACAGCGGCACGTCGGGTAATCGCGTAGAGCCAAGGCTTCAACTCACGGGCCGGGTCGAACCCACCGGCTCCTTGCCAAGCCTGGACGAACGCCCTCTGGACAGCGTCGGAAGCCAGCTCTCGGTCGCCCAGCATGTTGTACGCCGCTACATACATCAAGCGCCCGAACTGTCCGTAGAGTTCGGGCAGAGCGCTGAGGTCCCCACGATGGAATCGCTCCCCCAGCTCCGAATCCACGCTAATCAACATCTCACGCACCTCGTGGGTGGATGCCGACCGCAGTCGACAACCGCCCCTCCCTCGTAATGTGCCATCAGGTCAATACCAGAGTCGGTGCGATAGCGACTGCGGAGCATCGGTGTGCGGTACCTATCTGAAGCATCCGGATACCTATGCGTCCGCCGTACAAGCAGCAGGAACGGTCCTGGAGTGTCCAGTGGACTCGACTGGATCACCTTGCCTGGTCACAGCTCAGGCGATGGGCCTCGCTCCATCTCAAGCGGTACATCGCCAGCCGGGCGCTCGCGAGTTCGGCGGCGCCGCGGACGCGATCGGTAATCAGCCAGGGGACGAGTGAGGAGCAGCTCGTCATGTAGGCGTTGAAGGCCGTCGTGTCTCATCCTCAACGTGGCGGGCGAGAAGGCCCGCGGTAGGTCGACGGCTTGGACTCGCCGGAAGGCCTTGGCGAGGTCAGGGAGAATCTCAATGGCCCTCTGTCGTGCAGCCTCGTTCTCCGACACGACGACAACCACGGTGTCAGCGACCGCACGGGCCCCGAGGATTCGCGCCTGGTCCGCCGATAGCAGGGCGCCACACAACGGGATGCCGGCCCATCGGCCGCCGCTCAGTCGGCTGACGTTCTCAATGGCGAACGCATCCAGCGGGTCGTCAACCAGTACCGGCGACGCCTCGCCCGCCAGAAGCTCGAGTTGCTCGGCGATACCAATGACGCTTCCTGACCGGCGATGGATTTGCGTGTCCGGCGAGGTTGTGTAGTAGACCGCACCACTGCTCCGTCGTACGCCGGTGAAGCCCACGATCTGCAGGCGGTGGTCCCTTGCCGGAAGCATCAGTTGATCGCGAAAACGGTCCACTAACCTGCCGTCCGCGCCTAGGACTCCGAGACCTGCATTCCGGATTGTCGTGAGGTCGAACCCGGTCGCCCGCAGGTGATCTACCAGCCGCGACCGCGAGTCAGGCGCATACCCGACCAGCCACCTCGATTCAGTGTCCAGCTGTGCAAGCGCGCCGCCGCGTTCGAGGTAATTGCGCGGCCAGCTTTTCTTGTCTCTGAACAGTTCCCGACGATAGAACCTGGTGGCTGCGTGACTCACCTCGAGCAACTGTCGCAGCCGAGCAGCCGTTGGCACTGCATTTGGATCGGGGATCCGCGACCCCAATCCCTTCTTCCACGCCTCGATGTGATCCACGGTCCGACGTTCGCCGGACGGCGACTTCTTCAGAACCCAGCTTCGCTGATCCAGGAGTCGGTGATTGGAGCCTTGTAGCCATGGGCAACCAATTGTTCAGAACCTGAGCAACGGCACGCCGTACAAGTCTGTCTCCGGCCTTCGCGAGAAGTTGGGTGAGCGGATCTCGACGACGTACATCTCGGTCAGGAACTGGATCTTGGCACCCACCAGGTGACTCGTGTGAGCAGTGGCCGACTGGGCCTTCAGCCCGACCGATGCATGGATGTGCGGCAGGACGTTGCCGGACGCGTCGTCGTACGCGAGAGTCCCCGCACCGACCGCCTCAACGTTCTCCAGATGCACCGAACTCCAGACCGGGGCGTTGGGGTTCTCGAGCTTCTCGCAGGTGCCGACGAGTTGGACCTCGCGCATGCCGGCAATGAACATCGGGATGAAGCCCTGGCGTACTTCGTGCTGGACGCAGAACTCAGCCAGTGCGGTGTAGAAGTCGTCGCCGTGGTCGAAGTGGACCGCGAAGGTTCGGCCCATGGTCAGTTCAGCGGCGCGCAAAGTCGTCTCCTTCGAGTAGGTCGATGTATGCAACGTAGCGAATGGCGGTGTTCAGACCGCGCGTGGACAGGAGGCGGCTGCTCGGGTGGGCGATGTCGTCGACACCGACGGCTGCCAGCTCGACGCATCGCTTTCTGAACCAGCCCCAAGGGATGTCGAGGTGGCTGGCCAGGAAGGCCAGGCGACTCACCGGAGTCGACTGAGAGGTCAGAGATTCACCGACGACCTGGTCGGCGAGTTTGCGGTAGGTGGACAGTCGCGATGGAGGCGCGCTCGCTTCGACGCACCACAGCCCAGGGCTGCCAATCCAGTTGGCCACGATCGCCTGGTTGGCCAGGACGAAGCCCTCGACCTCGGAATGCTCCGGCTCCACGCTGAGTTCGACTCGGATTCCGAAGGCCTCCATCAGCGCCATCGCGAGCAGCAGCATCACCCGCTCGTATCGCGGCGATGCCCTGACCTCGCTCTCCGGGATGCAGAACCCGCGACGCAGGTTCGTGAATCTGCGCGAGGTACGTCGGAGGTAGTCGAACTTGTGCGTCCAGAGCAGCCAGTTCGCAGCTTCCTCACCGCGCTGCTCCCGAGTCCAGAACAGCGGTTCGTCCTCGATCTGGTCCAGGTGCCGCAAGACGTGACGCGAGCAGAATCGCGATCCCAGCCACTGGCTCGCGAGAGGATTGAGCGTCGGGACCTCCTCCACCGCGGCCTGGGAAGCCAGCGACTTCTCGTGATGCGCGACGTACGCCTGACTTCGCACGAGCTGAGCATCATCGGCAAGCAACGACGTGTCGGCATTCATGGTTGCCCAGATGATGCCGACCGTCATGTCGTCGACGATGTTCGCCAGAGGCACGGCCTGCTGACCTGTACGACGCTCTGCCCGGTCGACGAAGCGCCGGCCGTCGGCCACGTACTGGCGGCTGTCCTGATCGACCGCGACCACAAGCGCACGCCGATCCGGCCGCCTGAGAGCAGTCAGAGCCTCCTCATCCGGATCGATCAGGAGCACATCACGACCGACGCGATCGGCGGCCCAGTAGTGACCAGCAATCTCAACCCCGAGGTACGACCGGCCGGCCGGAACCTTCACACACTCGGTCGTACCCGATGCAGTCCGTGGCTGCGCCAGTGTCAGCAGGTCCACGGGTTTCAGCGCTACCGGAGCCACCTTGACCGGAGGATGGAAACCCAAGTCTTGTGGGCGCGCCACCCCGAAGACCTTGCAGAATGCGTTCCGGACATCCGAGCGCGGCCAGTAGTAAAAGCCGCACTCGTAGTCGGAGATGTTCTTCGCCGCCACCAGCGCCTCGCGACCAGTAGCGTGCAGAACAGCCTCGTTGATCTTGTCCGCCACCATCTGCTGCGTCATCGACCCACGCGCCTTCCGCAGGGTCTGGTTCGGCTTCCGCTTAGCGTCGGTCACGGTCCACTCCGGTCAGCACCGGCAACTCGTAATGATCCCGATCAGTCCGTACGGCGTCACGCCGGTCAACACCGACGTACGCCGTGGCCAGCGCGTAGCCGCCAGGCCGATCCAGGAGCTGAATCCGGACACCCGCCACGAAGGCTCGCGGAGCACCGCGGCGACGCCCGACGATGACCAACCGGCCGCCTCCGAGCCGACCGGTGTGCTCATGGATCCAGCGCTCAGCCAGGCTGCGGACGGTCGCCTTCGGCGGTCGGCTGAAGACGTTCGTCCCCGATGCAACCACCGTCCAGCGCCCGTCGCTCTCGCGCGTCGCGATCTCGAACGCGTACATCCTTCTGCCTCGCATGACCCCTCCTAGGGTTCTTGCAAGCAGGATGTACCGGGAGCGCCGTACAGCATCACCACACACTCGGACATCTCCGGGATGTCCTCATTGCGCTCAAAATGTCCTGAAATGTCTTAGGTTAGACCTCGTGGCTAACGAACGACTGCGAGCAGCGATGGCTGAGCACGGCCTCACCCATCATGCACTGGCCGAGGAGCTCGGAGTCAACGTCAAAACCGTCGAGCGCTGGGTCGGCGAAGGCAAGCTTCCCTTCGCGCGCAATCGGCACGCCCTGGCCATCCGGCTCGGCCACGCCGAGTCGTACCTGTGGCCGGACGCACTCACCCGCGATCGGGCAGCCGCCGTTTCCGAGAGCGAGGTCGTCAAGGTCTACCCACGCCGATCCGACGTGTCCGGCGATGAGTGGCGCCAGCTCTTCGACTCGGGCACGAATGAGCTCGGAGTGCTCGTCTACGCTGGACTCTTCCTCGCCGAGGACGCCGGCTTCCAGCGGATCATCCGGAAGAAGGCCAAGGCCGGCGCCCGGATCAGAATCCTCCTAGGCGACCCCTCAGCACCCAACGTCACCGAACGCGGTCGAGAAGAAGGCATCGGCGACACGCTCGGAGCCAAGATCCGGAACACCATTGCCGTGTACGGCGACGTTCCCAAACTGGCCGGCGTCGAGTTCCGAATGCATCGCACCGTGCTCTACAACTCGATCTACCGCGCCGACGACCGGCTGTTCGTGAACACCCACATCTACGGCCTGCCCGCGGCCCAGGCCCCGGTCTGGCACCTGCGAAGGATCCCCGGCGGCGAACTGGCGAACCACTACCTCGAGAGCTTCGAGCGAGTCTGGGACGAAGCAACCCCGATGACGGAGGCCTGATGTCTCGCAGAATCGACTACTACGACGACCCCAACGCTCCTGCTGCCAACAGCATGGTTCCGTCGGTCAACGTCGTCATCGAGAACGATGCTGGCGAGATCCTCCTGATCGAACGCTCCGACAACTGCAACTGGGCAGTCCCCGGCGGCGCGATCGACCTCGGTGAGTCCATGGCCCAGGCCGCCGTACGGGAGACCAAGGAAGAGACCGGCATCGACTGCGAGATCGTCGACGTCATCGGCATCTTCACCGACCCGAAGCACATCATCCTGTACACGAGCAACAACGAAGCCCGCCAGGAGTTCTCCATCCTCCTCAGAGCCCGCTCGACCGGCGGCGAGCCCACCCCCAGCAGCGAAAGCACCCGAGTCCACTGGGTAGACCGCGAGGCCCTCGAGAACCTACAGATGGACCGCTCGATGCGCCGCCGAATCAACCACTATCTCAAGCCGGGCGCGACTCTGTACTTCGATTAGTCGCCGAGCCGCCGTCGAATGTTGAACGCGGACTTCCGCAGCAGGGGCGCCGACCGAGCAACCGCCCGATGCACAACGTGAGTGCTCGAGTACCTCATCATGATCTCGCTCAGACGTTCCTCAACCTCGACGCGGCACCCATCCGGATCGGTCGTAACGTCGCAGTACGTCAAAGCGTCCAGCAGGTCCGGGTCCGGGAGCGAGAACTCGTCCGCCAAGTCAGAGATCCCGCGTTCGTCGGCCTCGACCAGCGCCCCGGTGTGATGCGCGACCAAGCGGCAGACCATGTCATCCACCACCAGCACGTCCCTCAGGTACCGCGCGCCATCCAGCGGATGGAAACCGGTCGACCGCACCACCGACGAGTACCCAATATCGTGCAGCCAAGCAGCAACCTCAACCACTGGCGTCCGCTCCCCCAGCACACCCCACAACTCATGAGCTCGCTCCCCCACACCCTGCGTGTGAGCCCACCGGCGTGGCAGCTGATCCCGGAGCAACCGCTCCGCCACCGCCTTCGCTTCCTCAACGTCGATCACCATTCGACAGTACGTCGGCGGCTCGGGACACCGTCACCACACCGACAGAAATCTTCAGACATTCTGGAACCCATCGGCAGATACCTGCTAACTCCAGCAACACCCGGGGCGGCACCAGTTCGGGGGTTACCTCGATGTATGTCCTGCTGTGGGAACTGACTGCGGCAGGGCTCGCCATGGGACTGTGGCTGATCTGGCCGTCGGCGCGGTACGGGTGCGCCACCACTCAAGGCAAGCATGACGTGCTACAGCTTTCGTGGTGTTTAAGGATGTCTGGCGTCGCCCCGCCAGTACGGCGTCGGCAGACAAGTGTAGGGAAGATCTTCGCTGTTCCTTCTGGCCCTGTCGCGGCCACCGACATCAGTGGGCTTCTGCCGCTGAAGCGGCCTGCTGCGACGCGGGCGCCCCCACTAGTAGCCTCGATACGCGAGCTTGACCGGACGCGGGTACCGCAGTCGGCTCGTTCCGGCGAGTGACGCAGTGCTTCACTGCGCCGACGAAGCTCTGCGGGTCCTACCCGATGACCGAGTCCAGGAATTGCCAAGCCTTCACGAAGGAGGCGCCGCCCGTGAGAACCGCGAGAGGGACGGACTCTGTCGCAAGGTACAGCAGCCCGCCTGCGGCGGCGCCGACCAGCATCGCGATCAGGCAGATCAGGGCGTGGCGGGTGGTCAAGACGGCTGCCTTGTCTGACTGCTTGGGCATTGGGGTGTCCTCCCTGTCGGTCGCTTCATCAGCGCACCCAGGTCCTATGCAGTCCAATCCGCAATCTGCCCCCTGTGGTCTGGAAGGCCAGAGTCGTTCAGGAAGATCAGCAGAAAAGTCCAGGTTCTGGGGACAATCCGGGACGAGGGGTGCATATAACCCTGGCGAGTGGGGCGGTTCCGCCATCTGCCGCCTCGGTCGAACTCGGGTGAGACGTCGCCCGGGGTGCCCCCTCGGACCAGGTACATGGAGCAAGCGATGACCCACTCAGCGCCACCTGAACCGGAGCACCCTGACGGGGTCATCAGCAGGCCGAGCAGTGTTCTCAGGAGTAGTACCGACACGACGGACAACGATCTGAAACCCCGCCTCGCTGACTTCGCTCCGGGATCACCCGACGCCTTCTTGGCCTTCGACTGGCGGGTGCTCGACGACCTGGCTTCTGTACCGATCGAACCGGACGAGACCGAGGCAGAGGCGGCCGCCCGTCGAGCGATCGACATCCAACTGCTGGCCTTCCTGACCGACGGCAGGCTCACCGGCGACGACCTTCAGACCTGCTACAAGAAGGTCTGCCGACGACTGTCGGCCCACGCGTATCAAGTGCTGGTCGGCTGGGCCAAGACTGGACAGATCTTCACCAAGTGCGGAACGTCGATGACGCCGATCATGCACCCGCATCCCGGTTGGTCGAACGAAGACATTGACATGGTCGTCAAGGACACCGTGATCGAAACCGCGAGGACCTTCAAGACTGCAGGCCTGCGCGCCTGGGACCCAGACGGCGGCCGTAGTCCGCAGTCATTCTTCATCGAGCACTGCACCCAGAACTTTCCTCGGATCTACAACCGGTGGCTCAAGGAACACATCATCAGCGCCGAGCTCCACCACCTGGGAGACGATGAGCCGGGATTCGACCAGCTTCCCGGGCAGGCACCGGACCCTGTCGATGTGGCGGCCTGCCACGACCAGATCGACAGAGCGATCAGCGAGCTGAAGGATCCGCAGTTGCGCGAGTTCGTCGGCCTCCAGGCAGTCGGCTACGAGCCAGCTGAGGCAAGGAACCTGGCTGGGCTGACCCGTAAAGCCGAGTCGTACCGACTGGCCAAGTACCGGCGCCACCTCGAGGGTGACAGTCCACCATCGCCCGCCTCTGCCGATTCCGACGACCGGGCTTAGGGAGAAAGACATGAACCACCGTGACGAGCAGAAGAAGACCTGCACCGTCGACCCACGGCCAGATGCCCGGCAGTCAGGTTCCGAGTTTGATCAGCTTCTGGAAGCTTCGAGTCTCGGTGCCCCCGCGGTGCTGCGGCACGAGGCGATGACACCGGATTCGTTCTTCGTAGAGCTCGATGCCGTGCTGGACGAGGACTACGCGCGGGAGACGAAGGAACAGCCATCAGCGCAGGTTCCTGAAGGCGATGTCGACGACGCTTTGCTCCGTCTCATCGAACGCGGCGCGCAGCCGGTTGACTGGCCTTCGTCAACGGATCCGAATGGGGTGAGCTCTCGACCAACGTGGACCTACCCCAGCGGAAGCTACTCACTCGGCACGTGCCTGCTCCCAGACCATGAAACCGACTTCGCTGGCGAGCAGCTGATTCGTCTCTGGTATCTCCCCGCCGCGGAGTCGCGAGTCGTCGTCTCGTTCGTCGAGTACGGGCGGCCGAGCCAAGTACGAGCACTCCTAGCTGCGCTGCAGGTCACAAACAATGATCCCGTCCCGCGCTCTCCTGAGTCCCCCGTGGTGACCGCGAATTCCTTTGAAGCGACCTGGAATCTGAACCTCTTCTCGTATCTCCGAGAAGACGTCGCTCGCTCGATGGTGTCGTTCGGACTTGCCGACAAAGTTCGCTTCGAACCCATCATCTGGGCCTGCTTGGCCGCGACCACAACCGTGCACATCAGCGATGAAGTTGAACTTCACCTTCACCTTCACTCTTCGCGAGTGAGCGATGACCCCGCTCAAACGAAATGGTGGAACTTCTTCCGGTGCGCTCCGCGCACACCCCCGGAGCTAGTCGCCGGACCCACGCGCTTGGCTCTCGAAAGAGGCCGGCACCAAAAACGACCTCGGTGGCGAATGAGTCCTCCCGGAGCAATCCGGGCACCAGAAGCGCAGATACTTAGGGACACCGCGCTGCAACTTCCCGCTGCGTCTGGACTGGACCGCGTGTTCCGGACACTCGTTGTGCCCACGTTAGGCAGAGAAGCCGTCAAACCGCTCGCTGCAGTTGTCAAGGCCGATACCTCGGGCGTACGCAATCCGCGGCCGGAGCCAAGTCCGGACGGGATGAGACGGGCCGAGCTCGTCGATCGCGCTCAGGCAGGTGACGTCGGTGCCTTCGGTGAGCTCTACGACGAGTACTCGCTCACCGTCTATCGCTACATATACGCTCGGGTGTCGTCATCGGCACTCGCCGAGGACCTGACCAGCGAGACGTTCGTCCGGGCGCTGCGTGCGCTGGACTCCTTCCGCTGGCAGGGCCGGGATTTCGGCGCCTGGCTGGTGACGATCGCCCGGAACCTGATCACCGACCACTACAAGTCCGGCCGGGTCCGGCTCGAGGTGGTCACGGACGAGATCGAGACGCACGACCGGCAGACCGAGGGGCCGGAGGTCGACGTACTGGCCGCCGCCACCGCCGAGGTACTGCGGGACGCCGTCGCCAGCTTGCCCGAGAGATAACGCGACTGCCGTGACACCTGGTCGGCTTCGTAGCGGCTAACCGAACAGCATCCACCGTAGGTGACGCCGGCTATCGGCGGGCCTATGCTCCTGGTCGGGACGAGGGAATCAGATGTCCCAGGCAAACAGTCTCCGCCGGCGCGCTACAGAGCGGCGACGAGTGAAGGACTTGGAGATGACGCTAGCGGGCTACGTCACAGCCCAGGAGCAGGATCGTCGTGCTTGGTCGAAACCGGCGGTCCTATCGAGTGATCACGCTTCTGGTTGCAGCAATCGCCGTGTCAGGTACCTGATGGGCGACCACTCGGAGCGCGGAAGAGGACCGAGAAGGAGAGCCGGGAGCGAACGGCACAGATTTACGCCAACTGTTTGTCGAGCGGTCGGGGGGTACCTTGACGCCCGGATTGAAACGGTCTCTTCCAGGGAGCAGGTAGAGGCACTCGCCGGCAAGGTCGCTGCCAGCATCTTGGATTGGGAGAAGGCATGGCAGGCGGAGGTCATAGCTCTGGATCTGTATGAGAAGCAGGTTGATCTTGTTTTTGCCTACGGCATTGATCTCAGCCCAAAGGCGCTGGAGCGGCCATCGACCAGATAGTTTCCAGGCTTGTCTCGTAGGCATCGAAGATTTCGCTGCTCTCGGTGCGGCGATAGTGGAAGAGCGGCGACTCCGCAGCTGGTACGCCGTACGCGTGCTGGTTGACGATGAGGTCGTCGTCCGCGCGGTAGAGCGAGCTGTAGACCACGTCACGATGCAGCCGAAGCTGGAACCGATCGAACCGTAGCAACGGCTTCACGAGGCGTAGCGTTCCACGGAGCTGGTCTGCGACGGCTTCATCGGCTTCCGCGGATTCATTGTTCGGAAGCGCAAGCGCGAACCTCATGCGAACACCCTCGGCACACTTGCGCTCGAACAGCTGGATGATCTGGGAGTCGTCCAACAGGAACGACGCGCTGAAGGTCAGCAGATCTACCCGAGACCTCGCTCCATCGAAGAGCGCAAGCCAGTCCTGCGACTTCAACAGGTCTCGCCGCGGATAGACAGCTGCGAGCTCAGACGGCCGATCCCCCATCCGAACCGACGAGTTGAGCTCCGGCCACACGACGTTGACGTCAACGCCGAGCAACCGTTCCAGCGACGCGCGCCGCCCGGGATGCGGTACCTGACCGCGCATCCAGTTGCGGACCGTCTTGGGATCCACGGACAGTTCGACTGACAGGTCGAGCTCGGTGAGGCCAGCGTCGTACATCGCGCGCCGGAGCACCTCGTTCACTCGGATCGCCATCCCAACCCACGGCTAGATGTCGGTAAATGTCTGATCGGACAGTACCACGAAATGTCCGTAAATGTCCGTGGATAGGGTTCTCCTGTCCGTGCCGTCGCCACCAGTCTTGAGGCACGCTCGACAGCGACGTCGAGCCGTCCGCAAACTGATGAAGGAGTGCCCAGGGTGGGCGACACGACGGCATCTGAACGGCAGCGAGTCCGAGTCTGGTTCGGCGAGTTCCCCATCGTCGACCAGACGACGACAGCAAAGGCCGCAACGGCGTTCGCACAGGGGATGGGCCGCCGGTTCGCCGGCCTGCGGGTCACCATCGAGGACGCAGACCACCACCGCCCAGGCGTGGCCCTGTGATCGCCGAGAACTGGGCCCTCGTGATCACGGCCTGCACCCTCGCCGTACTCATGATCTGCGATGTCCTGCATGACCTGGGCCGGGGGCGGCTGTGATTCGCCGCGGAGAGCTGTACTCCTACCGAGACCCGTCCGGCTCAGGCAGCTCCGGCACAGTCGCGCAGGTCGTTGAATTCCCGCCGAATATTGCGGGGCAGCAATGGGTGGTAGCCAACTGGCTCGGTAAGCATCCGCACATCACCATCTGGCCGAGCATCGCTGACCTTCTGGAAGTCCACGGTCATCTCGGCGCGTCCGACGTCGTATGGCTCGACCCCGACCCGTTCGAACCGGCTGACGGCTCGGAGCTTCTCGACGCCTGTTCGCAGCAGACCTAGACCGGCGTGGCTGACGTGCCGAGAGGCGGTCTCCGCGTCGGTCACGCCCTCCAACTCCAGCGCACGCCTCTCCGTGCCTTGGAGCTACGGGGAAACAGGTTCCTGCCGCTGCCTCCCCTGTCGGTGGCAGGAACCTCACCCTACAAACCTACTAACTTCGATCGGAACTTCAGTGGTCTTGCGAACCATCACTCCCAGACGGCGACGCCTCCGGCTTCTTTACGCCCTGCGCTGGCCCTGGGAGCTCGGCTACACCACCGGTTGGAACAACGGGATCGAGACGGCCGTACATGACATCGAGTTCCTCCTTGCTGCCAACGGCACCAAGAGCATTGCGACTGCGGATCTTCATGCGCTGATAGCCAAACTCCAACGCGAACTCTTGGCCTGAGTGCATTTACTCCCAGCGGTCGTCATGATCGTGATATTCGAGACTCGCGTACCACTCGGTCACCTCGCGAGCGCGGTATCTGATGTGCCGCCCGACTCGACGGCCTGGTGGCCCGTAGCCGTGGGTCCGCCATCGGTAGAGCGTCCGCTTGGGCACCTGGAGGTACTCCGCCACCTGATCGATGTCCCACAGCGGGTCAGTATCAGGCTGTGTCGTCATGCTGAACCTCCCAGCCTCGAGCCCTCGGTTGGTCAACCGCCTGCCGCTCGCGCTCTGCCCTGACCATCCGCCGGACCTCGCGCTGCGAGATGCCGAGAATCTCCGCGGCTGCTTCGGCCGATCCGCACACCTTGGCGAGCAAAGTCGTCTCCGTCTCTGAAGTCAACTCGGCGGCAGCGATTCGCTCGTCGTGGCGTTCCATCGCCTGCGCCTTCGCCTCGACTGCTCGCTTCACGTTGCTGTGGGCCAAGACGGTGCGTGCGGTCGCGGCTTCGATCCTCGCTTGACGCTCGCGCGCACGTCGCAGCGCCGCCGCCCGATCGCTGGCGCCCATCATCACCACCCAGGCCCAGGCTGATCGAACGGCGGGGCGGCTTCGCGCGTCGGATCCGACGAGACCGCCGTACTGTGCTGGCGCATGTAGGCGCGTGTCGAGGCGACGACCTGCTTGGCCGCATCGGTCACGCGCGCGCTCGCCTCGTCCGCGTACTTCTCCGGCGCGTCGGGTCTCAAGTACCACGCCCACTGGGCGATAAAGCCGAGCGACTCGTCGTTGCTGATCCCGTGATGCACCAGTACGACGTACGCGAAGATCTCGGCCTCGACCTCGCGCAAGCCGTGAGAATCCTCGAAAACTGAGAACGGACCGCGGAGGCTGCCAGCCGCATGCAGGTGCACGTGTCCGACCTCGTGCGCCAGCCGGGTCATCGCAGCGACCCCACGCAGATGGGCGGCGAGGACGACCTCGTTTGCCTGATAGTCGGTGAACGCATCCAGCGAACCACCCGTCGGCTTGATCGCTACACGGAATCCTCTGACCTCCGCCTCCCGAACGAGTGCCGTCCAGAGGCCAGCATCCGCCCCGGGCGGTGCACTCACGGGGTTGCGAAACTTCCTGTCATTGCTCATAGCAACCTCCTCGGGTCGGTTATCGATCCAGATCGACAGGCTGTTGGCCCGGCTCGGCAGCGTCGGGAATTTCGAGGTACGGCGCCGGCTCGCGTGATGATTCGCGCCGAGCTGGCCTCGCCTCGTGTGACGTGCCGGCCAACCGGCGCGCGAAGCGCGATGCAACGGCCAAGTGGTCGACGCTCCAGGCCAAGGACATGGTCAGCTCGGCGAAGAAGGCCGGCTGGTTGGTGCGCAGCCACCGAGCGTTCAGCAACCGCGTCTCCGTTGGCGGACGGAGGTACCTGAGATCGGTCCTGATCAGTTCCTCGCGGGGAACGAACAGGCGTCCTTGCGCGACCAGCGCCGAGACAGCCCTTTGCTGCCGTCGACCGACTTGCTCCGCCGACCAGACGAGTTCGTCCACAGCGTCCAGGAGGCGGTAGGCCGCCGTTCGCCCTGGTACCAGCGCGCCAGGTTCCAGCAGCCGACCATCAGGCCGTACGACGCGGTCCAGCGCCGCCCGAAGTTCCAGGAACGCTGCTTCGCTGGGTGTTCCGGTGAATCCGTTCAGGTCGGACAGCCGTCGTCGCCAAGACTGCGCGACTCGCAGGGCACCGGCCTCTGCCGCTCGAACCGCCTGCTTGAGGACGTTCAGGTCGAGCACTTGTCGCGCGTCCAGTTCGGTAGACGACGACGCGGCAACCATGTCAGCCAGGTGCCACACATATCCACAGATCGTTCGCACCTGTGCTGTAGCGGCCCGCAAGTCGCGGGTCAGCAGTGCATCCAGCGCGACCGTGTCTTCAGCTCGCTCCCAACGCGCCGCGTGTCGAGAAATGATCGAGACGTCGTCGTCGGCTGCGGCCGGTGCACCAACGGACAGCCGTCCGAGATCTCCTAACCCGCCGCGGCGCACATCCGACGTCGCCAGCTTCTCGAGTGCAGCCAGCATTCTCACCAGGCGGCGGCGCTCGGCAGTTCTAGATCGTGTGTTGCTCATCGCCGTGTCGGCACCGATCAGCGCAATCGCTGCAACCTCTGCTCTCGCCGACGTCAGATTCGTCGGGTCATCCAGTACGCGGGCGTTCACAGCGTCTTGGGTCGCTAGCAGATCGCCGCCGGCGCCAATAGCCTGAGCCAGCCGCCCCAGCGGACGATCGGACTGTCCGACGGATTCGCCGTACAGCCTCGCTGCGCGGAGATCGTGCCGCAGCCACCGCAGATGATTGGCAGTCGCGGCGACCACAGCCTTCCAGTCATCGACAGCCTCAGAACGGTTCTTGTACTTGGTTTGCGCCGCTTCCACGGCTATCCGCCGGGCGACGCGCAGAAGGTCCTCATACGTCGCGCGCATCGCGCACCATCCGAATGTCTGCAGCTGCCGTCCGGAGCGCGTCGCCAAGCGCCAGGCGCCAGCTGACCTCCTCGATGGCGACGTCCAGTTCATCGGCAGCTCGCGCCGCCTCTTCGAGCAGAGTGACGGGGTCGCCGTCCAAGCTGCCCTCGTACGGTCCGTACGGCAGGATCTCCAGCAGTTCACACAGCCGAAACCTGCTGAAGGCGGTCATCGCCCACCGACCATCAGCGGTGCGGGCTTCCATCGCTTCGACGATCGCCTCGGCTCGCTTCACCAGCTCGCAGATCTGTTGCCGTGCTTGATCATTGCCAGTGCTCATTTCGTCTTCCTCCGTTGTAGTCCTGGCTTCCTGATCCAGGACCGATCGCCTGAATCACTGCCTCTCAACGGATGCCGAGGACAACTTTTTGCTCGAGGCGACAGGGTCAGCACCGGCACACTTCTTGCATCCGAGGAGCGCTCTGTCGCGGAAGCGACAAGATGCGATCTCGCAGCGCCCGCGCGTTGAGCCGACATGCAGCGAAGGCAGCCGACGTTTACGGGCGGTTCCGGAGGTGCGCCGACATGCTGAGCATCCACAGGCTCACGGCCGGCGACGGCTACAAATACCTCCTGCGCCACATCGCTTCCGCAGATATCGACGGACGCATGGCCACCCCATTGACGGCGTACTACACAGCCTCCGGCTACCCGCCTGGCCGTTGGATGGGGTCCGGACTCGCCGGTCTTGGCGACGGCCAGCTTGTGCCGGGAAGCGAGGCCACCGAGTCACAGATCGAGACACTCTTCGGCCGCGCCCAGGACCCTCTGACCGGCCGTACGCTCGGGCAGCCGTACCGGGTCTACAAGAGTCCGACAGCACGCATCGACGAGCAGGTCCGTGCCCTCGACCCCGGCCTGAACGAGAGCGATCGACGTACCGCAGTCGACCAGATCCGCAGGACCGAGATGCGGAAGAGGTCGCAGCAAGCAGTCGCCGGCTTCGACCTCACCTTCTCCCCCGTGAAGTCAGTTTCGGCGCTGTGGGTGACCTCGGACGTCGGTGTGCAGGAGCAGATCATTGCCGCACATCACGAAGCAGTCGACGACATCGTCGACCTCATCGAGCAGCACGCCGCGTTCACTCGAAGTGGCCATGACGGGATCGCACAGCTCGACACCCGCGGCGTCATCGCCGCCGCCTTCGACCACTGGGACACCCGTGCCGGAGACCCGCAACTCCACACCCACGTCGTCATCGCCAATCGCGTCCAGGGACCAGACGCCACATGGCGAACTCTCGATGGCCGCGTCCTGTTCCAGTCGGCAGTCGCGATGTCCGAGATCCACAACGTCTTCCTCGCCGACAACCTCAGCCGCCGCCTCGGCGTGAACTGGGAACTCCGCGAACGCGGTTCTCGCCGCAACCCAGCGTTCGAGATCGACGTGATTCCTGACGAACTGATCGCCGAGTTCTCCGCCCGAACCGAACAGATCGAAGCCAACCTCGCAGCTCTACTCCAGCAGCGGGACGACCATCTGCCCAGCCCCACCCGCCGCGAGATGTACGTCCTGCGTCAACAGGCCACCCTCATGAACCGGCCGCCCAAGCATCACGCCCGCCCGCTCATGGACCTCATGGCCGAGTGGAAGACGCGCGCAGAACGGGCAGTCGGAGCCGACGTACTCGCCGCAATCCAGCAATCGCTAACAGCCACAGGCGAGCGTCCACTCACGGCTTCCGACTTGAGCCCGGAGACCATCGACGCATACGGCGCGGCAACCGTCCTCACCCTCCAGAACAAGCGGGCCACCTGGACGCGGTGGAACCTGCTCGCCGAGGCAGCACGACAGACGCGCATGCTCAGACTCAGCTCGTCCACCGACCGGTTCGCCGTACTCCAGTCGATCGTCCAACGAGCCGAAGAACACTCGATCAGCCTGACGGCCCCCGAACTCGTCACCGTGCCACTCACCCGCAGCAGCGGGGACAGTGTCTTCACCATCCACAACGGCAAGATCTACACCTCACCAGTCATCGTCGGCGCCGAGTCCGTACTCCTCGATCTAGCCCGCGACGCCGCGGGCCCCAAGATCAATCCGCGCTACATCCCCGGGGACGGCTTGAGCCCAGACAAAGTTCGTGCCCTGCACCGCATTGCCGCCAGCGGACAGAAAGTCGAAACCTTGATCGGGCCAGCGGGAACCGGCAAGACCAGCCTTCTGTCGGCGCTCAGCGCCAGCTGGCAAAGCGCAAACGGCGACGGCTCGATCATCGCTCTGGCGCCATCTTCCGCCGCCTCCAACATCCTGGCCGACGCGATCGGCTCCCCCACCGAGAACATCGCGAAGTGGATCTACGAATCAGTCGGCCTCGGTGCCGAGACCCGTCGACAACGCATCCAGGAAACCGAGTACGCCGCCCAACTCGCCCACCGCAGTCGCCGCAAACTTCGCCACCAACGCCTCACCTCCCAACTAGCCGCCCTCCGCGCCGAAGACGACCGCTGGCGCTTCCACAAGAACCAACTCGTCATCGTCGACGAAGCCTCCATGGCAGGCACCATGGAACTCGCCACCCTCGCCCGAGCAACCGACTCGGCAGGCGCAAAACTTCTCCTCGTCGGAGACGACGCCCAACTCGGAGCAGCCGACACCGGCGGCGCCTTCCGCCTCATCGCCAAAGACACAAAAGCCGCCGAACTCAGCGACGTCTGGCGCTTCACCAACCCCTGGGAACGCGACGCCAGCCTCGATCTCCGCGCCGGCCACCTCAGCGTCATCGATGACTACGACCGCCACGGTCGCCTGGCCGCCGGCCCCGCAGATGAAATGGAAGACGCCGCCTACAAGGCCTGGCAAGCCGACACCCACGCGGGCAGAACCAGTCTCCTGATCGCCGCCGACAACGCCGCCGTCGCCCGCCTCAACGCCCGTGCCCGCCTCGACCGCATCACCACCGGCGAAGTAGAACCCGACGGCATCGAACTCCACGACGGCACTCACGTCGGCCTAGGTGACCACATCGTCACCCGCCTCAACAACCGCCGCCTCCGCTACGGCACCACCGGCTTCGTCCAAAACGGCGACCACTGGACAGTCATCCACCGCTGGCCCGACGGCTCCCTCACCGTCCAAAACCACAACGACGAAATCGTCACCCTCCCCACCGCCTACGTCCAAGAATCCGTAGAACTCGCCTACGCCACCACAGCCCACCGAGCCCAAGGTGCCACCGTCGACACCGCCCACCTACTAGTCACCGACCACCTCACCCGAGCCCTCCTCTACGTAGGCCTAACCCGAGGCCGCCACTCCAACCACGCCTACATAGCCACCCATCAACCCACCCCAGACCTCCACGAACCCCACCACGAACAAACCATGCAAGACGTCCTCGAAGCAATCATCACCAACCCCGGCGTAGAACTCTCCGCCCACGAAGTCATGCGCCAAGAACTAGACAACGCCACCCGCCTCGACCGTCTCATCCCCATCCACGAACACCTCTGCCAGCTGGACGCCCGCACCCGCTTCACAGATGCCATCGCCACAAGCGGCCTCGATGCCAGCAGCCGAGCAGCAGTAGAGGCTTCTCCCGCTTACGGTGCCCTACTAGCCGCGCTCCGCAGGGCCGAAGGCGCCGGGCTCGACATGCCTGACCTGCTGTGCAGAGCCGTTACCCAGTCAGCCATCTCCGGCGCCCACGATCTGGCAGCAGTCCTACATGCACGAATCGAACGCCTGGCCAGCAGGTCTCTGCGCAATTCTGAGGTGCGCCCCACGAGGATCGCCGGCCTGGTAGTGCCCGCAGGCCGAGTCAGCGACCCGAGTCTCCTCGCACCATTGCGCGAACTCGAGGCTCAGATTTCTCAGCGTGCCGACGAGCTTGCCACCACGGCAACGCGCGAATCGCCCGCCTGGTATCACGCGTTGACCGCACTTGCTGACAGGCGCTCTGGCCCAGGCTGGGCCGTCCTGATCAGGCACATCGTCGCCTACCGTGATCGATATGGAATCCGCAGTACGTCGCCTCTAGGTCCCGAACCCGCGGCGAGCGCCGCAGGGCAAAGAAGCCACTACAGACGGCTCGCGGCAGAGGTAGGTCAACCTGTAACTGGCAGTCGGCTGATGTCCGATAAGGAGCTCTGTGGTCCCCAGAACCAGCCCCTTTCGACGACGCCGGGCATTGATCGAACCCATCTTGATTAGGGTCGAAGAAGATCTCATATGGCGCCGAGGGCACCTCGCATTCTTCAAGCATTAGCGCCGTACTACTCCACCCGCTGATCGCGTCCGGTTCTCGATTGTCGGATGCACGTCACGCGCTACCCAATCAGTGCGGATCGGATGCCGGCGGCCGGATCGCCTTCGTGGTAGACCCGTTCGCTCGGCTCGATGTTATCGAGGAACTTCTGGTACAGCACCGAGCCGGTGAGTGCCGCGATCACCCGCATCGGGCCCAGCGCACGCAGCGGCTCGCTGTCCGGCAGGTGGCGTTTCCAGGCAGCGGCCCAGACTGTCGCGGCATGCTCGCGCTTCTCCGGCGGAAGCCAGTCGTACAGGCGGCGCAGATCGGTCGCCGGATGACCGGCAAAGCTGTCCGCCCAGTCGACGACCATCCGGGTACTCCCGTCGGATCGCCAGTTGCCCGGATGGAAATCACCGTGCACCAAGGTGATCGGCAGGCCGGACTCGTCCAGCTCCGCAACGATTCCAGGCAGGGCCTCGACGAGCTCGCGGGCTTGAGCCTTCTCGGTGGCGGTCAGTTGCGCGCCGGCTTCGCCGTCCAGCATCCGGGTCAGGTGTCCGGACAGTCCGGACGGCAACAGGCTCGGCGTACCGAGGTCTTCTGTAGACAAAGCAGCTTGTACGGCGACCCAGCGGGTGAGGATGTTGTCGACAGTCGCCGCATCGGGTTCCCAGCAGTCGATTCCGGGCGCATGGGCCAGCAACGACCAGCGCCGATCCAGGTCGACGCCAAGAACGGCAGGACCGAGCTGAGCGTCGTACTGCTGCACTCGCTGGATGATGTCCGCGTCGACCCCACAGAACGGGCTGGTCGCCTTCGCCCACGCACCGCTGAAGCGCACCAGACATGACAGGTTCCACGTCTTCACCTGCGCCCAGCCCTGCGTCGTACCGAGGATGTCGCCTGCCCATTCGATCATCCGCTGCGGCCCGTCCACCTCCGCCCAGGACGCCCGATGTGGTTCGGGCCGGCTCAATCCCTTGGACCATTCGTTCTCCGCGGGATCCAGTACGCCGGGAGCCGGCTCACTGTCGGCCTGGACGTGATAGACCACCCGCCCACCCCGCATGGCCTCTGCCGAATCCACGTCCAGTAACCGCAGCACCACGGTCCGAAAGCCGAGCACCGTATCCAGTTGCGCGGTGACATCCTCGATCTCCGCCCACCAGACCCGATCCGCGTCGAACGCCGGCAGCGTCCCGACGTACCGATCCCCCACGGTCACCACCGCGACCACATTTTTCGTCTCCACATCCACATCCTCACTACGACGGCAGCACACCTTACGGTTCAGCTCGATGGGTCCGGGGCGCTGCTACGCAGCTGTCTGCGATCGGGCAGCGGGCCCGGTTCGCCGGTGAGCTCGAGCAGGATGGTCCAGAGCTCGCCGAACCGGGCGGCTCCCAGCTTGGCCTCCCACCGATCGAGCTGGTCTGCGATAGCCTCGGTGATCTGCCGCTCGAGCTCGCGACCGGCCGGAGTCAGCCGGACCAGGCGTGCACGAGAGTCCTGCGGATCCGCCGCCCGGGTTAGATAGCTGGCCTGCTCCAGATGCGTGATCAGCTCATGCATCGACTGCTTGGTCATCCCCGCATGGGCCGCCAGCTCCGCCGTGTGCGAACCGTCGATCCCCCCGAAGCGGAACAGCTGCAGGTGCGCTGGCCGCAGCTCTGGGTGGCGCGGCGCGACTGCAGCCAACACTTCGGCCAGCGCCTGATCGAACGCGAGTCGCAGCAGACCGAAGTACCGCGGAACCTTAGTTGACACGATGGTCAGGCTACCTTACCTTGACGGTCAGGCAAGCTGACCGTTTCGGAAGGGGTTGCGATGGACGCCAGGCGGCAACTGATGGAGTACCTGACGGGCAAATGGGTGCCGCCGGTGCTCGCAACGCTGGCCGAGCTCGGGGTCGCCGACGAGTTGGTTGCCAAGCCACTGACGACCTCGGAGCTGGGCGTCCGGGTCGGCGCGGACTCGCGGGCGTTACATCGGGTACTGCGGGCGGCCGCATCCGTCGGAGTATTCGTTGAGGTCGGGGACGGGCGATTCGGGCTGACTGAGACGGCTTCGCTGCTGCGGTCCGACGTACCGGGGTCGTTGCGCGATGCGGCCCGGATGTTCGCGCTTGAGCCGTTCTGGTCGCCGTACGCCCAGTTGACGGAGACTGTGCGGACCGGGGAGCCGGCGTTCGACCAGGTGTTCGGGATGTCGATTTACGAGTACCTGCAGGCGAATCCTGGCGCTGCGCAGATCTTCGGCGCCACGGTCGCGAGCTTTCACAGTCAGGCGCTGAAGGCGATCATCGCGTCGCACGACTTCTCGCCGTACCAGACCGTTGTCGACGTCGGCGGCGGCTCAGGGAACCTGCTGATCGAGCTGCTGCAGGCGTATCCGGAGTGCCGAGGGGTGTTGCTGGAGCTGGACTCGGTGCTCCCGACAGCTTCATCGACCATCGCAGCTGCCGGGCTGTCGGATCGGATCGAACTGGTCGCCGGCGACTTCTTCGCCGCTGTACCGGCCGGTGATGCGTATCTGGTCAAGAGCAATCTGCACAACTTCGGCGACGACAAAGCGCTCGAACTGCTGCACGTGGTCCGCCGGGGGAACGCGCCCGTCCTCGTGATCGAGACGATGATCCCAGCCGGGAACGATCCACACTACTCCAAGTTCGACGACATCGAGATGATGACGATTGCTGGTGGCGACGATCGCACCGAGCAGGAATGGTCCGAACTCGTCACCGCCGCCGGGTTCGCCGTACGGGCCGTTCTTCCTGCTGACGAACGCTTCTCGATACTGATAGCCGATCCGATCTATGTCAGCTCATAGAGAGTCCAGTGCTGGCTAGGCTCACACGGCGGTCGAAGGTCGCTGAGAACGATGTGGGGCTGGCGTTCAACTGGTAGACAAGTGCCACGATCACGAGGCTTCGTGGTCCGGGCTACCTTGGCGCCAGTAGCCACTACACTGCTCAACCTACTGCTGCGATGAAAACGTTCTGGTTGCCCGAAACATGCGGCCGCTGCCTCACTGGCGTAACGGAATCTGAGGGCACCACAGTGACCAGCAGTCCGGAGTTCACGTTCTGGAACCGATAGTTGTTAGTAGCCCCAAAGACCTTGAGTGCACGCCAGCGCTGGCTTGGGCTTCCATCGAACCGTCGCATGATGATCGCGGTGCCACTCGAGGTCGAATCCAGGGCGACATCCATGTAGAGGTTGTCTCGCCCCTGGATGAAAACCTCAGTGCTTGAGGCCCTCTGAATAAGGAAGAGTGGCGCATTCGCAGAACTTCCGACCTTGAGCTTGCAGTTGCTGGTTGAGAATGAAATTGCACAGTCTCTGTTGTCAATTAGCGACTGACCGCTAGACAAGGTGATCTTGCCTGATCCTTGCGCCGCCCGTGCATTACTTGTCACGCCAGCAGCAGGCCAGCTCGTCAAACCAAGGGCCGCGACCGAGATGACGACACTGGCGATCAGTCGAGGCATATGCCGAATGGTCATTTCATTTCACCTTCTGAGTAACGGTCCGCTTGGGAAATACCGGCTTACCATTCGGCAGGATAGTCGACCAGTTTTTACCAAGGGCTTCCCCCTTGGCGTCACCCTCGACCTTGTCCTCAAAGAACCAATAGAGTGGCCATCCGTTGTAGGTCACCTGCATGTAGCCATCGGCACGCCGCACGGTTCCAATCAATTTCTGATTCAGGCCGGAAGCTGCACTGACCGATAAATCTTTGGCGAGCAAAACAGGCGGCCAAATGACAGCACAGTCATTTTCACAGTTGACCTTTGACGGCTTCGACGTGTCTTCCTCGAAACGGTAAATAGTCTTGCCGTTCGCTTCGATTAGATCGAAAGTTCCACCTGGAATGTCGACTAGGCCCGTCTTCTCCGCCGCGAACTTGTGCTCGACCACATCAAGCGCGACGGGCCCGACCTTCGGGGGTGGAATAGTTAGAGGTTGCTCGCCCCGCACATAGTCAGACGAGTCGCCAGACGATCCCGAACTTTCACTGACGGTCGAAGCTTGCCCAGATCCAACTGCCCCCTCTCCCGCATCACAGGCAGTCGCCGCTAGCATCAGCAGCGCCGCGCCAAATAGAACGTTGACCACTGGCTTCTTGATCATTTCTCTCCGGTGATTGATTGCTCTCTCACCGGGCAGTACGACGCCGCATTAGCGTCCGGTTCACGGCGGTGCGCGCGTCGTAGGCCCAAATCTCCACACCCAGGTGCTGGTTCGCCCGGCGGCCGATCTCGGGCTCCCGGGACAGGATAGGCCGTGCTGGTTGGGTCGGTTGGCCAACCAGGCCGGCTGCCGCGGCACGGCCAAGGCCCACTTCTCACCAGGCGATCCGGCCTGGTCGAGTGTGTTGAACCCCACGTGATCGTTTAGTTCACGAGCTTCCTTACTGCCAGCCCGGCAATGACCAGGGACAGCGCGGCCTCACGAACTCACGGTCGGTCGGAGGTGGAAGTACCTTCCGTTACCAATGTCCTCAGCGGCTGCGTCCCGCGTGCACGGGGCCGCGCCTGCGCCTCGCGCAGCGGAGGCAGCTGGCGTGGCGACAGCAGCGACTGCAAGTGCAACCAGGGCAACGCTGGCGACAACTGCGATACGCCGCCGGCGCACGGACCTCCGGCCGCGCTGCATGAGCTCCCCCGTGACGACGTTGTACGACCGATCGTCGTCGTCCACCGCCGAGGCAAGCAGCCACTCGATATCACTCCTCTCTGGGATTGCGAGCAACCTGCGGAGTTGAGCCAGCCCGCTGGCCGCCTGGCTCCTCACGGAGCCGACACCGGTTCCAAGAACCTCGGCGGTCTGTTCGACGGTGAAGTCCGCGTAGTGACGCAGAACCACACAGGCACGCGGTCCCGGGGGCAACATCGACAGCGCCTGGACAACGACCACGCGGTTGTCCACAGCTGTCATCTCTTCTGGGGCTGCCAGATCGACATCGCCCATTCCGTCGACGATCTTTCTCCGCTTGCGCCCTACATGGTCCAGCACAGCTGACATCACCACCCGATGGGCATAACTTGCAAGCCCGCCGCCCCTCTTGAGGTGTCTCCATCGCCGATACACCTTGACCAGTGCGTCTTGCGTGGCGTCTTCCGCTCGATGCCAGTCACCGCACATCAAGTACGCCGTCCTACACATACGCCGCGCAGCCACCAAAGCGAACTCCGCGTAGTCGGTGTCGTCGAGTCGCCGCATCCGTTCTCCCCTTCCTTGTCAGCTAAGGAAACGTATCCGCGGTCGCCGAAGGTTGAGAAACGCCCAAATCTGCGCGCGACCAGACGTCGGGCGTCAATGCGCCGCTGTCGGCAAGACCCACAGCAACCGGTCCAGGCGAGGTGACCCCAGAGGCGTCTTGCAGACTCGGCACTACGAATGTGCGAACCCGTGATCCGAATGCACCACATCCAACGTAGTGAGTTGGAACGACGCGTCGTGCCGCCGCCGAGATGGTGAAGCAGTTCGATCCTTGCGTCATCGGCCAATGCGCGCCCTAGGGTGAACAACCTCGCCCTGACATCAGCGTAGGGGCTTCGCTTCATCGCATCGAATGCCTACAGGGCAGCACTGTGGCCGACAGATGCTGCGCTACACCTGCTCGTGGGACACCGCGAACGACAGCCACAGACGTCGGACCACCACGTCTGCAGTTGGCTGTCCACCGATCGGGCCGGGACAAGAAGCATTTGCCGTGTCCGGTGCCGTAGCCCGAACCCACGCGAGATCCGACCACGCTTGGGCGTGCGTACACGCCGGCAGCGCGGAGCGGGCTTCTCAACATTTCTCCGCATCCGATGCGTTTCTTTCCCTGACAGATTGAGAGGAGGCCGGATGCGACGACGCGACGACGCCGAATTCACAGAGTTCGCGCTGGCGACGGCTCGGCGCATGCGTCGGACGGCGTACTTGATGTGCGGTGACTGGCATCGAGCCGAAGATGCCACGCAAGACGCACTGGTCAAGGTGTATCGACGATGGGGCCATCTGCAGAGAGACGGCCGTCTGGTGAGTTACGCGAACCATGCGGTCGTATCAGCCGTGTTGGACCAATCAAGGCGCAGGTGGCGGAGCGAGGTTGTCGGCGGAGTCGAACGCGCCGACACGGCCTCTCCAGATGCAACGTTGATCGTCGACGATCGTTCGGTGGTGATCCAAGCCATGTCGAAGCTGCCAGCAGGACAACGCTCCTGCTTAGTCCTGCGCTTCTACGTCGACCTCAGCGTGGAACAGACGGCGGAGATCCTCGGGACGAGCACCAGCACGGTCCGAAGCCAGACATCCCGAGGAATTGCGCACTTGCGGAACCTACTTGCCACGCCCGAGAGGAGCTCGAAATGAGTGACATTCAAAGCCTGTTGAACGCAGCAGCCGACGACAGCAACAAGCCCGAGACCGTGGACATTGACACAGTCCTGCGACGGGGTCGCAGGACTGTGCGACGACGGCGCATTATGGCTGCGGCAGGTGTATCGATCGGCCTCGCTGCGGGTGCCGTAGGCATAACAGCTGCCCCGTCGCTCTTGAGCGCCCCGGTGCCGGTCGCAGCATCAGGAGCGGCCGGATCCGACACCGCGGAGTACGCCGTCAAACCTCCTACGATCAGCCCGCTGACGTCAGGCGAGATCCTTCGACGTTGTCTACAGGGTGACCGAGAAGCCCTGGAATTCAACAAGAGTTACAAGGTCAATACCCATGACACCGCCGGGCCGATCAACTCCAAGTGGCCCCTGAAGGTCAAGACCGGTGTCGGCGACGCGTTCATGGCGATCTTCGTCTCTCCGGACGGATCGACCGCGGCCACCTGCCGATCCGCCGGTTACAAGGCTGAGATGCGCGGAGTCGGCAATGTCAGTCGCATGAGTACGACTCTAGTGTTCGAAAAGAGCGAGCCGAACAAGCTGACGATGACGCAACAGTCCGGAATCCAGGTACCGGAGAACGTCGCCCGAGTGCTCGTCAGCCTGGTCGGCGAGAAGACCCCACGCGAGGCCCTGATGAGCGAGACCGACGGCTTCTACACGATCGGCTGGCCTCGTAGGGACGAGGGCGCGCCGCCTGTGTCTGCTCAGGTCAGAGGCTACGACGCTAAAGGCGTTCTGATCTACGACGAGAAGACCTTCTACTATGGAAACACGTTCTTCCCCGCCAAGTAGATGGCGGCCTTCAGGCTACCGACTCGCGATGAACGGTCCTCGTGCAGCCGAGCGACGAAGTCCAGTCGCGAGGGCGACGCAGGGCGAGCGTTAGATCGCGGTGAAAAGTCAGAGGGTCCGACGGGCCTGCATCATCCTGGAAGCATGACTCCCCAGAAGGTGTTGCTGGAGCTGGATTCGGTGCTCCCGATGGCTTCATCGACGATCGCTGCTGCAGGGCTGGCGGATCGGATCGAGCTGGTCGCGGCCGACTTCTTCGCCGCCGTACCGGCGGCTGATGCGTACCTGGTCAAAAGCAACCTGTACAACTTCGGCTTCGGCGACGCGCTCAAGCTGCCGCGCGTCGTCAGGCGCGGGGACACACCCGTCTTCGTGATCGAGACAATGATCCGACCGGAAACGATCCGGCGCTACTCCAAGTTCGACGACATCAAGATGATGTCGATTGCTGGTGGCAACGACCGCAGGGAGCAGGAATGGTTCCGAACTCGTCACCGGCGCCGGTTCGCCGTACAGACCGTTCTTCCTGCCGCCGAGCGCTTCTCAGTGCTGGTGGCCGATCCGTCTGACTCACGGCTCGCAACCTCGAAGGCCACGATCGCCGCGCAACTCGCCACCCCGCGGCTCAGGACACGCACAACGTCACCTCGTGCACTTCAACGCTCTGCCGGTCGCGGACGACCCAATCGGGTTCCGGCTCTGCTCGGGCTGTGGTCAAGATCCGAATCTGAGGCGCGCCACGTATCTAATCCGAAATCCAATGGAAGGTCTACCGGGCGTACACCTCCTGTCTGACCGCCGTGTTACAAGGCCAGCTTGTTCCACCCGCCGATCCGGTTGGGGTTTGTCAGGCGACCTCATCCGCGAACCACTGAACGTTGCTACCAACTCTGGATTGCTCCCACAGGCGATCCGAGCGGCGGCCGGACCGCGGCCGCTGACGGCTAGTCCTCGTATCAGAGCAGCTGCCTGAAGATCTTCCACCGACCTAGGAGGACCGCATGCGAACGTTCGACACTCCGGATCAGGTGATCTGGGACATCACCTATGCCTGTCCCATGCGATGTATCCACTGCTATTCCGAATCCGGCCGGCGCCCCTCCCGCAAGCTCGGTTACAGCGAGATGCTGCGCATCGCAGACGCCATCGTGTCTATGGCGCCGCGCGGAGCAGTCATCGCCGGCGGTGAGCCCCTGCTGATCCCTACCATTTGCGACGTCATCCGGCGCATCGCCAACGGCGGAGTTCCTGTCACTATGTACACCAGCGGCTGGCAACTGTCGGAACCGCAGGCACAAACCTTGGCGGAGCTCTGCGAACGCCTAGTGATCAGCCTCGACGGACCTACACCAGAAGTTCACGACCGCATCCGCGGCAGAGTCGGGTCGTTCGCTCAGGCGATGGATGCCCTACGACTCCTTAACGAGGTAAGCGCCGCGCGGCGAGCCGCGGGGCAAGCTGCGCTGTCGTTCGGAATCGACTGCGTCCTCCTGCAAAGCAACTTCGACTACATGCAGGACGTCTGCAAGAAAGCCGCAGTCGAGTTCTCAGAACTCCAGTTCATTACCTTCGGCGCTGTCATCCCGGCGGGCCTCGCTAACCGGACAGGATTCGAGGAGAGCGAACTGCTCACGGAGGAGCAACTCGGGCTTCTCAACGATCCCACGCACGCTGACCGCCTGCGCGCTCTCGTGCCGGGGTCGGTCGAGGTGAATCTGACCGATAACCGATTCCTCCAGATGCACCCCGATCTGATCGCAAGAGGTCTGATCTTCAACGCTATGCAACTGGAACCAGACGGCGAAGTCCGGGCAATGGCGATCTACGAAGGAACCGTCGGAAACATCCTGACCGAGCCACCCACAACTATCTGGCAACGCGCCCAAGCCCGCTGGCGGGACCCCATCGTTGTCGAGACGCTGTCCAAGGTTCAGACCATGAGGCAATGGGCCGAAGCCGCTCGCCAAATCGACTATCACTTCGGCTCCGAGACAGTCCGCGCCAGGATAGATCGACGCCCCACGTTCCCAGCCTAGCTCCAGCGCTCAGATCTCGATCAGCCTTGGTACACGGCAACCACAAGGTTGGCCGTAGACCGATTCGATAGCGAAAACCTCATCTGCCGCTGCAGACCAGGTGCCTCAACGTCCACTCGTGCGCGTACGCCGGCTGAAGGCTCGCGGGCTGACCTGTTCATCCGCACCGCCGCCCTCGCGGTTCGAGATTGGCTCCTGAGTTGTGAATCTGCCAGTAAATCGACATGAGGTCCAACGGCGCAACGGTCAACATTCCGGGACGCCATCGACACTGCACGAACCACCACGCTGACCTGCCGCGTATCGACCTGCGCAGGGTGTTGCCAGGGCAAACAACTCGTCCACGCGATCGAAGCAAGTTAGTTGCTCTAGGCCACCAAAACCTTCCGGAGGCCTAGAAGCCCATTCCGCGCCAATGACTGGAGACGATGTGACTGAGTTCCGCAGCGCCGACGGTGATGCCACGTTACTGATCGATTGTGCTCGATCGATGGTGACTCGGCAGGCCTCCGAAGGGTGGGACGTACAGGAGCGCGGCTTCTGGTGCTACGTGCGACCGCGAGACCATGCAATCGGGGTACAGGGATGGAAGCTCCACTTGTCTGCCACGCCTCTGTCCGCGCCGATCGTCCTGGCCCGATCGGCAGAGATCCTTCTCCGGCACAACGTTCCGTTCAAGTTCGCGGCAACTCTGAAGGACGTAGCGACGATCACGTCACCTCGCTGCGAGCGAAGCGCGGGGGGGAAGTTCATCACGGCCTATCCAGCCATCCCCGATGGCGCCCTGCCTGATCTGGCCGCAGAGCTTCACGAAGCGACAGCTGGACTTCCCGGGCCTGGCATCATGTCTGACCGTCGTTACTGCGACGGTAGCCTGGTGCACTATCGATTCGGCGCCTTTGGTGGGATTCAGATCCTCGGGAATGATGGCTCACCAACAGCAATGCTCATGGCTCCGGACGGCTCCCTCGTCCTCGACCAACGCCAAGCGTGGTTCGAGGTACCTCGGTGGGCCCCCTCCGATCCCTTCGCGCAGCGGACGGCCACAACCTCGAGCCATGGCAGCTCGGCAGTGGCCGAAGTCCTGCTTGGGGGCCGGTACACGGTTGACGCGGTCGTCCGGCATGCCTTCAAAGGCGGCGTCTTCCGCGGGATGGATCGCCAAACAGGCAGTGCTGTCATCATCAAGCAGGCGCGGCCGTACGTCGGCGCCTGGGTGACTGGTCATGACGTACGCGACGCCCTTCGCAACGAGGCCGCCGTCTTGGAAGCACTCGCGCCATCCTCGGTAACACCGCGCGCACTCGAACTCTTCGAACAACAAGGCGACTTGTTCCTTGCCCAAGAGCTGATCTCAGGAGTCACCCTGCGGGAATGGGGCTACGAACATCTCGAGTTCGCAGCCGATGACCAGTGCGGATTCAAGCCGACCGATGCACTACGTCTCGCCCACGAGCTAGTAGGACTGATGCAAGTCGCCCATACGAACGACCTTGTCATTCAGGACTTCAACCCCAACAACATCATGGTGGCCGACGACGGCGGCCTGCGACTCATCGACCTGGAATATGCCGCAACCCCAGGCAGGCCGGCGTTGTGTGCGTTCACTCCCGGGTATTCCGCTCCGGAACAAGTTCGCGGGTTCACATCGGCACCAGCACAGTCGGTCGATCTCTACGCCCTCGGAGCAACTCTGTTCCATCTCGTGACCGGGGCGGATCCCATGGTCCCGCTCGACCAAAAGTCGGCTGTAAGACGGCGCTCGGGCGTGGAGGAGCATCTCACCAAGTTAGCCGTCAGCAACGAAACCGCCTCCTTACTCACCCCGTTGATCGTCGAACTGATGAACCAGGATCCAGGCTGCCGGCCATCCCTGCCGGAAGTGATCGCTCGTCTTGACGGGCTTCGCTCCGCGAAGCCGCTGCCTCTGCTGGTGCTCCCCATGACGAGACCCGACGAAGAGAAGGAGAATGAATCACTCCTGGCCGACAGCACTGAACACCTTCTCAATACAATGGACCTGAACGAGAACCAGCACCTCTGGCCTCCAGCCGTTCCCGATCACGGCAGCGGGTTGACCAGTACGGACCCGCTCAACGTCCAGCATGGCGCATCCGGTGTACTCGGCGCGCTGACGGCCGCCTATCACGCTGACGAGACCGCGAAACTGCATGCGGGGCTGGGAGACGCGGCGCGGTGGGTCGTGGCGAGGCTGCATCGGGAGCCACGAATCCTCCCTGGTCTTCACTTCGGACGATCAGGCACAGCCTGGGCGCTACTCGAGGCCGGTCTGGCTTTGGGAGATGAGGTTTGCACGGCGACGGCATGCGATCTCGCCCTCCGCGTGCCCGTGAGCTGGCCGAATCCGGATATCTGTCATGGCCTCGCGGGCGCAGGCCTAACACAGATCCGATTCTGGGAACTGACTGGCAGAGAGGAATTTCGAGATCGCGTTCGCTCTATCGCCGACTACCTCGCGACCACCGCAAACCATGACGACGACCGCGTACTTTGGCCGATCCCGACAGACTTCGCATCGAATCTCGCGGGGATGACCCACTATGGATTCGCCCACGGTCTCGCGGGAATAGGGGCGTTCTTGCTGGCAGCCGGACGGACCACCGAAGACGAGTCCTATCTGGCACTTGCCACCAAGGCTGCAGACACATTGGTTGCGGTTGCCCGTCGACGGGACGGTGCAGCCTATTGGTCCAGCGGGCCGGACTATCCGGCTGACCTGGCGCATTGGTGCAGTGGCTCCTCAGGCATCGCGACCTTCCTAGTTCGAATGGGTAGTGAACTCGCCCAGGAGCATCTGATCGACCTGTCGGCGGAGGCTGCGCTGGCAATCCGTCGGATTCGTTGGCGTGCGGGTCTACCTCAATGTCATGGCCTGGCTGGAGACGCTGAGCTTCTGCTCGACCTCTTTGAGACTACCGGCGATGAGCGGTACCGTCGCTGGGCATTCGACGCCGCCGAGGTAATCCGCTTGCACCGGATTGACCGCGATCGGCGCGGCGTCCTGCTGGATGTGAACGGCACCCTTCTTGACTATGGGTTCGGCACTGGACTAGCTGGCATCGTCAGCTTCCTGCTCCGCCTCCGCAGCGGCGGCCGACGCATGTGGCTGCCGGACGCCCTGGCAATCCACTGACTCCACCCACGTCCCATCGACTTCCATCTCGAAGCCCTTGGGACAACAGGTGCAGATCTCAGGGCCGCACTGGACGGCATCCTGAGCCATTTCGAGGAGAAAGGAGGTGAAACCATGCAGATCAGTATCGAGCTGCTCCAGCGCCTGCCGGAGCTGAAGCCGGAGGCACAGGCGGGGAAGTTCCCGTGCGTCCACCCCAGCACGACGTGCTGGTGGTCGTACTGACACATCTGACCTGAACTGACATGGTCAGGGTCGGCGCTGGCCGGCTTGCTGCTGCCATGCGTTGCCAGTGAGCCGGCCACGTTCCCGATCCGCGCTTCTCACACGATCGCCCGGCCGACCAGTCACTCCAGCAGGCCGCCCGTCAGCGGCCGCCCTGCGATGCGTGGACAGGATTACGGTGTCAGGTCGACATCAGGGGGGCGTGCAGATGGCCGACTGCGAAGCAAGCGATGATTAGTACAGGGATTGCGGCGTGCACTGGCGCTTCTGCGCATCGTTATCGCAACGCCATAGGCAGGAACCCCTGCTCCCAGCGGGACATCGACCGAGCGAATTGGCGGTGTTCCCAGGTGAGCGCCGGCCCACGTCGGAGGTTTCGCGGATCCTTCGACGGGAGCCGACGCAAGCAGCAGACCACACTGCGACCACCAGTACGCACGCGTTGCGCAGGTCGGTTCACCGGACTTCATAGATCGAGTCCAGCCGCAACGTCTGACCCTCGCGACGACACTCCGCTCGGCGGGAGAGCAGTGTGGGAGGTCGGACCGGGGAGTACCAATGTGGGCTCTGCGGTCGTTCCAGGGCCTGGCTGCGTGCAAGTCAATACCAAGGACTTCCGCGATCCGTGAGTGTCGTCAAAGGCGAAGAGTGCATCATACGTGCAGTCGTCGTTCGATCCTGCGGCTGCCGGGAGGCGGTCGGGTCATCTTCGTCGAGGTCGGATCGGACCTGCGGGCCTTCGCGCCGGGTAGCCGCATGGTTGGCTGGGTTCCCCGCCTGACCGACCCTACGGAGCGCACGCAGACTGCGAAGCTCTGTCTGAGAGCTGTGTCGCTGAGGAGCCAGACGGGATGTCCCCGGGTAGCTGGCTCCACTCTGCCCTCAACGGACTGACTGCCGACCAAGCATTGGCCAGGCTCGGGCTGTGCGAGTGACACAGGATTGTAATCACTGGCGGTTCGTGGAATCACCGTAGGCAGAGGTGCAGACGAGCCCGGACGGACCGCAGCTAGCCGCTCTGGCATCGCTGGCTGGGGACCACAGGCTGACCCTGCGAGTGGGGATGACGTACACCCTGGCGAACATCGTTGCGGCTCACAAAACGCCTCACGGAAGGCCACCGCGCCGCTCGCACCGCGAACGGAAATGCTCGACGGAGACTGAGCCTCGGCCGTGTTTGCTGGGACCCCACAGCCGAAGTCGCGGACGACGTTTACGATCGAAGGCTTTGCTCCACGCGATGAGCTGTTCGAGTGCATCCGAGAAGTGAGGTCCATTCTCGGAGACGGCGAAGGGTGAGGGCCAGGTCTCGGTGGAAGGCGAGAGGGTCTGTCGGGGCTGCGTCTTCTTGGTAGGAGGATTCCCAGTAGGTGCGGATGGCGGAGAGTTCTTCGACGACGGCGCCATGCTCGGGCCAGCAGGGTGGGATGACCTTGTGGTCAAGGTTGTAGCGAGTGGAGGCCCAGGTGACCCACTCCCTGAGACGGTCGAGTTCCTCGGTGGCACTGACGGGATCGAGGTCCCGCCAGCAGACGACGTATGGGTCTGCTGGCGGAAGACCTAATGATCGGCTGAGGCCGTCGCCAAAGTTCATGAGATATCGGTGGAGCGGGCGATGCTGAGGCGGATGGCGTCGGCGTCGGGGCGGGCGGTCCAGGGGGTCATGTTGAGGAGGATGGGT
>NZ_SMKA01000110.1 GCF_004348455.1 Kribbella albertanoniae
GTTGGGTGGGGTGCCGGCTACGGGGTGGTAGTGGGAGAAGGTGGATTCGAGGACGCCTTCGCCTCGGGTGAGGCCGGGGAGTTGCTGCTCGAGTTGGTAGACGGCGGCTGCGGGGATTGCGCCTTCGAGGGTCGAGGTGCCGGCGGCGAGTGCGGGTACCTGGGGGATCGCTCGCAGGCGGGCGAGGGTAGCCAGCACCGCACTAGTGGTGTCGGTCGGGACTTCCAGCTGGAAGCGGTGCATCGGCTCGTGGACCGACGTACCGGCTTGTTGCAGTGCGGTCATCAGGACCAGGGGAGTGAGGTTGCGGAAGTCCCCGGCGGTGCTCGACATGCTCTTGTCGAAGACGGCGTGTGCGTGACTCTGCCGAGCCGAGTATCCGGAGTGTGTCAGGAACACCCGCGCGTCCGGGATCTGCCAGCCGTGCAGACCTTGGGAGAGCGTTTCACGCACGGTTTCCTCGATGGCCTTGATGAAGGCGTACGGCATCGACCCGAGTTCGACCTCCAGCTCGAACGTCACGCCGGCATCCACCGGCGCCGGCTCGATCCGCAGTCCGATCGTTGCGAGGAACGGGTTGCCGTCCTTCTTCTTGATCTCGAACGCCGCTCCGGTACCGCTCATGCGCTCGACACAGATCGTCGTGGTCTCACGAAACCCGACCTCGATCCCGAACTCGTCCGCGAGCGTGGTCTGGATGACCTCCTTCTGGACCTCGCCGTACAGCGAGACCGAGGTCTCCTGACGCACGTCGTCCTGCCGCACGTTGATCAGCGGATCCTGCTCGGCCAGCTGAGAGAGCGCTTCCCGGAGCTTCCCCTGATCTCCGAGCCGCTGCGGCGTCACCACGGTCTCCAGCGTCGGCGGTGCGAAGAACGCGCCGGCCGCGGTTTCTCCGGGGACGTCGTCTCCGGTGAACACGCGATCTCCGATCTGTACGTCGGGCAGTCCCCAGATCTTGGCGATCTGGCCGGCCTGGACCTCAGCGGCAACGACCGCCGTGCCCTCGGCGAAGACGCGCAGGCCGGTGACCTTCGCCTGACTCACGCCGTACCGGACGCGGTCCCGGATCCGGAGAACGCCCGAGAACATCCGGACGTACGCGATCTTCTCTCCGGCTGCACCGCGCTCGACCTTGAAGATCTTGCCGTGGAGCGCTCTCCCGTTTGTTCTCGCGGGCGGGAGCAGTTCACGGATCCCGTCGGTCAGCGCCTGCGCGCCCGTTCCCGTGATCGCGGATCCGAAGAACACCGGGTGCACGAATGCCTGTCCGGTCTGCCGGATCAGCGCGAGCCGCAGCACATCCGGAGAGAGCGCGTTCTCGTTCTCGACGAACGTTCTCAGGAGTTCGTCGTCGTGCTCGGTCAGCACCTCGAGCAGGGCGCCGTACGGATCGGAGGCCATGAACTCTGCGGTGCGGGTACCGAGACCGGTGACCGATCCCATCGGTACGACGGCCGGCGAGAGCTTGTCGGTGATCGCCTTCAGCACTCCGTCGTACTGGGCGCCGGAGCGGTCGATCTTGTTGACGAAGATCAGGGTCGGGATCCGCAGTCTCTGCAGGGTGCGCATCAGCACCCGGGTCTGCGCCTGCACGCCCTCGACCGCAGACACCACCAGTACGGCGCCGTCGAGCACGCTCAACGCCCGCTCGACCTCGGCGATGAAATCCGGGTGACCGGGAGTGTCGATCAGGTTGACCGTCACCGGATCGACGTCGCCGATCGTGAACGACACGACCGCGGACTTGATCGTGATCCCGCGCTGACGCTCCAGCGCGAGCGAGTCGGTCTGGGTACTGCCGTCGTCGACGCTGCCGATCTCGTCGATGACTCCGGCGGCGTGCAGGAGCCGCTCGGTCAGGCTGGTCTTACCGGCGTCGACGTGCGCCAGAATGCCGAGATTCAGTACTTTCACGATGCCTCATGTCTTCAGAGCAGTTGTCGTTTCCTTCCGCGACAGACATGAAGCGAGCTCGCACAATGCACTCCTTGAGTAGGGTCTCCGAACACCCCGAGTACACCAACGCCAGCGAAGATCGTCCAAACGTTTTAGCCCCCGCCTAAAGGAGTCCTGTGCACCTGACCGAAGCCAGCACGTACGCCGCCGCCGTTCTGGGACCGATCGAGTCGGTAGAAGCCGTACAGGGATTCGTCGGCAATGAGACGTTCCGGATCCACGCAGCCTCGGGAGCAACGGCGTATCTCAAGAGCGGCGCCGCGATCGCCACCGAAGCACGAGCGATCGAGCAGGCTCACGCGGTCGGCGTACCGGCACCGGAGATCCTCGCGACCAGCCACGGGCAGCCGCCGTACCTGATCATGGCCGAGGTTGCCGGGACACCGTCGGACGATCCGGGCGTGCTCATCCAGGCTGTCCACGCACTCCGCCGCCTGCACGAGATCCGTGACGCTGACGCCGACTGGGCCGGCACGCTGACGCCGCTGATCACCGATCTCGGCAAGCTGGCGGGCGTCCTGCCCGACGATCTCGCCGACCGCCTCCGGGTGACGATGCCACCGTTCATCGCCGAGGTGGCCGACGTACCGGCGTCGCTCCTGCACGGCGATCTGCACGCCCGGCACCTGTACGCCGTCGACGGCAAGCTCACCGCGATCCTCGACTGGGGAGACGCGTGCTACGGAGATCCGCTCTACGATCTCGCGCGGCTCACGATCACTGCCGCGCCAGAAACCGTTCTCACCGCCTACGGCCTGGACCCGAGAGAGCACGTTCTCCAGAGAGCGCTCTCTGCGTACCGGATCTTGTGGTCTCTCACGGCTCTGTACGCCGAGCACGCCGCTGACGGGGACTGGTTCGATCCCCATGTACGGCGCATCGCCGCGGAGCTCAGTTGATCAGCGTCCCGATGTGCTTGCCGCTGCTGATTGATGCCGCGGCCGCCGGCCGATCGATGTCGAAGACATGCAGCGGCAGGCGGTGGTCGCGGGCCAGGATGAACGCCGACTGGTCCATCACCCCGAGACCGCGTTCGATCACCTCCTCGTAGCTGAGGTGGTCGAAGCGGACCGCATCGGCGTTCTTGTTCGGATCCGCGTCGTACACGCCGTCGGCGCCGTTCTTGGCGACCAGGAGCGCGTCCGCCTCGAGCTCGACGGCGCGCTGCACGGCCGGGTAGTCGGTCGTCGTGAACGGCTGACCGTTGCCTCCGGCAAGGACCACGATCGAGCCCTTCTCCAGGTGCCGCAGCGCGCGCATCCGGATGTACGGCTCGGCGATGTTGTTGATCGGGACCGCGGTCATCAGCCGGACGCCGTGCGCACCGAGCGCGGACAGCCGGCCGCGGAGCAGGACCGCGTTGATGACGGTCCCGAGCATGCCGATGTTGTCGGCCTCGACACGATCGATGCCCCAGTCCTCGGCCCGGTTGCCGCGGAACACGTTGCCACCGCCGACGATCACCGCGACCTGGACGCCGGTGGCGCGCAGCGCGATCACCTCGGTCGCCAGGTGCGTGAGCCGGTCGCTGTCGAACCCGAACTCGTCACCCCCGGCGATCGCCTGGCCGGACAACTTGAGCACGAGCCGTCGGTACATGGTGCTCCTCATCGAAGGCGGATGATGCAGATCTACCACAATTGTCGGCGGAGCCTTCTAGTCTGCTGATCCGGCAGACTGTTGGGAGTCGAAGATGGATGTGTTGAGCGTGCAGGCGATCCAGGAGGCCGGGCTGGCTGACTGGAGCAAGCTCGAGCAGGCACTGCACGCGCGGTTCCTGGTCGGGTCGTTCGCGGACGCGGTGGGGTTCGTGCAGGCGGTGGGGGAGATCTCGGCCGGCCACGATCCTGAGGTGCGGCTGACCTCGACGTTCGTGGACCTCAAGCTCCTCACGCCGGACGCGGTGTACCGCGGGAAGGACGGCACCGAGGAGGTCTGGCCCTCAGTCACGCAGCTCGACATCGACCTCGCCCGGGAGATCAGTGCGCTGGCTGCGGCGCGCGGTCTGAAACCTGATCTGGACGGCATCTTCCAGGTGGAGCTCGGCCTCGACACGCACGACGCGGACGAGATCGGCCCGTTCTGGGCCGCGCTGCTCACCGGTGACGTGGCCAACTACGACCACCCCGCGGTCGTCGATCCCACCGGGCGGACGCCGAACCTGTGGTTCCAGAAGACCTCGCCGCACGAGACACCGCGCCAGCGTTTTCACTACGACCTCTGGATGCCGATCGCGCTGGCGCCGGCCCGGATCGAGGCCGCCGTGGCCGCGGGCGGCACGGTCACCTTCGACGAGGACCCGTCGTTCACCGTGCTCTCCGACGCGCAAGGCAACCGCGCCTGCATCTGCACGATCCAAGGCCGTTGACTGCTGGCTCCGCGCCCGTATCCAGAGTGCTGATCCCTCAAGCTAACTGCCTAACCAGCCGAATGTGGTTCTCCAGCCGGCTGGGTTTCCGCCGCCCCTCGTGCTGGCCCGAGACAGGAACTGGTGGCTGGAGACCTGTGGCATCAGGTCTCCAGCCGCTGTTAGTTGTCTCCGGCCGTAAGTGGTGGCCGGGGCGCGCTGTACGTCCGCAGTCCTCAGTAGGTGTACGCGGTTGAGATGGTTCGGCTGCCGGACAGTCGTTAATGGGTGGCCTGGATGGTCGGCGGCTGGTTACGGTGTGAGCGAGAGCCGCTTCTGAATGCGGCGTTGAGGAGGTGCGTGATGGCTTGCATGGCTACCCGGTTGCGTGCCAACTCCTCCCTCTGAGCTTTCGGACCGGTTGGTACGTCGCGGCGTTGGCCGCGGGTCCCGTGCGCTCTGCGCACCCCGTACCTGCCGAACCGGAGCTTTCTCATGTCCTCCGTGGACACCCAACTGCATGCTGTCCTCCTGCGTGCGCTCAGCGGCGTGAAGTACGACGTACTCCGCACGCGCGCAACCGAACTGTCCGCCCGCTACCGGGAGGCGGCCGTCGCCGACGCGTCTCCCGCTCTGCGGGACAACCTCGACTGCCTGGCGTATGCCGTGGTCCGGATGCCCGCGACGTACCGGGCGATCCAGACTGCGCTGCGGGCCGCCGACCTCCATGTGGGCGCCGCCGGCACACACCTCGACCTGGGTGGTGGAACCGGCGCTGCCGCCTGGGCCGCCGCTTCGATCTGGCCGGGCATCCAGACCCGGATCGTCGAACGTCAACCGGCCGCGATCGCGCTCGGTCGACGCCTCGTCGCCGCGGGTCCGCCTTGGAGCCCGCCGCCGGTGTGGTCGGCGGCGGATCTCCGTGACTGGCAACCGTCCTCAGCACCGGTGGATCTCGTGACGCTCGCGTATCTCCTGAACGAGCTCTCACAAGAAACGCGCCGCAGCGTGATCACGAGAGCAGCCGCGTCTGGAGACACAGTCGTTCTCGTGGAACCAGGCACGCCCCGCGGCCACCGATACATCCTGGAGGCGCGTTCCCAGCTGATGAGCCTGGGCTTCACGATCGCGGCTCCCTGCCCGCATCAACTGGAGTGCCCGCTCGTCGACCCCGACTGGTGCCACTTCGCCGTACGGCTGCCGCGGACAGAACTGCATCGCCGCCTGAAGGACGGTACCCGGAACTACGAAGACGAGAAGTTCAGCTACCTGGTCGCGACCCGGAGACCCGCCAAGCCAGCGACCGCCCGGGTCCTCACCCCGCCGGCCAGACCCAAGAACCAAGTGCTGCTAATACTCTGTACGGCGACCGCGCAGCGAACGCAGATCCACGTTCCGAAGTCGAGCCCGTCGTACGGGGAGGCGCGAGCCGCAGTACAGGGCGCTCCCTGGCCGCAACCGTAGGCCAGGGAGCGCTCTCTCGCGCGATCTTCAGAGGTCGTAGCCGCCCGACGCCCCCAGCGTCCGCGAGGTGACCGAGCTTGCAGGTTGGGTGGTCTGTTCGGCTACGCAGGCTAGGCGTCTAGCTGCTTGTGCTCATAGGTCAGACGATTCCGGTTGCCGGCGAAGAGAGTTCGGACGTGTTCTACTGCTCTGACGTGACCGTCCTTGCTGGAGTACAGGACGCGGGCGTGGTCGAGTACAGGTGAGCCTGTGTCGAGCCCAAGAACGGTTGCCTCGTCTGGGCTCGCCAGGCGGGCTACGAGGGCATCGGTCTGGCCGACGCGTCGGTAGCCGGCGGCATCGATGATCGTCTCGACGTCGGCGGCAGGGCCCACCAGCGCGACGATGTCGTGTGGGTAGTAGGCGTTCTCGAGTGCCGCCGGCATGTCGCCTGCATACCTAACTGTCCGTCGGTGAACGATCGGAGTCCCTCTTGCGATCTCGAGCTGGTCAGCGACATCAAGAGATGCTGGTTCGACGGTTGTCTCGGATCGGCCGGTCGCGGTGACGCCCACCCGGCGTGCCCCATCGCCGAATATCACATCCCGGGTGAGTGGGGGCCTGTGAGACCCGGGCGAGGTGGACATGACCTGGGTCAGCATCGGTGTGTCGCTGACGACCGGGCCAAGGTCACCTCGCATCACGATCAAGCCTTCGGATCGAAGACGCGCCAACGCCAGCTGCAATTCCTCTGTTGAAGAGACCCTGAAGCGCTGTGCTAGTTGTGGCAGGGAGAGGATGCCTGCCGCTGCGCTGAGCTGACCACGCGCGATGCTGCGCTGGATTAGCTGGGCGATCACCCTGTGTCTTGGGGGCATTGCGGCTCCTCTCGACGTATGACGTTTGTTCCACGGTACGGCGGCAGCGAAGCACGGCGGCAGATGCGAACTCCTCTACGAGGGAGAAGGCGGCGGCGTTGCCTACCGATTCTTGATCAGGACCGCTGCCGCCAACCGGAGTCGAGTGGCGTTCGCCTGGCGCTGCAGGTCCAGGGCCGACCGGTTCTCTTCGATGAGGGCGCTTTGGTAGGCCGCCTCCACGGCTGCCCACACGCTGACGACGTTGTGCTCTCGCTTGCAGGCCGTGTCTGCGACCGCGGTCGCCCGCTGAGCCGGCGACGATTCGGCGCGCAGTTCCCGGTCTTGAAGCACTTCGAGCGGCGTGGGGTAGTCAAAGCCGGCACGCTTCATACACGCAGACCACGTGGCGAATACTTGCCGGACTCTGGAGTCAGCGGCCGACATTGACCAGCTCTTCATCGCCAGCGGCTGCGCGACGTCTTCGACTCCGGCAGATCGCCCAGTCGCCAAGCCGCGATGTGCCTCCCCCACACATCCGCCTGCTGGCACGGGGCGAGAGGTATATCGGGTGGCGCTCTTTCCAAACAAGAGAGCGAACATCTTCGGGTCTTGAGCCGAGTCGGGCGGCGTCTCGGCGGTCGGTGGTTGGGGTTTTCGATACCCGAATTGGCGAGCCTCGCCCTGGTCGGTGATCCCGTAGCGGCGTTCGTTCCGCGTTTGGAGCCCGGTCCCGGGCCGTGCCTGAGCCTTGTAGTCGATGCCGAGCCGCTGCATGCACCGACGAACGAGGATGCGTCGGGCTTCGGCCAGCCGCCGGTAGTCACTCAGCGAAAGCATGTACTGGTCGAGGGGGAGCAGTAGGTTCAGCGTGCTGGTCAATGGCTCGATCGGGCCGACGGATGGCTCGCGGGCAGCACGGCCTTCGTCCGGCGCGCCACAACTGGTAGCCACTAGGAGCATCGCTCCACACGCCATGAGGCGCGTGTAGCGATGCCCGAAATCGCCTGACATGCTGGTCATGGGCGAATCCGGCCTCAGCCAGCCCAGCAGTTGGACCAGTTGCTGTTCCAGATACCGGAGTCGAGGCGGGTGACGTTCTCGCTCTCTTCCAGAATCTGGGTGGATCCTTCGCAGGCCAGCAACGTGGCGATGACTGCCCAGCTGTTGGGGTCGAAGTTCCACGCCGCCTGTGCGTTGTCAGCGACGACCTGGTTGTATCCCGACCTTCCCGCCCCACCGATGAAGCGGTCGTTGCGGTGGTCGTTGTCGCCGAAGTAGTAATCGACCCAGGCACCGCCGAAGCCATCGGTGGCGAACAAACACAGGTCCCCGGGATCACACACGCCGTCCTTGTGAGCCGCGCTGGCCGGGCTGGCTACCCCCGCCATGAGCCCGACCCCCGCCGCTGCGCCCGCCACCAGTCTCCATGCCTTCTTCACCTGATTTGCCCCTTCTCTCGCGGCGCGTCCGCGCCTTCCGACAGGGCGTAATCGTGCTCCGCTCGACGTCTCAGAGCGGGCAGTGTTCCCGCCTCGGCGAAGATGCTGTCTCGGCTCAGGAGCGTCGCAGCCGCGTGGCGCCAACGCCTCGGAAGGGTCTCGGAAACGGGTATAGTCCTCAGTTGAGGCGGACCCTCTGAGGATGCAGACGTTGCTGGGGCTCAGCGACCGAGCTGAATCACCTATCCACTAGCCATGCGCATGGCCTAGCGGCCTCGTGCGGCGCGGGGTCTGGGTGATACGTATCCAGCGGCAAGTAGTGGCGCGACCAGGGCCTGGACTGCGAGGCCCGGCTCGGCATTCATCTCGCTGTCGAGGAGACTTCGGTACGCCTCATACCTCCGCAAACCGTCAGCGACGTTGCCCTCCCTGAGCAAGATCTCGATCAACAGACGGTTCGAGCTTTCTCGTAGAGGATCGACCGTGACCGCGAGCAGTGCGCTTGCCGCAGCCTCGCCTAACCGGCCGGCCATGAGCAGGCGCTCGCCGGCGGCGTCGAGGGCATGCAATTCCAGAAGATGGAGATGCTCACGCGGCGCTACGAGCCATGGCTCGCTCCAACCAGGCAACAGGGGCCGACCAATAAATGGCGGCTGAGTCGTCGGAGGAGTTTCGCGCTGAACGATCGCTGAGCTCCACCGAACCGCCTCCTGGAAATCGACGACATCGGCATCAATTCTCAGACCATCGGCTTCCTCTACGACGAGTCCTCTCGCATCGTCGCGGAGCCGCCATATGAGCGTCCGCAAGTTCGCGTAGGCGCGCTCCAACCTTCGGTCTTCGAACAAGTCGAACGGCGGCATCCTCGCGCGCAATCGCCCCCTCAACAGCAAGAAGAGCGATCAGCCGACGCGTGCTGGGACGGAGCTTCAGCCGACTCGGTCCACGCCGAACCCCGAACCCGCCGAGCACCTGAACCACCACTGCGTGGTCATGTCCAGCCTCCATGAAGGTCCCACCCCCGCGGAACAGATTGAGTCCGGCAAACACCGGAACCTACCCTCCTTTGCTTGATCGTGACCAGACCCTGTCGTTCAGCAGCACCTGTCAAAACATGCAATTCGGGGTGCGGTCGCCAGCCGGTGGTGGACACAGAGGTCTTTGCCGACGCCCTGGTTCGCTCGCGTGCCGCTACAGGTCGGCCTGGACGGGCCTTAGGTCGCGGGACTTTGCACGATGCTGTCAGGATGGTGGGTGCGCGACAAAGCCTGTCTTCTCGCCTGCGACGAAGCCGCAGGCGCGGTAGTAGGCGTGGGTCGATTCCCGTTTGGAGCCGGTCAGCAGCATGACCTTGTAGCAGCCGGCATCCCAGGCGGCTTGCAGTGTGCCGGCCATCACCGCCTTGCCGATGCCGGTCCCGCGGCGCGCCGCATCCACGATCACGTTCTCGACGACGCCGTACGGCGCTGCTCCGCGGGTCAGATTCGGGATGACGTTCAGGTACGTCGAGGCGATGGCAACGCCGTCCTCCTCGAGCAGGAACAGCCGCATCCCGGGCGTTCGCAGGATCTCGTCGTACACCGTCTGCGCGCGTTCCTCCGGGACAACCGCGTCCCCTGGATGCAACTGGCGGTACAGCTGCGTCACGCTCGCAAAGTCCGCTGCGCCAGCCTCACGAAACATGCAGTTCAGCCTACTCAGCGCAGAGTCGACTCGAGAGGACGAGCGACACCCAGCCCGCCGCCGTGCGATGCTGCGACGCGCTCAGATGAAGGACGGAACTCTTGCCTGCAGCAACATGCTGGATCACCGAGTAACTCAGCGCCGACGTCTCCTCGGGAACGAGATCCGCCGGATGGATCCACGCGACCTCGCTGATCCGTGGATCCGTCGTACCCAATGATGCAGGCAGCGGCGCAGCCTCGAAGTACACGATCTCCACACCGCGACCGCGCCAGCGGTGCAGGCAGTCGGCCACGATTCGCCCAGGCGTGACCGGTACGCCGGTTTCTTCGGCGGTCTCGCGAATCGCGGCCTCGGCTACAGACTCGCCTGGTTCGACATGACCGCCGGGGAGCTCCCAGCGGACGACGCCCCGCCGTTCGTGGAGAATCATCAGGAACCTCCCGCCCGGGTCAACTGTGCAGGTGAACGCAGTCAGGCGCAGTGGCAGATCGATCGCGCGGGCCGGCAAGGTGGTCAGTCTGCGTCGAGGAACGTGGTGACGGTGTCGAGGACGAGTGCGGTCCGGCCCAGGCCGTTGAAGTGGGTGGTGCCGGGGAAGACGGCCAGCTGTGACGTCGGGACGCCGACGAAGTCGCCGTTGATGTCGCCACCGCGCAGCTGCAGGAAGCGGACGGCGTGCTCGAGCTTCACCGCGTCGCAGTCGCCGACCGTGAACAGTGTCGGTGCCGCGATCCCGCTGATCTCCTCGTCCGACCAGCCGTCGCCGGCCACGAACCCGCTGAGCTTGTTCAGCAGCTCCTGCAGGTGCTCGTGATCGGGATGCGGTGACTTGGCCAGGTAGTCCGACTCCATCGGCGTACCGGCGATCATCTCGACCTTCATCTCACCGACCGCCGCGTTCTCCGGCCGCATGCCGTCGGGACGGAACGAGACCGATGAGATCACGGCCTTGCGAATCAGCTCGGGATGCTTGATCGCGAGTTCCAGCGCAACCGCTCCACCAACGCTGAACCCGAAGACATCCACCTGCGGTACGCCGAGTTCCCGCAGCAGGCCGACCACGTCGGAGGTGAGATCCGCCGTACCGAGCGGCCGGTCGATGTCATTCGTGCGCCCGTGCGCCTGGAAGTCCAGCGCAATCACCTGCCGGCCCTCGGTCAGCCCCGGCAGCAGTGGACCGAACTGCAGGTCGATGTTGAACAACCCGCCGTGCAGCAACAGCAGCGGCGTACCGCCTGAGCCGTGGATCTCGTAGTACAGCTGCAGCCCGTTGACCGCGACATACCCGGATTGCTTACTCACGGCACCCCCACCAGGAGACAGAACGGATGACCGGCCGGATCGGCCAGTACGTACAAGGGCTCGGACTCTACCTGCGTGCGGGTCAACAACACCTGCGCTCCGAGCTGCTCGGCGTGCAGCCGGTGCAGCTCCAGCGCCTCGGCCGTCGGTACGGCGAAGTCGAGGTGCATCTGCATCGGCACCTCGGTCGACGGCCAGGTGGACCGGGGCAGGACGTCCGTGCGCTGTACGGCGAGCTGCCGCCGGCCGCTCGCGTCGACGAGCACGAGCCAGTCGGCATCGTCCGGCGTACCGTCGGTGGGCGGTTCGTCGCCCGCCCGGTACCGCAGGCCCAGGAGCTGCCGGTAGAACTCCGCGAGTCCTCGTGCGTCCTCGGCGTCCAGAGCCGTGTGCATTCGCTGCGGGCGCATCACCTCGTCAACGGCGAAGCGGACGATCACCAGTTCGTCGTCCGGCTCGAGTGCCGGGTAGTAGTCGCGCAACCCGGCCAGTACGGCGTCTGCCCCCGGGAAGCCGTCTTCGCGGGCCTCGTCGTCACTCACCGTCGCGACCGTCTTCACCACGACGGAGGTGATCAGCCCTGGCAGGCGCACTTCCGGCGCGGACTCGAACACCAGCACGGCCGGACCGACCTCGACCGGGTCCTGGAAGCGCATCGTGATCCGCTTGTCACCGTCCAGAACGGCCCTGAGATGTGCCGCCCGGAATCGCAGTTCCTGGATAGCCATAGCGCCCAGCCTGTCAGACCGGCCTGCTGGCGTCACAGTTCCCAGTCGCCCGTCAGCCGTGTAAGGATCTTGGGTATGGCGGGGAAAACGGCTGAGGAGCAGCGACTGGAGGACCTGGTTCGGCTGCGGCGGGTGCGGGACCGGATCGACCGGGAGTACGCGCAGCCGCTGGATGTCGATGCGCTCGCGCGCGGAGCGGGCATGTCCTCGGGGCACCTGAGCAGAGAGTTCAAGCGTGCGTACGGCGAGTCGCCGTACAGCTACTTGATGACGCGGCGGGTGGAGCGGGCGATGGCGTTGCTGCGGCACGGGGAGATGAGCGTGACCGATGTGTGCTTCGCGGTCGGGGGCTCGTCGCTGGGGACGTTCAGCACGCGGTTCACGGAGCTGGTCGGGATGTCGCCGAGCGCGTACAAGCGAGAGGTCAGTGCGGCCGCGGCGGGGCTGCCGTCGTGTGTTGCCAAACGCGTGACCAGACCGATCAGGAATCAAGAAGCAGACCAAGCTGCGCCGCACCTACTGTGATTCTCATGACTCCTCCTAATGCAGACGTCAAAATTCAGCACAGCTTCCTCCCGCACACCGACCCGGACGCCTCCGCGGCCTTCTTCCGCGACCTGCTCGGGTTCGAGATCCGGATGGACGTCGGCGGCGGCGCGATGCGGTGGATCACCGTGGGGCCGGCCGGTCAGCCGGACACGTCGGTCGTCCTGCACCCGCCGTTCGCCGACCCGGGCATCACCGAGGAAGAGCGGAAGACGATCACCGAGATGATGGCCAGGGGCACCTTCGCCACCCTGGTCCTGGCCAGCAAGGACCTCGACGCGACCTTCGAGAAGATGGTTGCCGGCGGCGCCGAAGTCGTCCAGGAGCCGACCGACCAGCCGTACGGCGTGCGCGACTGCGCGTTCCGTGACCCGGCGGGCAACCACATCCGCATCAACCAGCAGGCCTGACCCCGACGCACGCCCCCCGCCTGAGACAGCACTGACCTGGAGAGAACCGCGATGACCGAGCATGTTGCCGACAGCCACGATCTGATCCGGGTCGTCGGTGCCCGCGAGAACAACCTGAAGGACATCAGTGTCGAGATCCCGAAGCGCCGGCTGACGGCGTTCACCGGGGTCTCCGGCTCGGGCAAGAGCTCGCTGGTCTTCAGCACGATCGCCGCGGAGTCGCAGCGCCTCATCAACGAGACGTACAGCGCGTTCCTGCAGGGGATGATGGCCAGCCAGTCCCGCCCGGACGTCGACGTACTGGACGGGCTGACCACCGCGATCATCGTCGACCAGGAGCGGATGGGCGCCAACCCACGCTCCACGGTCGGTACGGCGACCGACGCGAACGCGATGTTGCGGATCCTGTTCAGCCGGCTCGCGAAACCGCATGCGGGCCCGCCGACGGCGTACTCGTTCAACGTGCCGCGGCGGGTCGCCACCGGCTCGATGGTCAGCGAGAAGGGCGCCGGGCAGAAGCAGGTCGTCCGCGAGGCCGTCTACGCCGGTGGCATGTGCGCGCGCTGTGAGGGGATGGGCGCGGTCACCGACTTCGACCTGACCGCCCTGTACGACGACAGCAAGTCGCTGAACGAGGGTGCGCTGACCATCCCGGGGTACAGCATGGAGGGCTGGTACGGGCGGATCTTCCGCGGTGCCGGCTACTTCAACCCGGACAAGCCGATCAAGAAGTACACGAAGAAGGAACTGCACGACCTGCTCTACCGGGAGCCGACCAAGATCAAGGTCGAGGGGATCAACCTGACCTACAGCGGGATCATCCCGCAGATCCAGAAGTCGTTCCTGAGCAAGGACGTCGAGGCCATGCAGCCGCACATCCGGGCGTTCGTGGAGCGGGCGGTGACGTTCACGACGTGCCCGGACTGCGGTGGCACGCGGCTCAGCCAGGACGCGCTGGCCTCGAAGATCAACGGCAAGAACATCGCCGATCTGTGCTCGATGCAGATCAGCGACCTGGCCGACTGGATCCGCAAGCTGAAGGCGCCGTCGTACGCGCCGCTGCTGAAGGCGCTGGGTGACACGCTCGACTCGTTCGTGTCGATCGGTCTCGGGTACCTGTCGCTGGATCGCCCGGCCGGCACGCTGTCCGGTGGTGAGGCGCAGCGGACCAAGATGATCCGCCACCTCGGGTCGTCCCTGACCGATGTCACCTACGTCTTCGACGAGCCGTCGATCGGCCTGCACCCGCACGACATCCAGCGGATGAACGAACTGCTCCTGCAGTTGCGCGACAAGGGCAACACCGTCCTGGTCGTCGAGCACAAGCCGGAGATGATCGCGATCGCCGACCACGTGATCGACCTCGGCCCGGCGGCCGGGAGCGAGGGCGGCGAGGTCGTGTTCGAGGGGACGGTCGAGAAGCTGCGGGCCAGCGACACGTTGACCGGGCGGCATCTCGACGACCGTGCTGTGGTGAAGACCGAGGTCCGTACGGCGAACGGCGTACTGGAGGTTCGCGGCGCGGACACGAACAACCTGCGGAACGTCGATGTCGACGTACCGCTCGGGGTACTCGCTGTCGTGACCGGGGTCGCCGGGTCGGGGAAGAGCTCGCTGATCCACGGATCGATCGCCGGTCGCGATGGTGTCGTCACCGTCGACCAGAGCGCGATCAAGGGGTCGCGGCGGAGCAACCCGGCGACGTACACGGGGATGCTCGAGCCGATCCGGAAGGCGTTCGCGAAGGAGAACGGCGTCAAGCCGGCGCTGTTCAGTGCGAACTCCGAGGGTGCGTGCCCGGCGTGCAACGGGGCCGGCGTGATCTACACCGAGCTCGGCGTGATGGCGACGGTCGAGTCGACCTGTGAGGAGTGCGAGGGCAAGCGGTTCCAGGCGTCGGTGCTCGAGTACAAGCTCGGCGGGCGGAACATTTCCGAGGTGCTGGAGATGCCGGTGACCGAGGCGGTCGAGTTCTTCGCGGAAGGTCCGGCGAAGGTGCCCGCGGCGCACAAGGTCCTGGATCGGCTGGCTGATGTCGGGCTCGGCTACCTGAAGGTCGGGCAGCCGCTGACCACGCTGTCCGGTGGTGAGCGGCAGCGGTTGAAGCTTGCGACTCAGATGGCCGACAAGGGCGACGTCTACATCCTCGACGAGCCGACGACCGGTCTACACCTGGCCGACGTCGACAACCTGCTCGGCCTGCTCGACCGCCTGGTCGACTCCGGCAAGTCGGTGATCGTGATCGAGCACCACCAAGCCGTGATGGCGCACGCCGACTGGATCATCGACCTCGGTCCCGGTGCTGGGCACGACGGCGGCAAGGTCGTGTTCGAGGGAACGCCGGCCGCGCTGGTGAAGTCGGCGAAGACGCTGACCGGGCAGCATCTGAAGGAATACGTTGCCGCTCACTAATCCCTGGTTGACGGGTCCGACTCCGGACGGCGTGCTCGAGCGGTCGTCGTTGGAGGAGCGGATTCTCCAGCTGCTGTCGACGCAGAACCTCGCGGTCGTGGCCACGGTGAACCGGGATGGTTCGCCGTCGGCCACGCCGGTTCGCTACTACAGCCTCGGGTTCGAGATCTTCTACAGCTCGTGGGACGCCTCGGTGAAGTCGCGGAACCTGCGCCGCGATCCACGGGTGTCGGCCGGCATCGTCGCCCCGTACGTCGGTCTCGCGTCGAGCCGGGGCGTCCAGCTGTTCGGGACTGCGCGGACGTTGGCGCCCGGTGATGCGTCGGAGTACTGGGAGGCGTTTCGGTGGCAGTCCGACTACGCCGAACGCGGCCGGGCGGTGAGTGAGCCGCCGACGGATCCGCTCACGGTGATCACGCCGGAGCGGATCCTCTATACCGATCATTGGCTCCGGCGGAGCGGGCACGCGCCCCGACAAACCTGGCGGCCGCTAGACGGGTCGCCGGCCGAACGCGTCGAGTAGCTTCTGCTGGGCGGGGGCTTCGGACGGGACTACGCCACTCGGGCCGTCGCCGTACGAGCCGAAGGCGAGCATCTCACTCAGCCGAGGCTCGATGACTCGCCAAACCCCCTCGGTGACTTGAGCATCCACCATCTCGGGCAACTGCGCGGCCGACAACAGATCCCACGCATGCACGACGAGATCGACGAGCCGGTACCGCAGAAACGCCTCCGCCGGAATATCTCCGTTGGGGTGATGCACAACCTGGTCCTCAGGTGCTGCCTGGAACGCCGCTATCTGCGCGGCCGCCGACTCCTGCACCACTTCAAGCTCCGGCCCGAATCCCTGCGCACGAATGATGGCCCAAGCCTCCGCCGCACTCACCCCCGACAGCGCCGCCACGGCGAACCGGTTGCCGCCCACCACGTGCTCGACGAGTTCGTGCACGTCGACCTCGCAGGGTGTCGGGAGGTGCCAACTCTCGTCAGGCAGTTCCTGCACCACGCGCTCGAACTCGGCCGACGCCGCAACCAGCAACTCCACGTTCATGCGCGCCAGGCTACGTCGTCGTACCGACAGGAGGTAGCCATATACGCAGAGCCCGGCGCCTGCGGGGGACGCGCCGCCCGGGGGTCATCTCATACGTATACGTCCTGTTCTTGTGCATCTCCCCGGGGTCGCTCGGATGCGGTCGGGGAGGCACGGCGGTGATTGCTCGCCGCTGCTGCCGGCCAACAGGGGGCCTGAGGGTGGTTGGGCTGGGGAGTCCTGCCGGTCGTTTCCGGGTGGTTATGCTCCCCAGCCAATCCCTCCGGCGATGGGTCGCCCGCGAGCGGGCGGGTTGCCTGTCGAGGTGGGGGGTTGCCCGTCGAGATTTTCGATGGGCAACCCCCCACCTGAAGGGATATCCGGTTCTCCTGCCCGACGTGTGGGTGACTTGCCCGTCCTGCCCGTCACAACGTCCGAAGATCCGAACACCAGGCGCGCGTGTCCTTCGGACGTTAGCCGGGGCCGTGATTAACGTCCGACGATCCGAACACCTGGCGCGCGTGTCCTTCGGACGTTAGCCGGGGGCAGTGATTAACGTCCGACGATCCGGAGGCCAGGGTGTGCGGGTTCTTCGGACGTTGCGGGTACGGCGTTCTGCTGGGCCGCGTGCACGTGAGCCGGCGTACTGCGGTCACCAACTGGGGAGTTCGGACATCTGGTCGGGTGTCCGGCGTCCCCACGTGATGTACGGGGTTCGGCGGTTCGGCTGGTTGTTTGCGGGGGCTGGGGAGTGCTACCGGTCGTTTTCGGGGGAGGACTCCCCAGCCGCGCCCGGACAACCGTTTACAGCACCCCCAACCAGCCCGCGCTGCCTCGAACCACCCGCGACGGGTTCCGCCAACACCCCTCTTCATCACCGGCAGCAACCACAACCCGTCAGTCCCAAGCCTCGTTGACCTCTGCCCGCTGGCCTCCACCTCTGCCTGCTGGCCTCCACCTCTGCCCGCCGACCTCCACCTGTGCCCGCTGGCCTTGCCAGCTCGCCCAGCCAGGCGATCGCCCAGTCATTCCCATCTGTAAAACCGGCCGCAGGGGCGGGCAACCGCCGTCGTAGGAGACCGGGCGCATCCGAGGGACGCGCCAGCCACCACCACCGCCGTACAGAACCTGCACACCGAGCACGAGCGTGGATATCCCCGCGGGTGGGGCGGAGTTCTGGGACGCCTCATCGGCAACCGGCCCACGGCAGCCCGAGCGTCGCGGCTCGACGCGCCTTAGCTCCAGGGGGACTGTTCTTAGAGCACCCAGTCGCTGAGGGTGGAGAGGAACTGGTCGAAGTGGGAGTACCAGGGACAGTGGTCGGCGCCGGGGATGGCGCGGACCTGGAAGCCGAGTGACCGGAGTTCGGCGGCGCGGTTCGCGGAGACGTAGCGGCTGGGGTCTGCGTGGATGACGAGGGACGGGACGTGTGGTGTTTGGACCGCTCGGTTGTCTGCGAGCTCCAGGGCGACCGCGGTAGGGACGTCGAACTGCCTGGCCGCTGCTGCCTCGACTTCGCGGTCGGTGTCGGACCAGGCTGGCTTGGTTCGGCGCAGTGCTTCGACTGTCCGGGCGGCTTGGGCTGCGGTGAATTTGGCTGTCAGCTCCGCGGCCGTGCGGGTCGGACCGGCGGCTGCGGTCAGGGGGATGTCGACGTAGACCGCGCGGGACGGCCGGAGCTGGGAGGCGGCCAGTACGGCGCCGCCGAGTGAATGACCGAGTGCGAGTTCCGGGTTGGTCGGCACGGAGTCCGTGACGGCGGCGGCCCATTCTGCGAGGTCGGCGTCGGCAGTGGGGGAGTTGCCGTGGCCGGGGAGGTCGACGGCGATGGCTCGGTAGCCGCGGGCGGCGAGGGCTGGGCCGAGGCGCCAGAACTGCTGGGCCGAGCCCATCATCCCGTGCAGCAGTACGGCGACGCGATCGCCTTCGCCCCAGGTCGTCGTACGGAGACTGTCCACGGGTGTTCTGACGACTGGTTGGGCGGAACAGTTGATAGGCAAGCAGCTACTTGCCTATAGTGAACGCTGTGACCACGGTGTTCCGGGCGTTGGACGACGAGACGCGACGGGTGATTCTCGACGAACTGTCGGCGCGGGACGGCCAGACGTTGTTCGAGATCTGCTCGACGCTCTCGACGCGGCACGGGCTGTCGTCGACGCGGCAGGCGATCTCGCAGCACCTCGGGGTGCTGGAGGCGGCCGGGCTGGTCGTGACGGAGAAGCGTGGGCGCTCGAAGTTCCACTATTTCAATCCCGAGCCACTCGCGGAGATCGCGCGCCGGTGGCCGGTCGGAGAGAGGTCCCCAGAATGAGAATCAACCTGGTGAGTGTGTTCGTGGACGATCAGCGGGCGGCGCTCGCGTTCTACACCGACATCCTCGGTTTCACGAAGAAGCACGACATCCCGCTGGGCGACGCGTCCTGGCTGACTGTCGTCTCACCTGAGGCGCCGGACGGGGCTGAGCTGCTGCTGGAGCCGGCCGGTCACCCCGCGGTCAAGCCGTACCGCGATGCGCTGGTCGAGGACGGGATCCCGCTGGTGCAGTTCGCCGTGGACGACGTCGAGGCCGAGCACGCCCGGCTGACTGCGCTCGGCGTGGTATTCACCCAGCCGCCGACCGATGTCGGGACCGTGATGATGGCCGTCCTCGACGACACCTGCGGGAACCTCGTGCAGATCGTCTCGCCGAAGTCAGCCGGCTAGGACGACGAACTCGTTGCCGTCGGGATCGTGCAGCGTGTCGCCCTCGCCCGGCGTCGCGCCGAGGGCGATCAGCCGGTCGACCTCGGCCTGCCGGTCGCCGTCCGCCCGCAGTACAAGCTGGAGGCGGTTCACACCCTGCTTCGGACTGTCCGGCCAACCACCCCAGGCGATCTTGGTCCCGCCGTACGGCGCCTGGATCGCGGTCTCGTCGTCCTGGTCCCAGACGAGCGGCCAGTCGAGCGCCTTGCTCCAGAAGTAGCCGACAACCGGGGACCCGTCCGACGACAGTGCGCCGATCACGGCAGTGTCGGCGAGGAAGTTGTTGGTCGGCTCGATCACACAGAACTCGTTGCCTTCCGGATCAGCCAGTACGACGTGTGGCTCGTCGGGCGACTGCCCGATGTCGAGGTGCTGACCACCGAGCTCGAGGGTGCGGTCGACCTTGGCCTGCTGATCGTCGAGCGACGTACTCGTCACGTCGAAGTGCATCTGGTTAGGCCCGAGCTTCGGCAGATCGCTCGGCACGAACCGCAGCCGGAACGCGCGCTCGTCAGCAGGCGCGATCACCGCGTCCTCAACCACCGCGAACCCAAGAACACCCGACCAGAACCGCGCCAGCCCAGCAGGATCCTTCGCTGCGTAACTCAACTCCTGCAGACGAACACCCATCGGTCCCACATCCCAACTGTCGGTCGTCGCAACACCAGCACCCTAGACCGCCCCACGCCCCGGAGCACCCGAATTACGCATCAGCGCGGATACCTGGCGAACTACCGAGTCACCACGCTTAATCGCGCTGCGGGCCTCGGCGGCTTGCGGCATCATCGGTCTGGTGAGCGACGGCACGTACGTTCGGATCCAGGTGGAGTACCGAGGGCGCCTCGGCGTCGAAGTAGGTCTTCTGGTTGCTGTCGACCATCTGCGTCGCGGAGGCCGCCTGTCCGCGGCAGACGAAGCGCGCTGGCTCGATATCGACGACTGGTTCATCGAGCACCTGCCGAACCCGGGCTTCTACGCAGACGGCAACAGCGTCGGTGCGGTGACCTGGTTCAAGCAGCCGATCCGGTCGGAGATGCAACTGCTGGTCGACGAGGTGTGCGGCCTTCTGACTGCTTACGGCGTCGCGCACCATCGCGTCATGTCGGGCGATCCGGGCACGATCATCTACGAGGACGAGTTCCAGGTTGGGGTGGTGCCGTATGAGCGCGGTCTGCAGACACCAATGCCCAGGGGGATCACGATGACGCCGTCAGCTGCGGGCTCGAAGCGGGCTGTAGCTGCTTCGCCAGTGCGGCATGTGTTGCTGGATGCGGATGGGGTGCTGCAGGAACTGCCGGGTGGGTGGTACGTGGCGATGGAGCCTTATCTGGGGGAGCGGGCTCGGGAGTTTCTGCATCGGACGTGGAAGGACGAGTTGCCGATGCTCGCTGGGCGTGGGGACTACCTGCCGGTGCTGGCGGCGACCTTGCGTGAGTTCGGGGTGGAGGTTCCAGTGGGTGACGTGTACGACGCGGTGTGGAAGAACATCGTGGTCGTGGAGGAGTCGCTCGAGGTAGTGCGGCGGCTACGGCGGAACGGGTACGGCGTGCACCTGGGGACGAACCAGGAGCAGTACCGCGGTGGGTACATGCGGACGAGCCTCGGGTACGACGAACTGTTCGACGTGTGCTGCTATTCGCACGACCTGGGGGTGGCCAAGCCTGATCCGGGGTTCTTCGTCGAGGCCGGCCGACGGATCGGTGCTGAGCTGGGGACTGTGCTGTTCATCGACGACACCGCACGCAACATCGACGGCGCGCGAGCGGCCGGGATGCTGGCTGAGCAGTGGGATCTGACGCAAGGGCATGAGGTACTGGTCGAGCTCTTCGCCAAGCACGGAGTATCTGCGCGTTAGTCTCGGCCCTGCCAGGTGGTCACGCAGGCTTCGTTCCCCTCCAGGTCAGCCAGCACCCAGAAGGCTGGGGCACGCGTCGCGGACACAAGTCGGCCGCCGGCCGCCAGCGCAGCATCGATGCGTCGTGCTGCCTCGTCATGCGGAACAGAGACGTCGAAGTGAATGCGATTGCGCTGAGGGCGTGCCTGATTCATCTGCTGGAACCAGATCGCCGGCCCCTGCCCGACCGGGTCGACGAGCGGATCCTCCGGTCCGTTGGCGTCCGCCTCGTCGACGTAACCCAGCACCGCCTTCCAGAACGGTCGGATCCCGGCAATGTCCAGCGCATCGATCGCGATCTCCAGAACCTGGACGGATCGCGGAGCCGCCGTACCGATGTCGGGCTCGGTCGCAAGTCCGGACCTGTCCGCGGTGGTAGTAATCCGGAGTGCGAGCTCGACGTCCAGTGTGGTCACCGCTGCCTGCTCCACCGACTGCAGCGTGAAGACGACCCGGTCCGGGCGGGCGTCGACCCGGAGATGCCCGTCAGCCTGCTCGCCACAGACCGCGACAGCGTCCGCGGCCAAGGCAGTTGCCTCAGCCAACGATCCGACCGGGACCGACGCTCGCAGTGAACCCAGCAAGAACCGCCACCCAGAGTCCTGGACCGCCTTCGATGCCTCCGGCCCTCTCAAAGTCTGCTCCATGGCGACATCCTTGCAGGCCCCACCGACGGTTTAGATCTCCCAGCGGGTTCCGTCGTCGGGGATGAGATGGCCATGCTTCTCCACAGCCGCGCGCTCGGGTGAGTTCGGGTCGATCACCGGGTTGGTGTTGTTCAGGTGCGTGAAGGCGAGCGGCAGGTCGAGCTGCTCGATCGTCGTGGCGATCGGCAGGTGCCCCATCACGGTTTGGCCCGGCATCTCGTCAGCGCTGTGGAAGGTCCCATCGAGCAGCACGTACGTCGCTCCGGCGGCGAACTGCTCGAAGCCCTCGGGGAGCTGAGCCACACACGGCGCGTAGACGAAGGAACCGCCGTGGTGCTCGAAGCGGTACGCGACGACCCACGGTCCAGGCGCGGGATCATCGGCGTACCGGGGTCGCTTGTCGCTGACGGCCAGCGTCCTGATGGTGATCCCGTCGAGCTCGTCCGGGATGGGAGACCAGGTCCAGGCGTGATAGCGGTCGGTGATGTCACGGAAGCGAGAGAGCGCGTTCAGGACCGCTGGTGGAGCGTGGACCTGGAGCGTTTCTGCCTCACGGAGGAGGAGCAGGCCGAGGGTGTGGTCGAGCTCGGCGTCGGTCAGGAGAACGCCACGGATCGGGGTTTCCCGAGAACCGGGGCCGGCGTGTAGCTCGGGAGTCGCGAGGATCTGAGAACGGAGATCTGGGGACGCGTTCACGAGAAACCAGTTCTTGCCGTCGGCACTGATCGCGAGACCGTCCTGAGTCCGCGGCTGCAGATCGGGGTTGCGGCAGGTCGGGCAGGCGCAGTTCCACTGCGGGAAGCCGCCGCCGGCCGCGGTGCCGAGGACGATCACCTTCATCGGCTCGGGCTCCGCATCACGAAGCCGGTACGCCGGGGTTCGGCCAGGATCAGGTCGACGACACCGCGATCCGGTGACTTGTGGCAGACCGGGTCGGTGGCCGCGGCGTCGCCGGTGAGCAGGAACGCTTGACACCGGCAGCCGCCGAAGTCGAGTTCGCGCCGGTCGCAGGTACGGCAGGTGTCGCTCATCCAGTCGTCACCGCGATAGGCGTTGAACGAGCTGGACTCGTACCAGATCTCGGCCAGAGAGCGCTCTCTGACGTTCTCGAGCTGGAGCGTTCTGATCGCGCTCGCGGCGGGACACGGGAGGACGGTCCCGTCCGGAGCGACAGTGATCTGGCGTGCGCCCCAGCCGTAGGTACAGGGCTTCGGGTACTTCTCCGGGTAGTCCGCGATCACGTAGACGATCTGCATCTTTCCTTTGAGCCGAAGCAACGCGTCCTGAACGATCGGCTCGGCCGCGGCGAGCTGCTCCGCGGTCGGCATCAGTTGAGAGCGGTTCTGCAGGGCCCAGCCGTAGTACTGCGTGTTCGCGAGCTCGAGCCTGTCCGCACCGAGCTCTTCGGCGAACGCGATGATCGCGGCCAGCTGATCGTGGTTCTCCCGATGCAGTACGACGTTCACACTCAACGGCAGGCCGGTACGGCGGATCAGGTCGGCCGCGATGAGCTTGTGGTGATGTGCTCGGGTGCCGGCGATCCGGTCGGCGGTTGCCGCGTCGGCTGCCTGGACGGAGAGCTGAACGTGGTTGAGTCCGGCATCGACCAGGCTTTGCAGCCGGGATTCGGTGAGACCGAGGCCGCTCGTGACGAGGTTGGCGTAGGCGCCGAGGCCGGCGGTGTGCTCGATCAGCTCGGCGAGATCCCGTCGCCCGAGCGGTTCACCGCCCGAGAAATGGATCTGGAGAACGCCGATCTCGTGCGCCTGGGTGAGGATGTCGCGCCAGGCGGCGGTGTCGAGTTCGCTGTCGCGGCCGAGGAGTTCGAGGGGGTTGGAGCAGTAGGGGCAGTGCAGCGGGCAGCGGTGGGTGAGCTCGGCGGTCAGGCTGAGCGGCGGGACCGCGTTCTTGGGATTCGTCACGTCCACTCCACCACCTGCTTGTCGGCGAGCCGGTCGAGCAGGTCGCGGATCTGCTCTGGCCGCACGTCGGCGTACCGGGCGTTCAGGAGATCCGTGATCTCGGTCAGAGAGCGCTCTCCGTCGCACAGCGCGAGAACGGCGCTCGCGGTCGCGTTCGGGATCAGGACGCCCTCGGGATGCAGGATCACCGGAGTGTTCCGGACCGCGTCGTGACTCAGCCGCACCCCGCGACGAATCCGCGGGGTCACTTCTTGCTCGCTGCTTGGTCGATTGCGTCGAGCAACGACCAGAGCACGTCGCATTTGAAGGAGAGGGCGGCGACCGCGGCGTCCTGCTCGGCTCTCGTGCGGCAGTGTTCGACGACCAGGTCGAGGGTGGCTTGGCCTTCGCCGGCGACGGCGTCGATCCGGTTCGTGAAGTAGGCGAGGTCGTCGGGGCGGATCCAGTCGTACTGCGCGAGCATGTCGGCGACCCGTGCCTTCATCAGGTGGCCGGAGAACATCTCGGTGAGCCCGGAGGCGACTGCCTCGATCCACGGTTTGGTGCGGGCGAATCCGACGTACGCGTCGACGGCGAAGCGGGCGCCCGGGGCGACGTGGCGTTCGTCGAGGACCTCCTCGCGGCTGAGGCCGACTGCTTCGCAGAGGCGGAGCCAGCGTTCCATTCCACCGGTACCGGGCTCGGTGCCGTCGTGGTAGACGATCCGGGGCAGCCATTGGCGGCGTACCTCGGGGAGTGGGCAGTTGCTGATGATCGCGGCGTCCTTGCGCGGGATCGCGCTCTGGTAGTACCAGCGGTTCGCGGCCCAGACCTGCAGTTCCGGCGGTGAGAGTTCGCCGGCGTGCATGCGGTGGTGGAACGGATGCGTTCCCCAGTAGCGATGGGAAAGGCCGCGGAGTGCACCGGTGAATTCGTCCACGCTCATCGGCTGCATTGAACCTCCCGAGTCATCGAAGCGATTCATGGAACAATTTCCAGACGTCGCCCACAGGATGGAACTCAGGGGAATTGCGCACTCAGCAGAACTGCACCTGCCCGGCCCGCGGGTCGTTGCCGCAGGCCCGGACAGGGCAGCTGTCAGTCACCGGACGGGGGCGGAAGTCCGATGATTACCTTGCTGTACAGGGGATACGGGGGTGATCAGTTCACTCGGCCGGCGTATCCGGTGACCTCGGTGGGTGTTTCGAACTCGGCGAAATCCGGGGCGATCCAGTCTTCCCGGGCAGTGTTTTCCACCATGGTTTTCTCCTTGCGATCGTGGCGGGGGGCGCCGTCCTCGATTCCCGGTCCCACTGGGCCGGGAATACGCACAGTAGAGTCCCGGACACGGTTTTCCCAGAGGCGTCCCGCGATGCGAGCATTTCCGGTCTCGCCCACTGGCTCTGCGTAACGATAAACAAGTGGTCGCCGCACGACCCCTCGACTAGCCTCCCGCAGGTGACCCCAGCAGCAGCCCGCGCACTGCTGACCGCCTACGCCAGCGCCCGCGACGAGTGGCTGACCAGGACCGTCCCAACGCTCGACGCCCAGTCAATCTGGCTGGTCGGGTCCCTAGCCACAGGAACCGCTGACGACTGGAGCGACCTCGACCTCATCGTCGTCGAAGGCACACCCGCTCTCGCCGGCAGCCTCCTCACTATCGACCTCCCCGCCAACGGCCCAGCCGGCGGTGGCTACCTCGGCGCGATGTACGAGGTGGCCGGTCTGCCCCTCTGGGTCGACTGGTACCTGTGGCCCCGGCAGGCTGCCATCCCACGAGAAGCACGTCCACTTGCGGGGACCGGAACCCAAGGCCCCCGAGATCTGTCCGCCACCCTCGACCACCTCGGCTGTGGCGAACCAGGACCGCCACCGGACCCACAAGCATTCGCACTCGCCATGCTCCCGCTGGCCGCCAAACACCTTGCCCGAGGCAACCTCGCAGCAGCCGCCGGCATGATCGCCATGCTCGGCGGTGCGGTCGACGACAACAACATCGCTGACGCCCTGTACGACGTACTGGCACAAGTCGGCGGGAATCATCCGGCCGTATCCCTCGTGCACCGGCAACTAGCAGTTGTCAGCGCGCTTTGAAGAGCTCGGCCAGGCGATGCTGGATGTGGGCGTAGCAACCAACTCCGCGGGCCAGCGTCCATCCCGCACGCGTCAACTCGAACACCTCAGGGCACTCCGAGGCGCTAACGGAAGGCGCGGCAACACCGGCGCCATGGCCGCAGGCGGTTGCGCTGGACCCCAATCGAACGTGTCCACGACCGCCAACGTAGCCAACCCCCTGCCCCGGCCCGCCCCGACAACACGAGCTGATATCTGCTCCTGTTGCCCCTTCTCGCGTCGTATACGAGCTGAGGAGGGGCAGCTCGGACGGATATCCGGCCTTCTGGTCGAGGTGTGGATTTCTTGTACGGCGGCCATGGTGACCTTGCGCTCGGATGCGGCCGGGAACGTCCGGCGCTGGTTGCTCGCCGCTGCGGCCGGCGTACAGAAGGGGG
>NZ_SMKA01000111.1 GCF_004348455.1 Kribbella albertanoniae
GTGTTCTAGGAAGCGCCAGTAGGGGGAGTCGCCGGCGTTGGTGATGAGGGTGTCGGCCAGGTGGGTGGCGAACTCGAGGTCGGCGGGGTTGTGGGTGCGGTGGTAGCTGGTGAGGAAGGCATCTGCCGCGCCGGCGGTGCCGCAGCAGCGGCCGTCGTTGTCCCAGAAGCCGGGGTGGAGGCGGTTGGGGATGCCGGAGTGGCGGACGGCGTCGAGGAGGCGCTGGCGCCAGGTGGCTGAAGAGACACCGGCTACTGCGTCGATACCGGCGTACTCGAGGGCGTCGAAGAGCAGGGCGGTGCCTGCTGGCCCGTGGCACCAGTTGTAGGTGTACTCGTCGCCGTGGCGTTCGGACCAAGGGATCACGCGCGGGACTTCGAAGCCGCCCGCGTCGTGGCGGCCGAGGGTGACCAGGTGCTCGGCGCCTAGCTGAGCGGTCTCGATCAGGTCGGGGCGGTTGAGTTCGGCCCCGGCCAGAGCCAGTACGGCGGCGATGCCGGCTAGGCCATGGCTCAAGTTCGGCATCTCCAGCGGCGGTGGTTTGCGCAGGTATCGCCGTGGCACGAACAGCCAGTTCACGCCGGCCGGTGTCTTCTCCTGCTCGGCCAGGAGGTGGTCGATGGCGCGATCAGCCAGTGCCTGAGCCGGTACGCCGTGGCGGATGGCCCAGAGCGCGCCGAGAAGCACGCTGCCCGTGCCGAGGGTGAGGTCGTTGCAGACAGCGCCCGGTTCGTACGAGTCCGAATCGGCGAGGAACTTCTCCTGCCAACCGGCCGGCGTGGCAATCTCCAGAGCCCGGTCGACCGCAGCCTCGGCGCCAGGTTGGCCCAGTGCCGTGAGGACGCCGATCGAGCCGACCAGGCCGTCGAAGAAGGAGATCGAGGACTCGGTGGGGATCGAGGCGCGGACGCGTTCGGCGATCCCGTCGGCGAGCTCGCGCTCGGCGGCCGTCCAGGGCCGGGTGAGCTTGATCTCCGCGAGGGTGTAGGCCAATCCGCCAACCCCGCTGTGCATGCCGTGCAGGAACTCGGTCGGCTTCTCAGCACCCGGATACTCCGGGATCCACGGACCGTCGTCGTCCCACTGCACCTGGCCGAGCACCCAGGCCCAGGCTGCCTCCGCCAGTTCGCCGTACGACGTCATGGTCGCGCGTTGCGGAGGCGGATCCCGCTCCACTCGAGGGTGCTCGTGATGACCTCAGCCCAGAAGTCGTGCAACCGGTTCAGGACCCGCAGTTGGATCCCCGCCTCGTCGTGCAGCTCGAACAGGTCGCCGACCCGCTCCGGCGGTCCGAGCGGCTGGACCTCGGTAGTGCTGACAAACGCGGCGTCGTTCAACTCGAACGGTTCGGCCGGCAGACGGTAGGCGTAGAGCTCGACGGTCCGCATCGCGTTCAACCAGCCGTACTCGACGGCGTGGACGCGGGAACCGGAGCCGGGACCGATGATCCGGGCCTGGTCGTCAGGAGTGGTGGAGGGGCCCACCCACGCCATTGCGCGGGGGCACTGCCTCGGGAACCAGTAGTCGGGGGCGCGGTCGTGACCGACCGCCCAGACATAGGTCGTTCGGGGCCGGAAGACCTCGATGGTGGGGTCTTCGGAGAAGTGCAGAACCTCTCCGGCAGCTGAGCGCATGCCGGGGATCCTAGTACGGCGGGTTGGATCGTCTCAGCCCGGTTACGGGTTCAGTCCGCAGTGCGAACGGAGCCACGGGATCGGGTTGATCGGGTCGCCGCCGTCGGGCCGGACCTCGAAGTGCAGGTGCGGGCCGGTGACGTTACCGGTGGAACCGACCGCGCCGACCTGGTCGCCCGCCATCACGGTCTCGCCGACCGAGACGCTGAATTTGTTCATGTGGTTGTACCAGGTGACGGTGCCGTCGGCGTGCCGGACCTGGACCTGACGGCCGTAGGGGCCGGCCCAGTCGGCGAAGATCACCACGCCGCGCATCACGCTGCGGATCGGCGTCCCGGTCGGGGCGGCGAAGTCGGTCCCGGTGTGGGTGCGGGCCCAGCGGCTGCCGCCCTGCCCGAAGGTCGCGGTGATGTGGTAGCCGGAGATCATCATCTCGCAGCGGTTCATCGACTCGCGGAGCTTCTTCGCCTCGGCCTTCTTGGCCGCGAGCAGCGCGGTCGCGCGCTTGGCGGTGAGATTGTTCGTCGCGTTCAGCTTCGCGGCGCGGGCCTTGGCCAGCGCGGCCGCGGCGGCCTGCTTCTTGTTCGTGTCGTTGCCGGCCAGGGCGACCCGGGAGGAGTCACGGGTGGCGAGCTGGCGTGCCTGGATGCGAGCAGTGGTGATGCCGGACAGGTTGCCGTTGTCGAGGCTGGCCGCGGCAAGGTTCACCGCTGTGTTGGCCTGCGTGGGGGACGACAGGGCGCTGTGGCTGAAGCCTACGGCTCCGGCCGCCGCAGCGAGGGCTGCGGTCAAACCGACGATCTGGGTACTGCTGGGGGTGTTACGCCTGGCAACACGATGTTTGGCGCTGTGACGACTTGCGCCGGTCTTGCGCGCAGCGTTGCCTGGCGTGACGCGGTTGCCCGCGGCACGATGCTGGGACACAACGTGGCCTTCCGGTCACAGGGGAGGGGTTGGGGTAGTGCTTGGCTCTGCAACCTTTCGCCTCCACCAGGCGTTTATTCCCGGTGAGGACTTGAGCACGATAACGGAAGAGTCACGAGCCGACAAACCCTGCCACCCGCTTTTCCGCTCCACCTTCACGAAACTTTTGCATGAGCCGCTGCACGTGCATCAGCCGCGCGAGCGCCAACAGGCTGCCTGATCAGGCAGTTTGCGGTTGATCGTCCAGATGCGCCAGTACGCCGGTGATCTCGTGAACAGTTTCTCCGTGGAACGGCAACGAGAGATGGCCCACCCCGCGGACCCGGACGTTCCGGGCGGTCAGGTCGGGGTGCCGGAGCCGCGCCCGGCGCTGCGGCACGATCAGCTGGTCGACGTCGCTGTAGAACGCCACGAACCGCGTCGGTACGCCGGGAGCCGGCTCCGCGAGCTCTTCCATCAGATCGCTCTCCGGCCGCAGCTGCTTCACCAGCGGCCATGGCAGCAGCCGAGCCGCGACCGTCCCCTGATGTGGTGTCCCCAGCGTCACGCAGGTGTGGACGCGCTCGTGACCGCCCAGCTTCTGGATGTAGTACCGCGCGATCAGTCCGCCGAGGCTGTGACCGACCACATGGATCTGGTCCGAGCCCGATGCCTCGCAGATCGCCTCGATCTCGGCACCCATCCGCTCAGCCGTACGGCGGACGTCCACCGTCAGCGGTGAGTACGAGAAGGTGTGGATGCTGCTGAATCCGCGCCGCATCAGCTGCCGGCGCATCAGTGCGAAGATCGTGTGGTTGTCGATGATCCCGTGCGCCAGCAGGATCGGCGTACCGGCTGCTTGGACGTCGTTGACCAGCAGACCGCGCTGGGCCGGTGTCAGTCCGGCCAGGGAGAGCCGGTGGGTGCGGGAACCGGATCCGCCGAGCAGGCCGAGCGGATACATCGCCAGGTGAGTGGTCATCCAGCCGATCTCGACGGCGGCACCCTGCAGCACCCGCGGGGTGATCGCCGAGCGGGCGCCGTACCGGAGGCCGTCCAGCGCGCCTCGCACCTCGTCCTGCCAAGAAGTCATTTGCGGCTCCTCACAGCGAACCAGACCCCCCGGTGGTCCGATCTCTTTCCACGGTAACCGGTTCCCACGAACCGTGGCGGGGAACACACCTCTCCGTGTCTTATCCGTGAGATTCGCACCGGCTAACCTGCGAATATGCCTTCAACCAGCACTTTGCGTGTCGTCGTCGCCAAACCCGGCCTGGACGGCCACGACCGGGGCGCGAAGGTTGTAGCCCGCGCACTGCGGGACGCCGGGATGGAGGTCATCTACACCGGGCTGCACCAGACCCCCGAGCAGATCGTCGAGACCGCGATCGCCGAGGACGCCGACGCGATCGGCCTGTCCGTCCTGTCCGGCGCGCACATGACCCTGTTCAAGCGGGTCCGTGAGCTGTTGACCGAGCGTGAGGCCGACGACATCGTGGTCTTCGGCGGCGGCATCATCCCAGACGCGGATCTGCAGCCGCTGGCGGAGCTCGGCGTACACAAGATCTTCACCCCCGGCGCGACCACCACCGAGATCGTCGAGTGGGTCCGCGGCCATGTCGGCGACGCCTCCGCCTCGCCGGCCTGACCTGCCTCGTCAGTAGGTTACTAATCGGTAATACCGAATCGTTAAGAAACACCTGGTTGTGCAGGCTCTCGAATCGCGGTCGCATACAGGCATGCGGTACGTCCGGTAGCAGGACCGTTCAGTGACGGGTGTGTAACTCAGAACACATCACCCCCGTCTTCGGTTACTGTCCGGACAGGTGGCGTCACAGTGCGGTGGGGGCCTGGATGCCGCTCGCGCAGGGACGATGCAATTCCCATCGGGAGAGGGCAGGTAACGATGAGGTTTGAACGATCACACACCCGCAAGGCGGTCGCTCTGGCCGTGGTGAGCAGCCTGGTGTTGCTCACGGCGGCGTGTGGTGGCGGAGATGACGGCGGCAGTGGCAACAACGGTTCGGGGGGTGCGCTCGAGGGCCGTGGACCGATCAAGTTCGCCACCGGCAAGGACACCTCGGGCAACCTGAAGAACCAGGTCGACGCCTGGAACACGCAGCACCCGGACGAGAAGGTCGAGGTCGCGGAGCTGCCCGAGTCGGCAGACCAGCAGCGCAACCAGATGATCTCGAACGCCCAGATCAAGTCGACCGAGTTCAGCGTGCTGAACCTGGACGTCGTCTGGACCGCCGAGTTCGCGGCGAACCGGTGGATCACCGAGCTGCCGCAGGACCAGTTCCCGGACCTGGGCAAGCTGCTGCCGACCACGGTCGACACCGCGAAGTACCGCGACAAGCTGTACGCCGTACCAGTGACGTCCGACGGTGGTCTGCTGTACTACCGCAAGGACCTGCTGGACAAGGCCGGTGTCGAGGTACCGAAGACCTGGCCGGAGATGGTCGCCGCCTGCGCGAAGGTGAAGGCGCTGCCGGAGGGCAAGGCCATCAACTGCTACGCGGGCCAGTTCGAGAAGTACGAAGGCCTGACGGTGAACTTCTCCGAGGCCGTCAACGGCGCCGGTGGTGTCGTGGTCGGTGACGACGGCAAGCCGAACGTGGACACCCCGGAGGCACTGGCCGGTCTGACCGCACTGGTCGAGGGCTTCAAGACGGGCTTCATCCCGAAGGCTGCCATCACCTACCAGGAGGAGCCGGGGCGCCGCGCCTTCCAGGACGGCAATCTGCTCTTCCACCGCAACTGGCCGTACGTGTACGCGCTGGCGAACAAGACCGACGGTTCGTCGAAGATCGCCGGCAAGTTCGCGGTCGCAGCGCTGCCGGGTCTGAGCGGACCGGGCGTCTCGACGCTGGGTGGTCACAACTACGCCATCTCCGAGTTCGCCACGAACAAGGCGACCGCGGCGGACTTCATCAAGTTCATGTCGAGTGAAGAGCGTCAGAAGGCGAACGTCGAGAAGACCTCGCAGGCGCCGACCTGGGCGTCGCTGTACGACGACCCGGCGCTGAACAAGCAGTTCCCGTACCTGGCGCCGCTGAAGGCGTCGATCGCGTCGGCCAAGTCGCGGCCGAAGGTGGTCAAGTACGGCGACGTGACGACCGCGATCCAGGAAGCGGCGTACGGCGCGCTGAAGCAGCCGGCCGAGAAGGATCCGAAGCAGACGCTGACGGACCTGCAGACCAAGCTCAGCTCACTCATCACCCAGTGACCCGGACGTGGGGCCGGTACGCAGTCAACGCTGCGTACCGGCCCCGCGTTGTCACCGCCCACGGCTGTGGGCGGAGAGAGAAGGAGGCATGAGGTGAGTGAATCCGCCTCGGCCGTTGAGCCGACGCCGGGCAAGAAAGTCCGGCGTACGTCGTTCAACGAGGGCACCGGCCGGCTGGCCGCACTGCTGTTGTCACCAACCCTGATCGTTCTGCTCCTGGTCATCGGCTACCCGATCATCTCGGCGCTGCGGGAGTCGCTGTACATCAGCGGCCAGCGCATCGACGCCGACGGGTTCGTCATCGAGGGCTCGCAGTTCGTCGGGCTGGACAACTTCGCCGCGATCTTCTCCGGCGAGACCGGAGACCGGTTCTGGAACGCGTTCTACAACACCACGTTCTTCACCGTCACCTGCGTCGTCCTCGAGACGGTGCTCGGCATCCTGATGGCCATGGTGATGCACAAGGCGTTCAAGGGCCGTGCGATCGTCCGGGCCAGCATCTTGGTCCCGTGGGCGATCCCGACCGTCGTGTCCGCGCTGCTGTGGAAGTGGATCTTCCAGGCCGACGGCATCGCGAACGAGGTCCTCGGCACCCAGATCCTGTGGTCCACCGAAGGCTGGCAGTCGGTGCTGTCGGTGATCATCGCGGACACCTGGAAGACGGCGCCGTTCATCGGGCTGCTGGTGCTGGCCGGCCTGCAGACCATCCCCGACGAGGTGTACGAGGCCGCGAAGGTCGACGGGGCGAGCCCCTGGAAGACCTTCACCCGCATCACGTTGCCGTTGGTGAAGCCGGCACTGCTGGTGGCAGTGCTGTTCCGCATCCTCGACACGCTGCGCATCTTCGACCTGCCGTACGTGCTGGTCGGTCCGAACAAGGCGTCGGTGGAGACGTTGTCGATCCTGGCGTTCCTCGAGTCGAATCAGAACCGGTACGGCCCGGCCGCGGCGTACGCGACCCTGCTGTTCCTCTACATCGTGGTCGTCGCCTACGTGTTCGTGAAGCTGCTCGGCGCCGACGTGATCGGTGAGGCCCGCGTGGCCAAACCGAAGAAGTCCCGCGGGAAGGTTGGTGCGTGATGGCTGACGCTGAGAAGGCTCCGAAGAAGATCGACGTCAGAGCGGCCGAGGCACCCTGGTACCGGCGGTGGTTGCCGCTGATCGGTATCGGCGCCATCGTGATCTTCTGCCTGGTGCCGTTCTACTGGATGGTCGTGTCGGCGCTGCGCCGGCCGAGTGACCAGTTCGACAACTCGATCATCCCGAAGCGGTGGTCGCTGGAGAACTTCACCGACGTGTTCCAGCCCGGCACCGGCTTCGGCCGCGCCCTGCTGAACAGCCTGATCGTGGCCGGCACCGTGACGATCCTGACGCTGATCGTCGGTATGGTCGCGGCGTACACGCTGGCCCGGCTCGACTTCAAGTTCAAGAACCTCGTACTGGCGATCATCATCACCACCTCGATGTTCCCCGGGATCTCGCTGGTGATCCCGCTGAAGAAGCTGTTCAGCGACATCGAGTGGATCAACACCTACCAGGCGATGATCGTGCCCAGCCTGTCGTTCGCCCTGCCGCTGGCCGTGTGGAACCTGACGGCGTTCTTCCGTCAGATGCCGCGCGAACTGGAGCAGGCGGCGATGGTCGACGGCTGTACGCCGGCCCAGGCGTTCCGCAAGGTGATCATCCCGCTGGCCGCACCGGGTGTGTTCACGACCGCGATCATCACCTTCATCGCGGCCTGGAACGAGTTCCTGATCGCGGTCAGCATGGTGAACCGCAAGGACATCTCGACCGCGAACGTCCTGATCGCGAGCTTCACCGGTACGTCGGGCCGCGACCAACCGTTCGGCAGTCAGATGGCGGCCGGTGTCGTGGTCACCATTCCGCTGGTGATCGCCGTGCTGATCTTCCAGCGCCGCATCGTCGCCGGCCTCACAGCAGGTGGCGTCAAGTAACTTCACCGAGAAGGCCGGAACCCTGACCAGGGTTCCGGCCTTCCGCTGTTCTAGAAGCGGTTCGGGTTGGTGGCCGTCCAGAGCGACATCAGGTCGTTGGTGGCCGGCGTCAGGTAGCTGATCACCTTGGTGGCGCGATCGATGCGCACGCCCACCGGGTGCAAGGTCAGCGGGGTGTTCGGAGGCTGCCAATAGAGCTGCGGGGTGATCGGAGCGTCGCCGTCCTGGTAGAGGTGGTAGGCATAGTCCTGCAGGACCTTGAGCGCTGCCACCAGGTGGTCCTCGCTGGTGATGGTGTGGACCAGCACGTACTGAGGCAGCGGAACGGAGACCAGTGCGCCGTACCGGCCGACGCACTCGCCGATCCGATGCACGTGCGCCGTGGCGTAAAAGTGTGTGCCGCGGAACACGGTGCATGGCACACCGTCCAGTGGCTGGTGGTCGACGTACGACTTCTCATAGCGCAGCGAGGACGCGAGCGCGTGGTCGAACACCTTCGCCTCGGGAGTGCCGGCCACCTCGGTGCGGTTGATCGGGCGCATCGAGTCGGGGTAGTCCATCACGACCGACTCGATGAGCCCGGGTGCCACCGGGCGCGTGAGCATGAATGGCAGCACGTCGGCTGGGAACACATCGTCCGGGTAGAGCCGGAGGCGAAGGTTCTGCGCGGTTGAAATGTCGATCCTCGGCAGAACCCCCACCGGACCTTTGTTTTTACGCCACATGGTCCAAGCGTCAGAGCTGGAGCCAGGCAGTGGCGTCTGTTGGCAGCTTGTTGTCGACCAGAGCTGCACTTGCGAGCAACAGTTCGCTGTACGGCGGTAGCGCGACAGGCGCCGTACCGAGGTTGGTGACGCAGCGGAACGTGCCGCGGGTGAAGGAGAGGACCTCGGCCGGGGCGTCCTCGTCCCAGGTGAGGCGGCCTTCGCCCAGCTCAGCGTGGTTGCGGCGGATGCGCAGTGCTGCCTTGTAGAGCGCGAGGTGGCTGTCCGGATCGTCCGCTTGCGCCGAAGCGGTCAGCGGGGCCCAGTTGGCTGGCTGCGGCAGCCACGGCTGGCCGTCACCTGGCCCGAACCCGTACGGCGGCTCTGTGCCGGACCACGGGATCGGGACTCGGCAGCCGTCGCGGCCGCGGTTGGTGTGACCGGACCGCTCCCAGACCGGGTCGTCCAGAACCTCCTCCGGCAGGTCCTCGACCTCCGGCAGCCCCAGCTCATCGCCCTGATAGATGTAGGCCCCACCCGGCAGCGCGAGCTCCAGCAACGCCGCCGCGCGGGCCCGGCGCAGGCCGAGCGCCAGGTCGGTCGGTACGACGCCCGCCCCGGCCAGTGCGTCTTCCAGCGCTCGGCCGTAGCGCGTGCGGTGCCGGATCGTGTCGTGGTTGCTCAGCACCCAGGTCGCGGGCGCACCGACCGCCCACAGGTTGCCCGTGGACCGGTCGATCACCTCGCGCAGGTCCTTCGCGTCCCAGGACGCACGCAGCGCATCGAAGTTGAACGCCGCGTGCAGCTCGTTCGGGCGCACGTACTTCGCCAGTCGCTCCGGCGGCGACAACCACGCCTCGGCCACGAAAACCCGCGCGCCCTGCGGCGTACCGGCGTACTCATCGGCAATCGCGCGCCAGCGCTGGTGGATCGTGTGCACGCCAGGCTGGTCGTAGAACGGGTTGCCGACGTACTTGTCCTGGGTCGGCTGACCGTCCTTCAGCGGTACGTCGGGCAGGGTCGCGTCCTTGGCCATCGAATCGGCCACGTCGATCCGGAACCCGTCGATCCCACGGTCGAACCAGAACCGCAGGATCGAGTCGAACTCCTCGATCACCTTCGGGTGATCCCAGTTCCAGTCGGGCTGGGAGATGTCGAACATGTGCAGATACCACTGGCCATCGTCGATCTGTTGCCACGCGCCACCGCCGAAGGTGGCCGGCCAGTTGGTCGGCGGACGGCCTTCGACGCCGTCGCGGAACCAGAACAGGTCGCGCTCGGGGGAGCCCTTGCCGGCTGCCAGGGCGGCCTTGAACCACGGGTGCTCCCAGGAGCAGTGGTTCGGGACCAGGTCGATCAGGATCCGCAGTCCGAGGGCGTGCGCCTCGGCGATCAGGGCGTCCGCGTCGGCCAGGGTGCCGAATTCGGGATTGATGTCGCGGTAGTCGGAGACGTCGTACCCGCCGTCGAGTAGTGGGGACGGATACCAGGGGCTGATCCAGATCGCGTCCACGCCGAGGTCGGCCAGGTACGGCAGGCGGGCGCGGACACCGTTCAGATCGCCGGTGCCGTCACCGTCCGCATCCGCGAACGAGCGCGGGTAAACCTGGTAGACGACGGCGCTACGCCACCAGTCGTCAGCTGGTCTGGTGCGTGCATCAGTCATGGCACCCAGCCTGACACGGACGACCGACAACGCTGTGACGGTCGTCTCAGCGCGTACCCCGGCTGTCGCACCGGGTGCCGAGGTGGCTAGTCTCAGGCCGACGGAACGCGCCGGCGACCGTGCCCTCTGCACCGCAGCCTGCCGTGCCTAATCTGGACAACGCGGGACTCGAACAGGCGAGAGAGGGACCACAGTCGTGGACTTGATGGAGTACCAGGCGAAGACTGTCTTCGCCAAGCACGGTGTAGGGACGACGGTGGGTGAAGTCGTCCACACGCCCGAGGAAGCTCGTGCTGCGGCCGAGAAGCTCGGCGGCGGCACGGTGGTCGTGAAGGCCCAGGTGCTGACCGGCGGCCGCGGCAAGGCCGGCGGCGTCAAGCTCGCCGCCAACCCGGACGAGGCCGAGGAGCGCGCCCGCGAGATTCTCGGGCTCGACATCAAGGGTCACATCGTCAAGACGCTGAACATCGTGCCGGCCGCGGCGATCGCGGAGGAGTACTACTTCTCCTTCCTGATCGACCGGGCCAACCGCAACTACCTCTGCATCGCCTCCGCCGCCGGCGGCATGGAGATCGAAGAGGTCGCGCACACGAACCCCGACGCGGTCGCCAAGATCTCGATCGACCCGGCCACCGGTGTCGACGAGGCCAAGGCCCGGGAGATCGCCACCGCGGCCGGCTACCCGGCCGACATCATCGACGCGGTCGCGCCGGAGATCGTCAAGCTGTACGGCGTCTTCCTGGCCGAGGACGCGACGCTGGTCGAGGTGAACCCGCTGGTCAAGCTCAAGGACGGCCGGGTCGAGGCGCTCGACGGCAAGGTCTCGCTGGACGAGAACGCCGACTTCCGGCACCCGGAGCACGCGGCCTTCGCCGACTCGTCGGCGGCCGACCCGCTGGAGGCGGCGGCCAAGGCCAAGGGCCTGAACTACGTGAAGCTCGACGGTTCGGTCGGGATCATCGGTAACGGCGCCGGGCTGGTCATGTCGACCCTCGATGTCGTGGCCTACGCGGGTGAGGAGTTCGGTGGCGTCAAGCCGGCCAACTTCCTCGACATCGGTGGCGGCGCGTCCGCCGAGGTGATGGCGAACGGGCTGGAGATCATCATCTCCGACGCCCAGGTGAAGAGCGTGTTCGTCAACGTCTTCGGTGGCATCACCGCCTGTGACGCGGTCGCGAACGGGATCGTGCAGGCCTTCGAGCTGCTCGCCGCCCGCGGCGAGGCCGTCAGCAAGCCGCTGGTCGTCCGGCTGGACGGCAACAACGCCGAGGAGGGCCGCCGCATTCTCGACGAGGCGGGCCTCGCCGGTCTGGAGCGGGTCGACACGATGGACGGCGCCGCCAAGCGGGCCGCCGAGCTGGCTGCGAAGTAAGGGATCGCTGAAATGTCTATCTTCCTGACCAAGGACAGCAAGGTCATCGTCCAGGGCATGACCGGCTCGGAAGGCACCAAGCACACCACGCGGATGCTGGCGTCCGGCACGAACATCGTCGGTGGCGTCAACCCGCGCAAGGCGGGCACGAGCGTCGACTTCGACGGTACGTCGGTCGCCGTGTTCGGCACTGTCGCGGATGCCGTCAAGGAGACCGGGGCGAACGTCTCGGTCATCTTCGTGCCGCCGAAGTTCACCAAGGACGCCGTACTGGAGGCCGTCGCGGCCGAGGTACCGCTGGTCGTGGTGATCACCGAGGGCGTGCCGGTGCACGACACCGCCGCGTTCTTCGCCGCCGCGCAGGCCTCCGGCACCACCCGGATCATCGGGCCGAACTGCCCGGGCATCATCACGCCGGGTGAGTCCAACGCCGGCATCATCCCGGCGAGCATCGCCGGCGCCGGCCGGATCGGTCTGGTGTCCAAGTCGGGCACGCTGACCTACCAGATGATGTACGAGCTGGCCGACTTCGGCTTCTCCACCGCGATCGGTATCGGTGGCGACCCGATCGTCGGTACGACGCACATCGACGCCCTGCAGGCGTTCCAGGACGACCCCGACACCGACGCGATCGTGATGATCGGTGAGATCGGTGGCGACGCCGAAGAGCGCGCCGCCGCCTTCATCAAGGACAACGTCACCAAGCCGGTCGTCGGCTACGTGGCCGGCTTCACCGCGCCCGAGGGCAAGACCATGGGCCACGCCGGCGCCATCGTCTCCGGCTCCTCCGGCACCGCCGCCGCGAAGAAGGAGGCCCTCGAGGCCGTCGGCGTCAAGGTCGGCAAGACCCCGACCGAAACCGCCAACCTGATGCGCGAAATCATGCAGAACCTCAGCAAGTAAGTACTACGGCAAAAGCCCCGGAAACCCTTGGTTTCCGGGGCTTTCGCGTGCACTCCTACTTGTAGGAGACCGAGCGTTCGGCGGCTCGGCGGAGGGTGTCGAGGAAGGCGCTGTCGGTGATGTCCAGGTCGGTGAGGACCGGGAAGAGCAGGTAGACGGCGTGGTTGCCGGCGGCGGCTACGCCGATCCGGAACTTGGCCTTCTTGCCGTTGCCGGTGTCGAAGGAGGCTTCCCAGGCCTCGCCCTTGACGCCGCCGGTGGAGAGGTTGCCGGCGGAGTGGACCTTGGCGGTGGAGACCGCCTTCTGGCAGCCGTCGACGTTCTTGCGGACCAGGTTGACGTAGGCGGCGGCCGCGTTCGGGGAAGCGAAGCGGGCGACGGTGTCGTCGAGGCCGAACTCGGTCGGCACCTTGGCGCCGGGGGCCAGATAGGTCTGGGTGGCGTACTTGGCGGCCTTGGCCTTCTTCGGGTCGGTCCGCTCGCACTGGGTGGTGTTGCCGACCTTGCCGGGGGTGCTGACCCAGGGCTTGTCGACGGCCGCGATGATCGGCAGCTCGGCCGGGGCCATGAAGCCGGCCGGCTCGGAGGTGGGCAGCAGGCTCGCCTTGGCGGCGGGGGTGCCGGAGCCGCAGCCACCGGTCTGCGGGCAGATCTTCTGCAGGGCCGCGGCGGTCGCGTTCAGGACTGCGTCCGGCTTCGGTGGGGAGGTGCCATTCGTGTCGTGCTCGACCACCAGCGTGGCCTGGCCGGCCAGGGTGACCGAGACGGTCCGGTACCGCGTCTTGGGGCCGGTTGCCTGCCCGAAGACCGCGATCCAGCCCTTCTCGCCCATCCCGCTCAGGAGGTAGCTGTTGTTCAGGCGGGTCCGCTTCTCGGCGGCACACTGGCTGAACCAGCCGACGATCGTCCCGTACGCCTTCTCCGCGGCCGCTGCGTCGTTCGACACCTCGACGTACTGGACTGCGGAGTCCTTGGTGCTGGCGTTCGCGAACTTCCGCACCCAGGTCCGCAGTCCGGACGGGTCGGCGAACCGCTGGGACTGACAGACGTAGTCGTGGTCCCCGGCGCCGCTACCGTCCGAAGTGTCGCTGACCGTCCACGTGCCGGTCGAACCGAGCGTCTTGGCGCCGGCGACATCGAGCAGGCCCGTGTCGTCGGCGAGCACCTTGGAGTCGCTCGACCTGTCGTCGCCCGAGCCCTTCTTGGCGTCGCCGGACGAGTCATCGCCGCCGAACGCGTTCAGCGCGGCGATACCGCCGCCGCCGACCAGCACTACCACCGCCACACCGGCAGCGATCGTCTGGTTCCGCTTACGCGCCTTCTGCCGGCGTGCTTCCCGGGCAGCGGCACGACCGCCGCCACGTTGTGCGCGGTGGGAACCGGCCAAAGCTCGACCTCCTGAGTGATTCCACCCGAGAGTACTGGGTAGATCCTGTTCGCCCACAGTCAGCTACCCCCTGATGACGATCCAGGGAACTGATCAGTAAGCAAGCGCGCCGAAGTCTCCCATATCCGGCGTGTCTGGCGAAGCGGTGTCCAGCAGCAGAGCGACGATGGGAGTCAGATGACCGACATGCTCAGCCGCCCGGGCGCCCCCGGCGGCGATTCTGCCCCTCCGCCGGGCGCTGTGGACGCCGTACCGACCAAACCGGTGATCCTGTCCGCAGTGCTGTCGGCGGGCGCGTGCTTGCTCACCGGCCTGCTCACCTGTACGGCGGTCGCCGTGATCGGCTGGCTGGCTGCCACCTTCGGCGGTGCGTCCGGAGCGATCCGGGCCGGTGCGTCCGCCTGGCTGGTGGCGCACAAGGCGGGCGTGACGCTGGGCACCGGCACGATCTCGATCGCACCACTCGGTCTGACCCTGTTCTTCGCCTGGTGCCTCTACCGCGGCGGCAAGTCTGCGGCCCGCAGCAGTGCGGCGGATCACACCAAGGATCTGATCCTGCTGTCCGCTGTGTACGCCGGTGTCTACGGTCTGGGCGGTCTGATCGTCGCCCTGCTCACGGCTGACGGCGCAGTGCACGTTTCACCGCTCTCCGCGTTCCTGGGCACCGCCTCACTCGCACTGGTCGCCGGGACGATCGGAGTACTGGTCGAGTCCGGTGCGGCCGCGGACATCGCCGATGCGACTCCACCTGGCCTGCGCGACGCCGTACCGGCCGCTGCAGCCGCCGTACTGACCGTGGTCGCCGTCGCCTCCGTCCTGTACGGCGTACTGCTCGCGATCCACTTCTCCCGCGTCACTGCGATGCTGGAGCTGCTCGACGCCGGAGTGATCGGGTCGGTGGTGCTGTTCGCGCTCTGCCTGATGCTGGTGCCGAACATGGTCCTGTACGGCGTCTCCTTCCTGGCCGGACCCGGTTTCCAGCTCGGTACGGGTACGACGATCGCCCCGACCGGCGTGGATGTCGGAAATCTGCCTGCGCTCCCGCTACTGGCCGCCGTACCGGCAGACGGGTCCACTCCGACCTACCTGCTCGTGCTGACCGCGCTGGTGCCGCTGGGAGCCGGTGCGATGGCCGGACTGGTCGTCGTACGGCGTGGGCGTGCGGAGCAGCACGCTGATGCGCTGGGCTGGGATGCGTTCGCGCTACGCGGCGGAATCGCGGCCCTACTCGCCGGAATCGCCTTCTACGTGCTGATGGCGCTGTCCGGCGGCTCGGCCGGGCCGGGGCGGATGGCCGCGGTCGGAATCCCGTCCGCGCTGGCGGCGGCCGGCGTACTGACGGCGGGGATGGCGATCGGGGCCGCGATCACCGCGGCCGTGGTGGCTGCCCGCCGACCGGCTGAACCGGAGCCCGAACCCGAGCGATAGGCTGCCCGGCGTGACAGACCCGGTTGCCCCTACCCCTGAGCCTGCTCGGCTGGTCGTGCTCGTTTCAGGCTCCGGATCGAACCTGCAGGCTCTGCTGGACGCCAGCGCCGACCCGGCGTACGGCGCCCGAGTGGTTGCTGTTGGCGCGGACCGCGACGGCACTGTCGGGCTGGAGCGGGCCGAGGCCGCCGGGGTGCCGACGTTCGTGCACAAGGTCAAGGACCACGCCGAGCGGGCCGACTGGGACAAGGCGCTGACCGCGTCGGTGGCGCAGTACCAGCCCGATCTCGTCGTGTCGGCCGGATTCCTGAAGCTGGTCGGGGACGACTTCCTGGCCGCGTTCGGCGACCGCTACATCAACACCCACAACGCGCTGCTGCCGGCGTTCCCCGGGATTCACGGGCCGCGGGACGCGATCGCGTACGGCGTCAAGGTGGCAGGCGCCACCCTGTTCTTCGTCGACGGTGGGGTCGACACCGGCCCGATCATCGCGCAGGTCGTCGTACCCGTCGAGGACGACGACACCGAGGAAACCCTCACCGAGCGGATCAAGGAGGTCGAACGCCGCCAGCTGGTCGAGTGGGTCGGCCGACTGGTCCGTCAGGGCTGGACCATCACCGGACGAAAGGTTCGACTGAAGTGAGCACCGACCGCAGGCCGATCCGCCGGGCGCTGATCAGCGTCTACGACAAGACCGGTCTGGAGGAGCTCGCTGCCGCGCTGCACACGGCCGGCGTCCAGCTGGTGTCGACCGGCTCCACCGCGGCGCGGATCGCCGCGGCCGGGGTGCCGGTGACCAAGGTCGAGGAGCTGACCGGCTTCCCGGAGTGCCTCGACGGTCGCGTGAAGACGCTGCACCCGATGGTGCACGCCGGCATCCTCGCCGACCTGCGCAAGCCCGAGCACGTCGAGCAGCTGAAGGAAATGCGGGTCGAGCCGTTCGACCTGGTCGTCAGCAACCTGTACCCGTTCACCGAGACGGTCGCCTCCGGTGCGTCGCCGGACGAGTGCGTCGAGCAGATCGACATCGGCGGTCCGTCGATGGTCCGCGCCGCCGCGAAGAACCACCCGAGCGTCGCGATCGTCACGTCACCCGCGCAGTACGACCTGGTCTACAACGTGCTGGACGAGGGCGGCTTCTCGCTCGAGGAACGCAAGCAGCTCGCCGCCGCGGCCTTCATCCACACCGCCGAGTACGACGTCGCGGTCGCGTCCTGGATGGGCAACGTGCTGACCGACTCGACCGAGGGCTCCGGCTTCCCGTCGTGGGTCGGCGCTGCCTGGGACAAGAAGGCAGTGCTCCGGTACGGCGAGAACCCGCACCAGCCGGCCGCCCTGTACGTGAACGGCCGCGGCGGTCTCGCGGCCGCCGAACAGCTGCACGGCAAGGAGATGTCGTACAACAACTACGTCGACTCCGACGCAGCCCGCCGTACGGCGTATGACTTCGCCGAGCCGGCCGTCGCCATCATCAAGCACGCCAACCCGTGCGGCATTGCCGTCGGCAACGACATCGCCGAGGCCCACCGGCGCGCCCACGAGTGCGACCCGGTCTCGGCGTACGGCGGCGTCATCGCCACCAACCGCCCGGTCACCGTCGAACTCGCCAAGCAGGTCGCCGAGATCTTCACCGAGGTCCTCGTCGCCCCCGCCTTCGAGGACGGCGCCGTCGAGGTCCTCCAGGCCAAGAAGAACATCCGCCTCTTGGTCGCCCCGCCGGTCTCGGCTTCTGAAACGCTGGAGATGCGCCCGGTCAGCGGCGGCTTGTTGTTGCAGCACACCGACCGCTTCCAGGCCCCCGGCGACGACCCGTCGGCCTGGACCCTGGCCGCCGGCTCCGCCGCCTCGCCGGAACTGCTCGCCGACCTCGCCTTCGCCTGGAAGGCCTGCCGCGCCGTCAAGTCCAACGCCATCCTCCTGGCCGCCAACGGCGCCTCGGTCGGCGTAGGCATGGGCCAGGTCAACCGCGTCGACTCCTGCCGCCTGGCCGTCTCCCGCGCCGGCGATCGCGCGGTCGGTTCGGTCGCCGCCTCCGACGCCTTCTTCCCCTTCCCCGACGGCCTCGAGGTCCTCATCGAAGGCGGCGTCAAAGCAGTAGTCCAGCCCGGCGGTTCCATCCGAGACGAAGCCGCCATCGAAGCCGCCACCAAAGCCGGCCTCACCATGTACTTCACCGGCACGAGGCACTTCTTCCACTAGCACGCCGCGGGCGTGGGCTCACCACCCACGCCCTTCGCGCTGCGGGCGGACCTGCATCCTCTGCACAAGCCGGTACGACGTTGAGCACGGGTCAGTCACTTGCCCGGCCCGAAACTGGTTGATGGGTGCTCAAAGCGAGCCGGCTGCCCGACCTTGAGCACGGTTCGACCGTCTCGGCGCGGGTCGCGTGGTTGATGGGTGCTCAAGGTGCGTTGGCCGGCCGCGGCTGAGCGAAACCCTGTTGCCCTGTGCCAGCCGGGCTCATACGTTGAAGATTCTTCAGCTGCCCGGGAGGTGACGTGAGGCCGTATCTCGATCAACTCTTCACCCTCAGACCCGCAGGGAGCGCACGTGGACGTTGAAGGTTGCCTCGGTTGTGACGTCGTCTCCGGCCGTCTACCCGTACCGGGTGGGTTGCTGCATCAGTCGGACCATTGGGTGGTCAACCACGTGGTCGGGTCCATGAACCTGGGAACGCTCGTTCTGAGCCCGCGCGATCACGTGGTTGCCGTTGCAGAGTTGACGGTTGGGGCCGCGGACGAGCTCGGCCCACTACTCCGCCGTACGGCGCAGGTCGTGGAATCCGTCCTCGAACCGGAGCAGACCTACGTGAGCTCGTGGGCACACGGCGAACACGGCCGTAAGCACCTGCACATCGTCGTACAGCCGGTCACCACCGCGACAGTCGAGGAGCACGGCGGCGCGCGGTCGGAGCAACTCCAGGCCAAGATGCTCTTGTCAGGCAGGGAACTGGACCGGCACGAAGTCGAGGAGTTCTGCCAACTGGCTACCCGGCGTTTCGACGAACCTGCCGCCGACAAGACCTGACCAATGCGCCACAGTAGAGGCGTGACTGATCAGGACCCTCAGACCGAACTCGCCCGCCTGCGCGGCACCATCGACAACATCGACGCCGCCCTCGTGCACCTGCTCGCCGAACGCTTCAAGTGCACGCAGCAGGTGGGCGAGCTCAAAGCCCGCAGCAGCCTCCCGCCCGCCGACAAGGCGCGCGAAGAGAGCCAGATCACCCGCCTCCGCTCCCTGGCCACCGACGCCGGCCTGGACCCGGTCTTCGCGGAGAAGTTCCTCAACTTCATCATCGCCGAGGTCATCCACCACCACGAACGCATCGCCGAAGGCAAGTGATCAGCCGAGCACGAGTCGCTCGTCCCCGAACTCGGCGATGATCTCGAGCCGCCCACCGAGCGCCTCGACATACTTGCGAATAGTGCTGAGCTCAGACCGAGCCAGCTCACCCCGCTCAATCTTGGACACCGCAGTCTGCGTAATGTGCAGCCGCTCAGCCAGATCGGTCTGCGTCAACCCGTGCTCCTGCCGCACCTCTGCAAGCCGATAAGCCCGAATCTCGGCCAGCGCTTCTTCCTTGTAGGCCTCGTGCCTGGCCTTGTCCTCCGGAGTCTTGACGTACTTCGCCAGCTCTTCTTCATGCGTGTGGTATTTCATTCTTGTTTCCTCCGCCCGTTCATCGGCCCTGGCTGCTTCTTCAGTTCAATCAGCCACTCGTCGTACAACTCGTCGGCGATCGGAATATTTGTGCGGTACCAGGCCTCCCAGCGACCTGCTTTGTCGCCGCCGATCAGTAGTACGGCCTGCCGCACCGGGTCGAACACGAACAAGACCCTGATCGTGCCACTCCGCAACTCCTTCATGTTCGGATGACGTGACGACTTGATCGTCTCCACCACCGGTCTGCCGAGCCCTGGCCCGAGCTCCGCGATCAGGCTGACCCGGGCGCGAAGCCTGTCACGATCCGGCGTCGACAACTCGTCCAACCACTGCGCGTAGGCCTCGGTATAGGCCACCGTGTACGTCATTAAAGCAGACTAGTACCTCTGAGTTCTAGAACCCAAAAGTACTATTTGCGTCAACTTCAGTTGGGGACGATCAGGGCGAGGGTGGCGATGGCGATGGCGGCGAGGAAGAGGAACGCTGTGTCGAACATGCGGCCTCGGACGTGGAGGAGGCTTGCGGCGCGGTCGGTGAGGGTGGCTCGGAGGAGGGCTGCTACGCCGGGGGCGGCGGCGAAGATGAGGATGCCGTTGCGCCAGTTGTAGAAGGTGAGGATGACCAGGCCGGTGAGGCCTACCAGGAGGGCGACGGCCAGGGGCCATTCGGTGGTACGGCGCTGAGCCTCGCCGGCCATCAGCACGTCACGCTCGCTTCGGGGCGGACTCGGCGGCCTCGACGACGTTGCTGAGGAGCATGGCGCGGGTCATCGGGCCGATGCCGCCGGGCATGGGGGCGATCCAGGCGGCCTGGTCGCGGGCGGCGGGGTCGATGTCGCCGACGATCTTGCCTTCGGGGCTGCGGCTGGTGCCGACGTCGAGGAGGACGGCGCCGGGCTTGACCATGTCGGCGGTGATCAGGCCGGCCGAACCGGCGGCGGCGATCACGATGTCGGCGGTGCGGACGACGGCGGCCAGGTCGGTGGTGCCGGTGTGGCACTGGGTGACGGTGGCATTCTCGGAGCGGCGGGTGAAGAGCAGGCCCATCGGGCGGCCGGCGGTGACGCCGCGGCCGACGACGACCACGTGGGCGCCGGCGATCGGTACGTCGTACCGGCGGAGCAGTTCGACGCAGCCCTTGGGGGTGCAGGGGAGCGGACCGTCCTGGCCGAGGACGAGCTTGCCGAGGCTGACCGGGTGCAGGCCGTCGGCGTCCTTCAAGGGGTCGATCAGGCCGAGGATCGTGTTGGTGTCGACGTGCTTCGGCAGCGGCAGTTGAACGATGAAGCCGGTACAGGCCGGGTCCTCGTTCAGCCGGGCGACCTCGGCCGCGATCTCTTCCTGGGTGGCGGTGTCGGGCAGTTCGACCTGGATCGAAGAGATGCCGACCGCGGCGCAGTCGCGGTGCTTGCCGGCGACGTACGCCCGGCTGCCCGGGTCGTCGCCGACCAGGATCGTTCCCAGCCCGGGAACCACACCCTGCTCCGCCAGCTTCGCGACCCGGACCTTCAGTTCGTCCTTGATCGCCGCCGCCGTCGCCTTGCCATCCAGAATCTGCGCTGTCACGAGGCAAGAGTCTGCCATGCGGACCCCCGGCCCATCACAAGTGCTCGCCCAACCTGGTCGCCCCGCTCAGCGACGGGCGGCGATCGCACTTGTGATGGCGTGCCGGTCCGGGAATACGAGCTGCCTTGCCGCAGTTCAGTCAGATAGTTTATTCTTGAACTATCTAGTCCAGAGGAGACCCGAGATGCCCGCCGTGACCGTCAGTGACATCACTGTGCTGCCCCGCATCCACCAGCCGGATCCGGCCGTCGCGCGGGAGCGGGCGGTGAAGTCCGTGACGTCGGCGCCGAGTGGTTACGAGGGCGAGGGCTTCCCGGTACGGCGGGCGTTCGCGGGCGTGGATCTGAAGGATCTGGACCCGTTCATCCACATGGACCAGATGGGTGAGGTCGAGTACGCACCGGGTGAGCCGAAGGGCACGCCGTGGCACCCGCACCGCGGGTTCGAGACCGTCACGTACATGCTCGACGGGATCATGGAGCACCAGGACTCCAACGGTGGTGGCGGTGTCATCTCCAACGGCGACACCCAGTGGATGACCGCCGGATCTGGACTCCTGCACATCGAAACCCCGCCCGAGCACCTCGTGATGAGCGGCGGTCTGTTCCATGGTGTGCAGCTCTGGGTGAACCTGCCGAAGGCGCAGAAGTGGGCGGCGCCGCGCTACCAGGACATCCGTGGTGGCGACTCGGCGCTGCTGTCCACGCAGGACGGTGGCGCGCTGATCCGAGTGATCGCCGGATCGGTCGACGGCCACGACGGACCGGGTTCGACGTACTCACCGATCAGCCTCGTGCATGCGACAGTCAGCCCGGGCGCCGAGTTGGTGCTGCCGTGGCAGCCGGACTACAACGCGCTCGTCTACGTCCTCGCCGGCCAAGGCACGGTCGGCGCCGAACGCCGTCCGTTCCGCAAGGGACAGCTCGCCGTTTTCGGTCCCGGAGACACCATCCGTACGGCGGCCGCGCCCACCCAACCCCAGGCCGAGCCGAACCTCGACGTACTGGTCATCGGCGGCCGTCCGATTCGCGAGCCGATCGCGATGGCCGGGCCGTTCGTGATGAACACGCGCGCCGAGGTGGTGCAGGCGTTCGAGGACTTCCAGGCCGGCAAGCTCGGGTCGATCCCGGCAGTCCACGGCCTCGGCACCGACCTCCACCAGTCCAACTGAACTAACCTGCGGCGGTGACCGCAACCAAGGAGCAAGCCCGACGCTGGGTCGGAGTGTTTCTGGCCATGGTCGCCGCCGTTGTACTGCTCGGCTTCGGCTACATCAACGCCGGCCTCAACACCTACCTGCCGCACGTCACCAACGATCAGTCTGTCCGCCCAGGTCAGGCGAAGGACACCACCTGGTTCGTGCTGCTCGCGGTGTGGTCGCTGGCCATGCTCGTCTGCGCCGGCTTCCCGGAGCGCGGCAGATCCTTCTGGCGAGCGAGGGGCTGGGCGGTCGGCGCGGTCGTCCAAGGCCTGAGCGGTCTGATCGCCGCCGTCGGGGTGGGAATGGCAGCCGCGTTGTACAACATCGGCCCCGCCGACCTGGAAGAAAATCCATGCCGGTACGCCGGGAGCTGCTGGCCGCACGATCCCCAGCTGTACGCGTGGATGGTGCCGGGCCTGATCGGCGCGCTGGCGATGTTCGTCATGGGCTGCCTCGTGCTCTGGGTGCCCTGGTGGATCCGCGTGCTCACCCCGGTCGTGCTGTGGGTGGCCGCCGTACTCACCCTGCATGCGATCTGGGTGCCGGTCCTGATGCCGATCTTCACCGGCCCGCCGAGGTAGCCCTCAGCCCTCCGGATAGAACAGGAACAACGTGCACCCGACGGCCGACTGCGGCACGTGCGAGGACCCGGCCGGTGCATGAATGAACGACCCGGCCGGATAGTCACGTACGCCGTCGTTGAACACCCCGTCGACCACGAACACCTCCTCCGGCCCCGGATCATGGATGTCGATGCCTTCCCATGACGACCCCGGATCCATCTCGAGCACGTGCGCCGACGCGACGCCGCCCTTCCACAGCGTCCGCAGTCGAATACCGGGGAAGAGCTCGCGAGCCGGGACGTCTGCTGCCGAAATCCATTCCATACCGGCAATCCTGGCAACAAAAGACCACCGACCCCAGTGTCTGAATAGTCCTGGGCAGGTACTTTTCTGCCATGAGCGCGCATCGCGTCGTCGCCTTGGTCTCGGCACCCCAAGGCAGTTTCGAGCTCGGCTGTGTGGCCGGTGTCTTCAACGCCGACCGCTACCGCTTCACGATCTGCGCCGAACGCCCCGGCCCGATCCGGACCGTGCAGGGCTTCGACCTCGTCGCCCCCACCGGACTCCGTGCGCTCGACCACGCGGACACCATCGTCATCCCCGGCTGGCTCCCGAACGATCGCCAGCCGTCACCGGCAGTCCTGCGCGCCCTCAGAAGAGCCCACGACCGTGGCGCGAGACTCGTCAGCATCTGCTCAGGCGCGTTCGCCCTCGCCGCGACCGGCCTGCTCGACGGCCGCCGGATCACCACACACTGGCGGTACTGCGACGACCTGCAGCACCGATTCCCCGCCGTACAGGTTGATCCCGATGTGCTCTACATCGATCACGGCGATATCGCGACCAGCGCCGGATCCGGTACCGGATACGACCTCTGCCTGCAGTTGGTCCGGAACGATCACGGCGCCGCGTACGCCGCCCGGATCGCCCGCCGGATGGTGATGCCGCCGCACCGTGAAGGCGGTCAAGTGCAGTACCGCGCCGATGACGAACCGCCGCCCGGCGAATCCCTGGCCGCCTTACTGGACTGGGCAAACGAGCATCTCGCTGAGCCGATCGGCATCGGCGAGCTGGCCGCCCGCAGCAATGTTTCAGCCCGAACTCTGGCCCGCCGTTTCACCGATCAACTTGGTACGGCGCCCGGCCAGTGGCTGCTCGCCCAGCGGATCGCCAGAACCCGTGTCCTGCTGGAGGAAACCGACCTCCCGATCGAAACCATCGCCACGCGCACTGGGCTTTCCTCGGCGACCAACCTCCGCCGCCGCTTCCAGAAAGCAGTCGGTACGACGCCCAGCGCCTACCGCAGGTCGTTCCGCGGAACGAAGTCGCCGGACTGGTCCAGTTCGATGTAGGACCGGATCCGCGGATCGTCGAAGTCGCCGCCGTACGCTGTCACGAACGTGCGCGCGGCCGAGGGGCCGCCGTACTGCGGGTTCAGGCCGTTGGACAGGCTGTTCACCATCAGAGCGAGGTCGAGATAACGATCGCCCGTGCCGAGTCGGCCGATGTCGAGGACGCCGCAGAACTTCAGGGTCTCGGGGTCGACGAAGACGTTCGGGGCGCAGTAGTCGCCGTGGGTCACGGCAGTCGCCGTACCGGGGAAGGGTGAGGTGAACGGACAGCCGGACAGGGAATCCAGTTGCCGCAGGCCCTCCGCGAGCGCGGCGAGAACGGCAGGCCGGTCGGCCGAAGGCCATGGCTGGGAGGCGTCGATGCCGGGAAGTTCGGCGGTCAGCAGCCAATTGTTGCCTCGGTCAACGACCTGTGGACAGGGGAATCCGGTCGAGGCGAGCCATTCCATCCGATCAGCCTCGTCGCTGATCGCGGTGCCGATCGGACCGTCGCCGGTCTTGTAGTACAGCCGTTCGCGGCCCCGGGTCAGCCGGACGACGGTCGCTCCCGACATACCGACAAGAACCGGCTCGGCGCCGGAAGCGCCGAACCGGTCCATCAAGCGTTGAAGATCCACTCAGCGAAGATTACGGTGCAACGCCGAAATGAGCTCCCCATTTGATGTGTCACCGTCGAGCGACCAGATCATCGCGCCGCCGAGGTTGCGGTGCGCGATGTACTGCGCCTTGCGCTTCATCTCGGTCGGGTCGTCCCAGGTCCAGAATGTGGTCCCGTCGAACAGCCAGGCGAAGCCGGCCTTGGTGTCGCGGTGGACCGTGAACGTCGACAGCTTCGACTTCAGGATCCGGTAGTCCTCGTAGCCTGCCTCGTACGTCGCCGGCGCGGGGCCGGTGGCGTTCTGGAAGAGGCCGTTGTTGGCGTTCGTCACGCCGGTCCATCCGCGCGAGTAGAACGGCACACCCATCACCAGCTTGCTGCGCGGAGCGCCCCGGGCGATGTAGGCGTCGATGGTGACCTGCGAGCTGAATTCGGTCGGTGTCGGGTCACCTGCGGGCCCGTCGATCGAGGACTGCTGATTCGTCTGCGGGTCCCAGGCGCCGTGGTAGTCGTATCCCTGGGTGGTCCCGAAGGTCAGATCCTTGAAGACCTTCTTGACCTCGAACCCCCGGTCGACCTGAGCCGGGTCCGCCGGGAGGAATGCGGTCAGGTCGTAGCGGCCCTTGAACGGCCACGACGCCTTGTCGAGCTGCGTGCGGTACTCGTGCACGAGCCCGGTGAAGTTCTGCTTGTCCTCGGGCCGGATCACGTTGCCCGGGTTGCCTTCACTGGCCGGCCATTCCCAGTCCAGGTCGATCCCGTCGAAGATGCCCTTCGCGGCACCGGCCGGCAGACCGGGCAGGTTGCCCTTGATCCACAGGTCCGTGCAGGACTTGACATGCGCTGCGCGCGCCGAAGGTAGAGCCGCGTTCGAGAAGTACTTCGAGCCGGTCCAGCCACCCAGCGAGATGCTGATCCGCAGCTTCGGGAACTTCGCCTTCAACTGCTTGAGCTGGTTGAGGTTCCCGTTCAGTGCCTGACCGGGCTGATCGGCGACCCCGCTGACACTCTGCTCGGCGCTGAACGGGCGCTGGAAATCGGCCCACGGGTCGCTGCTGTAGCAGTTGCCCTGCTCGTCGACGAACCCGAACGCATAGTTGATGTGAGTCAGCCGGGCGGCTGACCCGTTCTTCACCAGGTCACTGACCAGGAAGTTCCGGTCGTACCCACTCCATTGCGTGTAGTACCCCACCACGCGCTGACTGCTGCCATGTGCTTCGGCCGGTACGGCGGTAACTCCCGCCAGCACGCTGGCCGCGGCAACCAACAGTCCAATACTTCGACGCTTCATCAAACTCCCCAACGGGCGGTATGGGACAAGTGCGCTCACAGTAGGGCCGCTGAAACGATTTACACAATGTCCCTACCAAACCCAGTCGCCCAGTTGCCGCCACCCTGCGCCGAACGGGCCCGCGTGCGCGAGCCGGTGGAACAACCCTGCCCGCAGTGCCGCCCGACGGTACCGACGCCCACGCCACCACTGGTGGCCGGAGACACCCACCGACGGCCGGAGATCCCGCACCACAGGTCCCCGGCCACCACAACCTGTCTCCGGCCGTACGGCGTTTGGCGGGTCGGGCTTGTACGTCGGCCCTGCGGCGGCGCGCTCGCTGCCCGCGGCACCGTACAACCACCGATCATCGGAGTCTGCCTGCCGAATCCCGGCAGCCCGACTCCGCAAACCCGCGGCCGAGGGGCGGGTGGTGGGGGAAAGC
>NZ_SMKA01000112.1 GCF_004348455.1 Kribbella albertanoniae
CATCACCACCGCCATCCCCGTCCTCACCGAAGACCACTACAGCCCCACCCCTCGAGACGACGCCCCCAAGGGCGAGCACTAAACCTCTCTCCGGGCTCGGTAAAGGGGTGGCAGCTGATGGCTGAAAGTGACGCACCCCCCCCCGAACGATTCAGCCGCTTTTCGGCGCAGTCTCCGGAGTTGTCGGGCGACTCCGGAACGTGGCTGACACTCCCGTACGACCGGCGCGTCCTCGTCGTCGTCCGGACGATCACCACCCTGAACCGGCTCCTCGACGTCCTGACCCTGTTCGAGAACGACCATCGCGTGCAGGTGGTTTTCACCGTGGACGAGGCTCGGCCGGCGATTCTCGGCGCCGGCGTTCCTGCCCTTCTCGAGCAGCTCAAGATGCCAGTCGTCTCGTGGGATCAGGCCGTCCAGCTCCCGTTCGAGCTGGTCATCGCGGCCAGTGAGAACGACGATCTGCACCTCTTGAAGGCACCGGTCGTCCTGCTCTCGCACGGTGTTGGCTTCCAGAAGTACTACCCGGGGACGACGGTTGTCGCCGGGATGGACCCCGACCGGCTCATTCGCGATGGCCGGGTGGTCGCCGAACTGATCGCAGTCAGCCGCCAGGACGAGATCGAGCAGATCCACCGCGTCAGTCCTGCCGCGGCTGACCACGCCCGGGTGGTCGGCGACCCCTGCCTCGATCGTCTTCTGGCCAGCCGCCACCTTCGGCCGACATACCGCAGAGCGCTCGATGCCGCCGACCGCACGCTGGTGACGATCGCTTCGACCTGGGGACCGGCGTCGCTGCTCGGAGCCCACCCCGACCTGCCGCTGCGCGTCGTGTCGGAGCTACCGGTGGACGAGTTCGCCGTCTGCCTCGTCACCCACCCCGGAATCACCGCAGCGCACGGCTCCTGGCAGCTCGACACCTGGCTGGCGGAGGCCCGTCGTGCCGGTCTGCGGGTGATTCCTCCCGAGTCCGGATGGCAGACCGCGATCATCGCCGCTGACTGCGTCCTGACCGATACCGGCTCGGTAGGCACCTATGCCGCCGCCCTGGCGCGCCCATCGCTGCTGGCCGACGGTCATCCGGAAACCATTCTGGCCGGCTCGCCGGCCGCCGTCCTCGCCGACCAGACCGCGCGCCTCGACCTGTCCGCCGACATTGCGCCCCAGATCCGTACGGCGATCGGCAGCCGCTCGCCGTACGGCGCGGAAGCCGACCACCCGGCCGCTGAGGTCATCGGCCGGATCGTCGACGTACCTGAGCAGTCGGCAGTGCTGCTGCGTCGCGCGTTCTACGAGCTGCTCAGCCTTCCGGAGCCGGGCACACAGGCTGAGTTCGCACTGCACCCGCCGTACGCCGCTTCGGGCTCCGCCGGCACCGCCTTCGTCATCGGCGCCACTGTCAGCGGTGCAACGACGACGATCGTCCGGCTGCCCACGTCGACCACCGAACGCCAGCTCGACCAGCAGCACATCGCCGCCGCTGCCACCGGCGCCTCACTGCGTCAGCTCTCCGGCGCTTCCATCATCTTCACCGATCTGCACACACCCAGCACGTTCCTGAGCTGGGCCAAGTCGATCCTCGCTTGCTGGCCCGACGCCGAACTGGCGGCGGCACGCGGCCACGGGCGCTGTCTCGTCCACACCCGTGACGGCGCGTCGTACGCTCTCACGGCGGACGATCCCATGCTCGATCCGCTGCTAACAGCAACTTTGGTGCTGCTGGGCCGGACCGGCGCGGAGGAGTTCGTCATCGTCGGCGATCGTCGGATCCGGGTAACGACAGAAACTGTCTGAGGTACTCGTTGGTCCGGGGATGAGCGGAAGCGAGGCTGTCGTACAGCAGGCTTCCCCAGGCCAGGGCGGCGCCTTCGGTGTCGCCCTCGGCTGTCAGCAGCTGGGCGGCGATCTCCCGCAGTTCCGGACGGTAGTGGGTTGCGCGCTGCCGGTCCGCGGCCGTCTCGGCGCTCTTGTACCAAGATCTGGCCTCCGCCAGATCCCCTGCGGCCAGGCAGATCCGAGCCGCGACCATCTCTGCCCGCAGGCGGTTTCGTTCCGTGGCAAGGGCCAGCGCCCGCTCGATCTCGACCCGCGCCAGCCCCGGCTGACCGGCCTTCAGTAGCACCGCGGCCAGCATTCGCAGATGGATGCTCTCGGCAACCATATGGTCGATCTCCTGATCGATCCGGACCGCCGTCCGCAGCCACATCTCGGCCTCGGCGAGTAGTCGCGCCTGCTCCCGCACCGGGTCGAACCCCGTCCCAAGCGGCGTGGTTCCGAAGACCTCGTCCTGCCCGACGAGCCCGACCTGCCCGGCCGGCACCAGCGGACCGACAGCGCCCGGTTGGGCCGGTGCGGAAGCGAGGAAGTCAGCCTGCTCCTCACGGAAGCGCGCCTCGAACTCGGCCGCCGAAGCCAGCAACGTACGGCGACGGCGATCGGGCAGCGCAGCCTCCGCGATCAACTGCCGAGCGCGCTCCAGATCAGCCGGTACGACGTGGAACCAGCGCGCCAGGAAGTTGACCCGGGAACGCATGAGCAACATCCGGGCCAGCAGGGCCGCACCGCGCGCTCCCCGCTCGACGTACAGGATCTCGGCCGATTGGACACCGAGCTGATTGATCTCGGCGTACGTCCGCCACCGGCCGCGCTGGTTGACGAAGACCTCGACCGCGCCGGCCAGCTGGCAGACCTCGACATGACGGCCGTGATTGGATGCCGCCCGGGCGAGCACCTCGATGAACACCAACTTGTCGTCGAGCCAGTCGAAGCGGTCCTCCACCAGCGTCCACGGGACACGTCCGGCCGCCAGTTCGTCCCTCAGCACACCCGGTACGACGTATTCGCGGAGGCGGTCGGGATCACCGGCCAGATCGGCTCGGACCGTCAGGTCGCGGACGTGGCGCAGCAGGCGATCCAGAGCCGCGGGACGGTCTTCGTCCAGAGTGCGGGCGTAACGCCGTACCAGTGGAGACAGCCGGTACCAGCCTTGCACCGGCGGCTCGGTGAGCTGGGCGTCGATGACGCCGTTAACCTCGTCCTCGCCGGTTGATCCGCCGACGTAGGCCGCAGCGAGACTGGGAGTGAAGCGTCCACCGGGGAACGAGGCAAGCAGCGCCGCGGCGCGCACGGTCTCCGCCGGCAGTTGCTCGAATCCCATCCGCACGGTCTCCGTCAGGCGATCCGCCGTTGTCGCGAGCCCGGGATCCTGGCACCGAGCCAGCAGCCGAGCGACCGGCTTCGGCTCGCCGCCAAAGCGACGCAGAGTCCGACCGAGCTCCCGAATCGCCGCCGGCGTCCGGCCACACAGGTCGAGCAGTTCGGCCGTCACCTCCGGCTCGTCCGCCAGCCTGACGCCGACAGCGAAATCGGCCAGCAGCTCGGTCGCGCCCGGCTCGTCCAGCCCGGTGAGACGAATCGGATCCGGATCGAAGTCCTGCAGCTCCGGCGTGAGAACGGCCGCGACGGCGAGCACGAGGTATTGATGCGGGGTCCGCACGAAAGGCTCGAAGAGTTCGAGCTCCCGGGCGGTGCGAACGTTGTCCAGGATGATCCGGTGCCGACGGCTGAGCATGGCTGTGCGGAACTGGTGATCGAGCCCGGCGTCGTCCAGCTGGATCTCCGACTCGGCGATGCCGAACTCGCGCAGTACGTGCCTTTTCACCAGCGCCCGGTCGAGGACGTCGCCGTCCCGAAAGTCATCGAGGTCGATCTCGATCAGGCTGGTCTGATAGTGGTCCCACACCGCGTCCGCGAGCTTGCGCGCGAGCTCGGTCCGCCCGGAGCCCGGCAGACCACCGATCAGCCGCAGCCCGTCCTCGGGTGGAGACTCCAAGATGGCGTCCCGGTTGCGGAAGTTTCGGAGCCCGGCGAGAACCCGGTCGTCCGCATCCGCCGGGTTCACCCAAGCGAGCGCCGCCCGCAGGTCTTCCTCGAATGCCGGATCCTTCCGGGCCTCGTCAGCGATCGCTTCAGCATCCCGCCACCGCGCGCCGAGCCGGCGCACCAGCACCTGTCGCATCACCCGAGCCCCCTCGCCGGCTCGCTCCAGAAGAGCAACCACCGCGTATCTGTAGGCCTCATCCACAACGACTTCCAAGCCCGGCACCACGCCTCAACCCCCAGCTCCACTCGGAGCCCTCACGCTAGCAGTCGGCACCCCCAACGTCACCCCGCGTCACCGGCTGCCTCTCACTGCGGGCACGCGCGCTCCTACGTCGCCTGCACGCGGATTGCTGAACCCTGACTGAGCGGGCTGCGGTGAGGCCGACCTGCTGGCTGGCTGGCGCAGCACGACTTTGCGGACCTGCAGGCCATCACAACCGCACTTCGTTGCTCGGCCGCCCGCTCAACCGCTGCCGGCTCACACAGTTGTGATGGGCTGGGCGTCCGCCATACGTCCGCAGCAGCGGTCGGAGCGACGACGGGCGCGCCTCCGACGCAACCGCAGCACAGCAAGCCGGGTCGAAGTAGGTGGGCGCCGGCGGGCCGAGCGGTAGCGAGGCGGGAGCCGGTGCGAGGGGTGGACGACCGAACGGGCCGCTCCCGGCGCGGGGCGGCCCGTTCGTCGTGCCGGCGGGGCCTGTGGCCGAGGTCCCGTCGGACGTTCAGTTGGCGGCTTGGGCCGCTTTGGCGAGACTGGGGATCATCTTGTCGAGGACCCAGGGGACGCTCAGGACGCTGATCGCGCTCTGGCCGGAGATGACCTGCTGGTCGTCCAGGACGTAGGCGGAGCCGCGTTTGACGGCGCCCAGGGACGAGTAGACGGGGTCGGCGGCGAACTTCTGCGGGCCGAGACCGTCGACGTACGCGATCAGTACGTCGGCCTCGGCGTCGGCGATCTTCTCCTTGCTGATCGTCATCGCGAACTCGTTCTTGGTGTTGGTCTTCTGCAGGGCCTCGACACCCGGCGCGTTCACGAAGCCCATCTGGTTGAGGATCTGCACGCGGGGGTCGCCCGGCATGTAGATGTAGTTCTCGGCGCCGAAGGAGCCGACCGCGAGTGTCTTGCCCTTGAACTCGGGATGCTCGGCCGCGACCTGCTTGATCTTGTCGTTCAGGCCGGTGATCAACTTCTCGGCCTCGGCCTTCTTGCCGAGTGCTTCGCCGACCAGCAGGGTCTGGTCCTGCCAGGTGGTCTGCCACGGGGCGCCCGGGTACGCGACCGTCGGCGCGATCCCCGACAGGGTGTCGTACGTCGCCTTGTCGAACCCCTCGTAGGGTGCCAGGATCACGTCCGGTTTCAGCGCCGCGATCTTCTCGAACGGGTACTTGTCACCGGTGTCGAGGAGCTGGGTCTTGGCCGGGTCGAACCAGTCGGCGTCCCAGGCGGTGACGCCGGCCGCGGTCGGGCCGTAGGTGACTCTGGGCATCGCGACCGGGGTCTCGCCGAGAGCGTGGACGATGTCCTGGGCGTTCCAGCCGAGAGTGACGATCCGCTGCGGCTTCGCGGGTACGACGGTCTCGCCGAAGGTGTTCTTCAGCGTCACCGGGAACCCGGCGTTCGCCGTACTGGCCGGCCCTTGCGGCTGGGCGTCGTCAGTGGCACCGCACGCTACGAGCAAGCTGGTCGCGATCAGTACGCCGGCGGCCGTACTGATCGCCCGAGCTGCACTGATCGCCGGGAAGGGGGGCCACGCCATGGGGGAACTCTCCTCAGTCGGAATCAACTAAGGACAGCCTAAGCTAACCCCTATAGTCCTGACGACCCGCGGGGTCTGTGAGTCAGGACTCGAACTTGTAGCCGAGGCCGCGGACGGTGACCAGGTGCGCCGGATTCGACGGATCCTTCTCGAGCTTGGAACGCAAGCGCTTCACATGCACGTCGAGGGTCTTGGTGTCACCCACGTAGTCGGCGCCCCAGATCCGGTCGATCAGCTGCCCCCGGGTGAGCACCCGGCCGGTGTTGCGCAGCAGCATCTCGAGCAGCTCGAACTCCTTCAGCGGCAACCGGATCTCGGTGCCGGCGACGGTCACGACGTGCCGCTCGACATCCATCCGGACCGGTCCGGCCTCGAGGGTGTCCGGCAGCAGCTCGACGTCCTGACCGCGCCGCAGCACGGCCCGGATCCGGGCCAGCAGCTCGCGCGGGCTGTACGGCTTGGTGACGTAGTCGTCCGCGCCCAGCTCGAGCCCGACGACCTTGTCCACCTCGGTGTCCTTGGCGCTGACGATGATGACCGGGACGTTGCCGCGACTGCGCAGCGCCCGGCACACCTCGGTACCGGACAGGCCCGGCAGCATCAGGTCGAGCAGCACGATGTCCGCGCCGGCCCGGTCGTACTCGTCCAGCGCGTCCGGCCCGGTCTCCGCGACGGCGACCTCGAAGCCTTCCTTGCGCAGGACGTACGACAACGCGTCGCTGTAGCTCTCTTCGTCTTCGACGACCAGCACTCGGGTCACGAAGCTGTCTCCTTTGTGATCTGCCCTGACGGGGTAGGCGGCAGGGTGACGGCCGGCTCTTCCTGGCTGGGGGAACCGGTCTGGCCCGGGGCGGATTCGAGCCGCAACGGGAGTCTCACGGTGAATGTGGAGCCTTGGCCTTCGACACTCCAGACTCGCACGTCACCGCCATGGATCGAGGCGATGTGCTTGACGATCGACAGCCCGAGCCCGGTCCCGCCGGTCTCCCGGCTGCGGGCCCGGTCGACCCGGTAGAAGCGCTCGAAGATGCGCTCCAGGTCGCTGGTCGGGATCCCGACGCCCTGATCGCTGACGGTCACCTCGACCAGGTCACCGATCGGGTGCGCGGCGACCGCGACCCGCGTCCCGTCCGGGCTGTAGTTAACCGCGTTCTCCACCAAGTTGCCGATGGCAATGGACAGCTGGTCCTCGCTGCCCATCACCTCCAGCTCGGGCTCGGTCTTGACGACGATCTTGATGTCGCGGTCCTCGGCGTCCACCCGGCAGCGATCGACCGCGGCCTCGATCACCGCGTTGATGTCGACCGAGTGCGGGTGCTCCAGCGGATCGTCGCCCTGCAACCGGGACAGCTCGATGATCTCCTTGACCAGGCGGCTGAGCCGGGAGGCCTCGATCCGCATCCGGTCCGAGAACCGCTGCACCGCCTCCGGATCGTCCGACGCCTCGGAAACCGCGTCGGCGAGCAGGATCAGCGCGCCGACCGGGGTCTTGAGCTCGTGACTCACGTTGACGGTGAAGTCGCGCCGGATCGCATCCAGCCGGCGCTCGCGGGTCCGGTCCTCGACCAGCACCAGCACCAGCTGGCTGCCCAGCGGCGCAACACGAGCGCTCACGTACTGCGTCGCGCCGAGCCGGCCGCGGACGATCTCCAGGTCCTGCTGGCGAATCTCGCCGTCACGGCGGACCGCGCGAACCATGGTCAGGATATCGTCGACCACCAGCCGCTCACCGCGCACGATGCCGAGCACGTGCGCCGGAGCGCTCGCCTGCAACACCTGGTCCTCGGGCCCCATCACGACCGCGGACGAGCGCAGTACCGACAGAACCGTCGCGACACCACCTGGTACGGCGGGTTCGGGGGACTCGGGGATCTTGCGCTGGGAGCGCTCGGAAAGCATCATCGCGCCGAGTGAAAGGAGGGCCAGGGCCGCGCCGATGACGCCGCCCAGCACCGCAGCCAGCGTGGGGTCCACAGCAACGATGCTACGCGGGCAACCAGTAGGGAAAGACCGAATGAGCACCGGATGACCGGGACACGTCTCAACTGTTCATCAGGCGTTCACCACTCGTCGCCGTCCGGCAACCTCGACGGCATACCGTCACCGGAGAGCGGGTACCGGCATGTCCGGCACCGGGGAACGGGCACACCACAGATCGGAAACGAACACAATGCGTGACAGTTACCACGAGCAGCTCGACGACATCCTCGCCGAGCTCGAGCGGATGACCCGGACCGTGTCCACCGCCGTCCGCCGGTCGACCGCAGCCCTCCTGGAGGCCGACATTCGTCAGGCCGAGGACGTCATCGCGGCCGACATCCAGCTGGACGCAGCCGGTGAAGGTGTCGAGGAGAAGGTCTTCGAGCTGATGGCCCGCCAGGCCCCGGTCGCCAACGAGCTGCGGATGCTGGTCGCCGCGCTCCGGATGGTCGCCGACCTCGAGCGGATGGGCGACCTGGCCGCGCACGTCTCCAAGATCGCCCGGCTGCGCTACCCGTCCCCCGCCATCCCCGCCGAGCTGCACGACGTCATCCAGGAGATGGGCACCGTCGCCGGCACCATGGTCGACGCCGCCGGTGACGTGATCAAGACCCGCGACGTCGAAGCCGCCACCGCCCTCGAGGCCACCGACGACGAGATGGACAAGCTCCGCACCAACCAGTTCCGCCTGATGATGGACGACAGCTGGCCGCACGGCGTCGAGGTCGCCGTCGACATCGCCCTCCTCGGCCGCTACTACGAGCGCATCTCCGACCACGCCGTCTCGATGGCCCGCCGCGTCGTCTACCTCGTCACCGGCGAGCTCCCCGTCGCCGTAGGCGGCACCGCCGCCGGCTCCGGCGCCGGCGCCTCCACCCCGAACCCCAACGGCAACGACTGACCAACGCCGTACAAAAGTAGCCCTCGGCAACCACATGGTTGCCGAGGGCTACTTGTTGCGATCGGGTGACTGCAACTGGAGCGGCCGGGCTGCGCGCCAGAGAATCTCCGCCTCCTCGAGGAACTGCGGGAACCACGCGTCGCTTGGCTGGAGCACGAACTTCGGCTCGCCTTCGGCCTGGAAGGTGTAGTACTCGACGAACAGGGCCGAGTACTCCGTCCGTCGATCGGGGGCGCTGTCGACCGCGACGACACCAAGAGGGATCGGATGGCTCGTCAGCCGGACCTCGAGCGCTCCGCCGGTCGTCGTGGCCAGTTCGGACAGCAGCCGCAGCGACTGTTCGATCCGGCTCCTGGCCGACGCCGGAGAGCGCTCGGCGTAGTACCGTTCGGCGGCGACCTCGACCGCACTCGACGACGGCTCGATCAACAGCATCCGGAGTGTGCACCCGCGCCGTAGCCAGCGCTCGAACTCGTTGTAGTTCTCCACCAGCAGGGTGTTCCGCGCAACGCCGGTGACGAACAGATCGGTCGCAACCTTCATCGAGTTCACCAACTCCGGGCCGAACGACTGGACGAACTTCGGCCGCGCCATCGTGCTCAGGCGGCGGCTCGACGGCGGAGGCCAGGTGGTCCCGGCCTCCCAGAGCCGCTCGGCCTGCTGCGCGTAGAACGAGAACCACCCGCCGTCGGACTCAGCGAACTGCATGATCGGGCCAGGTTCGGCGGCGGGCCGCAGCTCCGGGTGCTGAATGGTCACGAACGCCGAGCTGCGGGCGCGGATCAGGTTCACGCCGATTGGCGGTACGAACTGCGCGACCCGGATCTCGAGATTGCCTTGGGTGCTGGTCCGGAGCTCCTCCAGCTCCTCGATGGTCGTCATGATGCGCTGCGACAACAGGGCCGCGCGGCCGACCGGACGACGCATGGCAGCCTGCGCGACCAGCACTTCATCGGTCGGATCGACCACCAGGACGCGTAGCCGCGCGCCGCGAACCAGTGCTCGGTGGAAGTCGTCGCGGGCGCCCTGGACAGTGCGCGCCATTGCGATTCCGATCAGCAGTACGTCGTCCGCCTCGGCCCGCCGGCGCGCCAGGTCCGCGGGGAAGTCACGCAACAGGACTTCGGCCGGCTGGGCTCGATCAGCGATCTCCGCGACCAGCCGCCGGGACCTGATCTGCGCGATCGCCAGCGCCGCGAGCAAGGCGAGAATCGCCGAACTCAGCACCTCCGCGTCGGCCACGTCCACGATGCCGAGCACGGTGAAGACCCCAGCCGCACCAGTCAGCAGCCACAGGTCGAAGTTGTCATCCGTCAACACCCGATGAACGGCCCGCGCCGAGGCCCGCAGGAGACTCACTCACCTACAGTACGGACTCCGGCGCTCTCAGGTCGGATCCCGAGTGTCACAGCATCCGGCGTCAGCGGCCCTGGTTTTTGACGGCTTCGATGGCGGCGGCTGCTGCGGTGGGGTCTAGGTACTCGCCGCCGGGGGTGATTGGCTTGAGGTTCTCGTCGAGTTCGTAGAGGAGGGGGAGGCCGGTGGGGATGTTGAGGCCTACGACGGTGGGCTCGTCCAGGCCGTCGAGGTGCTTGACGAGGGCGCGCAGGGAGTTGCCGTGGGCCGTCACGAGGACGGTCTTGTTGGCGCGGAGGTCCGGGACGATGGCGTCGTACCAGTAGGGGAGCATCCGGGCGACGACGTCCTTGAGGCACTCGGTCGCGGGGAGGATCTCCGGCGGCAGGGCGGCGTAGCGGGGGTCGCCGGCCTGGTCGAACTCGGAGCCGCGCTCGATCGGCGGCGGCGGGGTGTCGTAGGAGCGGCGGAAGAGCATGAACTGCTCCTCGCCGAGCTCCTCGAGGGTCTGCTTCTTGTCCTTGCCCTGCAGGGCGCCGTAGTGGCGCTCGTTCAGGCGCCAGGAGCGGCGGACGTCGATCCACGAGCGGCCGGCGACCTCGAGGGCGATGTTCGCGGTGCGGATCGCGCGGTGCAGCAGCGAGGTGTGCAGGACGTCGGGGAGCAGGCCGCGGTCGCGGAGCAGCTCACCGCCGCGGTGCGCCTCCTCGACACCCTGGGCGTTCAGGTCGACGTCGACCCAGCCGGTGAAGAGGTTCTTGGCGTTCCAGTCGCTGTGGCCGTGGCGGAGCAGGATCAGACGATAGGTCATACCCCGCAGCTTATCGGGGCTCCAGCCAGCCCTTGAAGGCGTCCAGATTGCGGGTGGATTCACCCCGGGAGATCCGCCACTCGTACTCCTTGCGGATCGACGAGGCGAAGCCGAGCTCGAGGATCGTGTTGAACGACGAATCCGCATACTCCAGTACGGCGCCCAGCAGCCGATCGACCTCGGTCGGGGTGATCGCATGGAGCGGTACCCGGCCGTCCAGGTGGATGTCACCCAGGTGATCGACCGCGAACGCGACGCCGTACATCTTCAGGTTCTTCTCGAGCATCCAGCGGTAGACGGCCTCGTGGTTCTCGTCCGGGTGCCGGGCCACGAAGGCGTGCACCTGGACGGCCTGCGCGCCGACCGTCAGCGAGACCGTGGTCTTGAGCTTGCGCTCGCCCGGCAGATCGGCGGTGAACTCCCCCGGCTTCACCTCCGTGAACTCCAGCGAGTTCTCGGTCAGCACCTGACGGATCACATCCGCCGCGGACACTCTCATTCAGAACACCTCAGCCGCCATCGTCTCCGCCGCGGTCCGGTACGCCGCCAGCGTCTTGCGGGCGGTCAGTTCCCAGCCGAATCCCTGGGCGTGCTTGACCGCCGCCCGGCTCATCGTCTCGCGGGTGAGCGGATCCGTCGCGATCCGGGCCAGCGCGTCGGCGAAGTCGTCGACCCCGTGCCCGTCGACCAGCAGCCCGGTCTGCCCGTTCGCGACCGCGGTCGTCAACCCACCGACGGCGGCCGCGACGACCGGCGTACCGCAGGCTTGGGCCTCCAGCGCGACCAGCCCGAAGGACTCCGAGTACGACGGCACGCAGACCACCGAGGCGGCCCGGTACCAGTCGGCCAGCCCGGTTCGCTCCATCGGCTTCACGAATCGGGTCACGTCGTCGACCCCGAGCTCCCGCGCCAGCTCGGCATGCGCCTCGGGGTGCTCCATCCCGTTCCCCGACGGGCCGCCGATGATCGCAACCACCAACCGGCTGCGCAACGACGGATCGCGCTCCAAGATCCGCGCAGCTGCCCGAATCAGCAGATCGGGAGCCTTCAGCGGCTGGATCCGACCGACAAAAGCCAGTACGACGGCATCCTCCGGTACGCCGACTGCCCGTCGCGCCGTGGCCTGATCGCCAGGCCCGAACACCTCCAGGTCCACGCCGGGGTTGACCACACCGACCTTCCCCGGCTGAGCGCCGTACAGGCTGATGAGCTCCTGGGCCTCGTCCGGGGTGTTCGCCAGCAGGCGATCCGCGGACTCGACCACCTGCTCCTCGCCGATCAGCCGAGCGGCCGGTTCCGGTACGTCGCCCTCGGCCAGGCTGGCGTTCTTGACCTTCGCCATCGTGTGCATGGTGTGCACGAGCGGGATCGCCCAGCGGTCCCGCGCCAGCAACCCGACCTGCCCGGACAACCAGTAGTGCGAGTGGATCACGTCGTACCAGCCGGGCTCGTGGATCGCCTCGGCCCGTAGTACCGCCCGGGCGAAGGTGCACAGCTGAGCCGGGAGCTCGTTCTTGGTCAGGCCCTCGTACGGACCGGCGGCGACGTTGCGAACCGTCACGCCAGGCAGCAACTCGATCCGCGGCGGCAGCGCCGAGGTGGTCGCCCGGGTGAACACGTCCACCTCGATCCCGAGCTCCGCGAGCTGTTTGGACAGCTCCACGACATACACGTTCATACCGCCGGCGTCACCGGTCCCCGGTTGGTCCAACGGCGACGTGTGCAGGCTGATCATCGCGACCCGCCGCGGCGGACGATCGGCGGACGGCGGCAGGCTCACGCAGCCAGCGTACGCCGACAAGTAGAGCTAGCACCCCCACGGGAGGCGGACTGGGCCCACTGCGGTGCAGGGCTTGCACAGAAAGCATGAATGCATGCACAAAGTCCTCGCCGAAGTACGCACGTGGCATCGCCCGCTGATGGTGATGGTGTCCGCCATGGCCGCCCTGGTCCTCGTCGCCGCGATCGGCCTCCTGGTCGACAGCCGCGAAGTCCTGAACGAGTCCGTCTGGCTCAAGCCGTTCAAGTTCGCAACGTCCTTCGTCCTGTACGGCGCCACTCTCGCGTGGCTGTTGTCGCGACTCCGCAAGGCCAAGCGGTTCGGCTGGTGGACAGGAACCGTGTTCGCGGTCACCGGCGTGGTCGACGTCGGCTTCATCGCCATCCAGGCCGCGCGGGGCACCTTCAGCCACTTCAACTCCAACACCGACACGTTCAACCAGGTCGGTCAGCGGGTCTTCTCGTCCGGGGTGATCGGCCTGTTCGGCGCCAGTTTGGTGATCGCGATCATGCTGCAGTTCCAGCGGGTCGGTGACGCACCGCTGAACCGGGCGATCCGGACCGGCGTCGCGCTGGCCGCGGCCGGTATGGCCCTGGCCTTCTACCTGGTCGGTTCGAACGGCACCGAGACTCACACCACCGATGCGTACGGACGCCCGGTCACGCTAGGCGGCAGTCACAGCATCGGCGCCGAGGCCGGCGGTCCCGGTCTGCCACTCGTGAACTGGAGCACCGAGGGCGGCGATCTTCGCGTCGCGCATTTCATCGGGCTGCACGCGATCCAGGTCCTGCTCGCAGTCGTCCTGCTGCTGAGCGTCCTCGCGGTCCGGGTGGTCTGGCTGCGGCCGGAGCGGGTCCGCGCCCGGCTCGTCGGGGTGGCCGTCATCGCCTACACCGGTCTGATGGTCGCCACTGCCAGCCAGGCCTTCCGCGGGCAGTCGGTCATCCATCCCGACGGACAAACCCTGGGATTGTTCGGTGGATTCCTCGCACTGAGCCTGCTCCTGCTGGTCTTCACGATCACCTCCGCCCGTCGACAGGCCGCCGTACCTGAGACAAGTTCGAACAAGGTCCCGGTGGGTGGAAGACTGAAGGTATGACTGAACGTCCACTTGCCGTGGTGACCGGAGCGAGCAGCGGGATCGGGGCCGCCACGGCCCGCCGGCTGGCCAAGGATGGGTTCGAGGTGATCGCGGCCGCCCGGCGGCTGGATCGGATCGAGGCGCTGGCCAAGGAGATCGACGGTCGCGCGGTCCAGTGTGATGTCACGTCGGCGGACGACGTGGCAGCGCTGGCCGCGACTGTCGGTGACCGGCTGGACCTGCTGGTGAACAACGCCGGCGGCGCGTTCGGCGCCGAGCCGGTGGCCGACGCCGACCTTGATGCGTGGCGGCGGATGTACGAGGTGAACGTCATCGGCGTCGCGGCCGTCACGAAGTCGTTGCTCCCGGCCCTTATCGCCGGGCAGGGCACGATCATCGTGATGGGTTCGACGGCCGGCCAGGTGGCCTACGAGAACGGTGGCGGATACGTCGCCGCCAAGCACGCGGCCAAGGCGGTCGTCGACACGCTGCGCCTCGAGCTCTTCGACCAGCCGGTCCGGGTCAGCGAGATCGCCCCCGGCATGGTGCGCAGCGAGGGTTTCGCGCTGACCCGGTTCGAGGGTGACCAGGCCAAGGCCGACGCCGTGTACGCCGGTGTCGCCGAGCCGCTCACGTCCGACGACATCGCCGATATCGTCAGCTGGGTCGCGAGCCGCCCGCCGCACGTCAACCTCGACCGGATCACCGTCCGCCCGCGCGCCCAGGCCGCACAGCACAAGGTGCACCGCGTCCAGTAGTTCAGTAGGCGTGGGTCGGCGACACCACTCGCGTGTGCAGTACGGCGTCGTACCAGGTGCTCGGGCTGTCACCAGTCAGGTACGAGCCCGGTACGGCGATCCCCCTCGTGCGCGCGGTCCGGTTCAACCACGCCCGGACCTCGGGCGGTTGCGGCTGCTGCCGTAGGTCGAGCGTGAACTGATCCAGCTTCGCCACACCCAGCCGGTGCTCGAACCAGTCGGCCGCGGCCGGTGGCAGGTTGACCCCGCCGAACGCCGTACCGCGGTCAAACGTGCAGCCGAGGGAGCGGTATCGGTCGCCGTACCAGTCGCGGAGCGCCGTACCGACGTTCTTGAAGGCGGCATCGGGGCTGACGAACTGCAGGTGCGGAGCGTTCATCGTGTGCGCGTTGGCGGCCCAGTAGATGACCTTGTTGCGGGTGAATCCGTGCCACCACCGCACGTTCTCGGCCGCGCGCGCATCCCGGTAGCCCCAGATCTCGGCCTCGGGCAGGCTGAACGCCGTGTAGAACGACAAGATCTGCCGGGCATGGTGCGCGGTGATCGCGTGGTCGCGGTCGTTGGGGCGGTGCGGGAGATCCGCGATCAGGTCGTGCACTGCCTGGGCTTTGGCGATGTACGGCGCCTTGTCCGGCACCTCGCGCCAGTACCACTGCACGTAGGCGCCGATATCCGTCATGGTCGGCCGGATCGGGTCCAGACTGCGGCGCAACTCGGCCAACCGGTCCGGGGCGCGGCGGCCGACGTACTCGTCGATCGCGTCGTAGGCGAGGTGCTTGGTGGCGAAGTACTCCGCGCCGGCGAAGCGCACCTTGTCCCGATGCGTTGAGTTGTAGCCACGGAGGTACTCGAACAGCTCGGCGATCTCGTGCGTCCGGGTCTCCTTGCTGAGCTGGCGAACCAGCGCGCGCAGATCGCCGCGGCCGGTCAGCACGTACTCGTTCAGCTCGGTGCCCAGCGACCAGTCGTCCTCGAAGGCGATCGCCCGGAAACCCAGCTCCTCAACGAGAAACCGGACCACTCGCACCTTGAGCCGGGTCATCTCCGCCGTCCCGTGCACGGCCTCGCCGAGCCCGACGATCTGCGCGCCACCGATCGACCGGCGGAGCTGGCTCAGATCGCCGACCGGTACGGCGTTCCGCCGGATCCAGCTGTCGATCGGGTCCACGGCCGCGAACGCCGGCGTCGTACCCACTGCGGCACCAGCCGCGATTCCCATCGATCCGGCCAGCATCCGCCGCCGCGTGATTGTCCTGGTATCCATGACGATCACTCTGGCCGCGGCAGCACCCACCGGGCATCCGCCACGGGAAGGCTCCGCAAATACTCCCAGCGCCGTACGCGAAGAGGTCGGCGAACTCCTAGCGTGGGGGCCATGGCACAACGAGCAATCGTGATCGGCGCCGGGATCGCCGGGCTGACCGCTGCCGCGTCCTTGCTCCAGGCGGGCTGGCAGGTCCAGATCCTCGAGAGCGCGCCGGAACTGGGTGAGGTCGGGGCCGGGCTGGCCGTGACGGTCAACGGGATCCGGGCGCTGGCATCGATCGGCGCGGCGGATGCGGTCCGGCGGGCTGGGTATGCAGTTCGCCCGGCCGGCACCCGGCGTTCCGACGGCAAATGGTTGCTGAGGGCACCTGAACCTGAGGACCTCAGCGCAATGATTGGCATCCACCGGCAGGCACTGCACGCAGCTCTCGCTGAGGCAACCCGCGGCGCCGACCTGGTCACCGGCGCGCGCGTCACTGCCGTCAACCCCGGTACGCCGGGAGCCGAGCGAGCCAAGGTGATGTGGGGCACACACTCCGCGACCGCGGACCTGGTGATTGGCGCCGATGGGATCCGGAGTGCCACTCGGGACGCACTCTTCCCCGGTCATTCGCTGGCCTACAGCGGCTACTCCAGTTGGCGTGCGGTCGTCGACGACGGGACCACGCCGGCCGATCGGTTCGCGATGGTGTGGGGACCGCGAGCGGAGTTCGGCAGGTTGCGGATCAGCGCTGAGCAGATCTATTGGTACGGGTACGTCGCTCTGCCGTCCGGGCACCGGTTCCCGGACGAACTGGCCGCTGTTCACGAACATTTCGGTTCCTGGGCGCCCGACGTACGGGCGTTGATTGCTGCAACTGGGCCAGCCGAGTTGATCCGGCATGACGTGTGGCAGCTCGCGAAGCCGTTGCCGCGGTACACCCGTGGGCGTACGGCGTTGATCGGTGATGCGGCGCATCCGATGCTGCCGACGCTCGGGCAGGGCGCGAACTCTGCGCTCGAGGACGGGGTGACGGTCGGCCTGCTGGCGCGGGCGGACGGCGATCTGCGGGACTACGAGAGCGCGCGCTACCGGCGTACGCAGAAGTTGGTTGCCAGGTCGGCGCAGATGGCTCGGGTGGGCGCACATCTCGGCCGCGGACAGTCGTTGCGGAACGCGCTGCTGCGCTGCACTCCGGCCCGGACAGCGCAACGGTCGGGCACGCGGATCCTGGACTGGCGGCCACCGCGGAGCTGATCGCGGCTCGCGATTCGTTGCCACGCACTGTGACAGGTAGGATAGAGGGGCTGTGCCTTGCGTCGAGTGGCCCCTGTTGAAACAACGTGGCGTGACTCACAACACGCCGTAGCCACCGCCTGACACCCAGTCTACTGCTTGGAGCGCTTCCCCATGCCTGTCCGTAACGACCTGCGCAACGTCGCGATCGTGGCCCACGTCGACCACGGGAAGACCACCCTGGTCGACGCGATGCTGTGGCAGTCCGGCGCCTTCGGCGCGCATCAGCACGTGGACGAGCGGGCGATGGACTCCGGTGACCTGGAGCGTGAGAAGGGCATCACGATCCTCGCCAAGAACACCGCCGTCCGGCACAAGATGGCCAGTGGCGAGACCGTCACGGTCAACATCATCGACACCCCCGGCCACGCCGACTTCGGTGGTGAGGTCGAGCGCGGCCTGTCGATGGTGGACGCCATCGTGCTGCTGGTGGACGCCTCCGAGGGCCCGCTGCCGCAGACCCGGTTCGTGCTCCGCAAGGCGCTCGCGCGCCGGATGCCGGTCATCCTCGTGGTGAACAAGGTCGACCGGCCGGACTCCCGGATCGCCGAGGTCGTCGACGAGACCTACGAGCTGTTCCTGGACCTGCTGGACCACGACGCCGACCAGAGCGCCCTGGACTTCCCGGTCGTGTACGCGTCGGCCCGCGCCGGCCGCGCCTCGCTGACCCAGCCCGCCGACGGCGGCCTGCCGGACTCCGAGGACCTCGAGCCGCTGTTCGAGACGATCATGGCCAACGTCCCGGCCCCGAAGTACACCGAGGACGCGCCGCTGCAGGCGCACGTGACCAACCTGGACGCCTCGCCGTTCCTCGGCCGGCTCGCGCTGGTCCGGGTCCACGAGGGCACCCTGAAGAAGGGCTCCCAGGTCGCGTGGTGCAAGCACGACGGCACCATCCAGAAGGTCAAGATCACCGAGCTGCTGATCACCGAGGCCCTCGAGCGGGTCCCGGGCGACTCGGCCGGACCGGGTGACATCGTCGCGATCGCGGGGATCCCCGAGATCATGATCGGCGACACCCTGGCCGACCCGGAGAACCCGGTCGCCCTGCCGTTCATCACCGTCGACGAGCCGGCCATCTCGATGACGATCGGTACCAACAGCTCACCGCTGGCCGGCCGGGTCAAGGGCACCAAGGTCACCGCCCGCCTGGTCAAGGACCGGCTCGACCGCGAGCTGATCGGCAACGTGTCGATCAAGGTGCTGCCGACCGAGCGTCCCGACACCTGGGAGGTGCAGGGCCGTGGCGAGCTGGCGCTGGCCATCCTGGTCGAGCAGATGCGTCGTGAGGGCTACGAGCTGACCGTCGGCAAGCCGCAGGTGGTCACCAAGGAGATCGACGGCAAGCGGCACGAGCCGGTCGAGCGCCTGACCATCGACTGCCCCGAGGAATACCTGGGCACCGTCACCCAGCTGCTCGCGGTCCGCAAGGGCCGGATGGAGCAGATGACCAACCACGGCACCGGCTGGGTCCGGATGGAGTTCCTCGTTCCCGCGCGTGGCCTGATCGGCTTCCGCACCGAGTTCCTCACCGACACCCGTGGTACCGGTATCGCGCACCACGTCTTCGAGGGTTACGAGCTGTGGTTCGGCGAGCTGCGCACCCGCCCGTCCGGTTCGCTGGTCTCCGACCGTACCGGCGTCACAACGTCGTACGCGATGGTGAACCTGCAGGAGCGCGGCACCATGTTCTGCGAGCCGGGCACCGATGTCTACGAGGGCATGGTGATCGGCGAGAACTCCCGCGCCGACGACATGGACGTCAACATCACGCGTGAGAAGAAGATGACCAACGTCCGGTCGAACGCGGACGAGTTCGAGAAGCTGGTGCCGGCCCGCAAGCTGTCACTCGAGCAGTCGCTGGAGTTCTGCCGCGAGGACGAGTGTGTCGAGGTCACGCCGGACGCGATCCGGATCCGCAAGCTCGCGCTGACGCAGATCGAGCGCGCGAAGCTGGGGCGCAAGAACAAGGCCTGAGCAGGGCCTCTGCAAATGGGGCTTTTCGGAACACGGTTCGGCAACGCCGAGCCCGACGACTCGTGCCGAAATACACGGGTGTGATACATCCTGTTTCGGCCGGTCGTCGGGAGTTTCTTCCGGATCGTTACCAACCAGACGTCGCTGCCCGACGTCTGACTCTGTGAAAGCAAAACTTCAGTTGGGGGAAGGAAGAATCACCATGGGGATTCTGCGTAAGCTCGGCGCCACCGTGACCGCCGTCGCGTTCGTCGGGGTGGGTGCACTGACAGCCGGTACGACGGCCCAGGCCGCGACCGTGGCTCCGAAGACAGCAGTCGCCGTGCCGCAGAAGGCGGTCGCCAAGACCAAGTACATCGGCCGCTACCACCTGGACCCGCGGTGCATGAAGGGCCGTGTCCTGTGCGCCAACAAGAAGACGCGCAAGATGGTCTACCTGGTCAACGGCAAGACCGTGTACGTCCTGGACGCCCGCTTCGGCGGCTCCAAGACACCGACGCGCAACGGCCAGTTCAAGGTCTACCGCAAGTCGAAGAACCACGTCTCGTCGCTCTACAAGTCGAAGATGCCGTACTCGATGTTCTTCAGCGGCGGCCAGGCCGTCCACTACTCGTCCGACTTCAAGGCTCGCGGCTACAACGGCGCCTCCCACGGCTGCCTGAACATCCGCGACAAGGCCAAGCTCGCCAAGATCTACGCCCAGATTAAGATCGGCGACAAGGTCGTCGTCTACAGCGGCTGACCCACACCACGTCAACTGCGGCCGGGGACTACTCCCCGGCCGCTTTTGCGTTCGCGAACGCCTTGTACAGCCGGGGTTCGACCAGACAGAACGTCGCCGTCACGACACCACTCGCCGTACGCCGAAGTGTCCCGACCGCGATCTCGGCCGCCGACCGCGCCGGCCACCCGAAGATCCCCGCCGACACCGCCGGCAGCGCCAACGTCTTCACGCCGAGCTCGTCCGCGATCCGCAACGCGTTGCGGTAGCACGACTCCAGCAACGCCGGATCCCGTTGCCCAGCGTTGTAGTTCGGCCCGACCACGTGGATCACGTACGACGCCGGCAGCGCGCCGCCCGTCGTCCACACGGCCTCGCCCGGCGATGCTCCCCGGGGATACCGCTCGATCAGCTCCGCCAGAATCTCCGGACCGCCGGCCCGGTGGATCGCACCGTCGACACCGCCGCCACCCCGCAATGCGTGGTGTGCGGCGTTCACGATCGCGTCGGCGGGCACGGTGGTGATGTCCGCCGTACTCAGGACGATGTCCATGCCGGCCCTCCGGTCACGAGTTGCTTACGACGGGTGTGGGGGTGGTGGTGAGTAATTTACGCTGGGGGGTCAACAAAATTGGCTGCGAGGACGTCCTACGGGGTACTGGTTCTACTTGAGGGGTGTCCGATGCGTGCGCTGATCATTCGCAACGTGGTGGCCGGGCTGGTTGCCGGGGTGGCGGTTGCGGTGGTGGCTGGGGCTGGCGTGGTTGCGAAGGCGGCGCCGGCTGAGGTGAAGGTGGTGCCGTTCGAGGTGAGCGGGGAGCTGCCGATTTACCCGAAGGCTTTGTACAGGTACGGCGCTGTGAGTGTGAGCGTGCGGAAGCTGGAAGCTCGGTTGATCCAGCTGAAGGTGCTCGACAAGCGGTATCTGGACAACGAGTACGGGACGATGACCCGGGCTGCGGTGAAGAAGTTCCAGCAGTCCAAGGGGATTCCGCCGCTGGGGTATGTCGACCAGAACACCTGGGACAAGCTGGCCGCCGTCACGAAGGAGCCGACGCAGACGGAGCTGTACCCGCCGGTGCCGGTCGTCGACGGGCGGAAGCTGGACTCGCGGTGCGCGACCGGGGTGGCGTTGTGCATCGACAAGACGACGCGCAAGCTGCGGTACGTCGTCGACGGTGTGGTGAAGATGCAGATGGACGTGCGATTCGGTGCGGTGAAGACGGCGACCCGGGAGGGTGGCTTCACGGTCGGCTGGAAGAGCCGCAACCACGTGTCGAAGCTGTACGACTCACCGATGCCGTTCGCGATGTTCTTCAGCGGCGGCCAGGCCGTGCACTACTCGTCCGACTTCGCGGCCCGCGGCTACAACGGCGGGTCACACGGCTGCGTGAACGTCCGGGACCTGGGCAAGATCAAGATCCTGTTCGACCTGGTGCACGTCGGCGACAAGGTGATCGTCTACCGCTCGTAAGGGGCTGCTCAGAGCGGACGGGGACCGCGCCGGCGGCGGATGCCCCAGCCACCCCGGCCGCGGCCGGTAGCTGCGCGCAGGGCCGGCCGGGCGTCCACCAGGTAGACACCGGCGGCAGCGATCCCGATCAGGCCGAAGAAGCTCAGCCATCCCTGGAAGAGCTGGCTGAGCGAGAACACGGCCAGGATCAGCACCCAGCCGGGCTTGGTCAGCTTGTCCGCGGCGAGGAACACCGCCCGCGGCCGGAAGGCCGCATCGACGAGCGCGACCAGCTTCAGTCCGAGCAGCACCCACCAGATGATCTCGAACGGGCCCGCGAACCCCGGGAAGAGGGTCGGGAACGAGGCGAGTGGGAGCATGCCCCCGAGCCTAGCCGAAAAGACCGAGCGGCCCACCCCTGTGATCCACAGGTGCAGGCCGCTCAGGCAGAACATTCACCCAGCGTCGGGCAAAACTACTCTCAGTCGCCAACCTTGGCGGCGGCGTCGGTGGTCGCCTTGGCGGCCGTCTTCGCGGTCTTCTTGGCCGCGGTGGTGGTCGCCTTGACGTTGCGCTGCGCGGTCTCGGCGGTCTTCTTCACCGTGGTGCGGGTGGCCTTCGCCTTGCTGACCGTGGTCTTCGCGGCGGCCTCGAAGTCCTCGGTGGCCTTCTGCGAGCGGATCCGCTCGACCAGGTCCTTGCCGCGACCGGCGAGGTCCTCGTAGGTCTCCTCGGCCTGGCCGAGCACGGTGGTGAAACCGGCCTGCGCGACGGCCGGCAGCTCACGCAGCTTGGCCGGGGCGGTGCGGGCGTCGGCGACCAGGGCCTCGAAGCGCTTGGTGATCTCGGCCTGACGCTTGGTCAGCTCCGCGGTCAGCTCGCTCTGGCGCTTGGTGATCTCGGCCTGCACGGTCTTCTGGTCGAGCTTGGCGAACCGGGTGGTGACGTCGGCGCCGACAGCGCGGACCTTCTCCACGGCCAGGTCGCCGGCACCGGCGATCGCGTACAACGGGGTGACGGGCGTACGGGTAGCCATCAGGCTTCTCCTCGGGATTTCGGCGAGTTGGTACTACGGGGTCGTGCAGGGGTCTTCTTGGCCGCAGCTCGCTTCTTCGCGGGCGCCGCGGCGGGCTCCTCGGTGTTCTCACGGACGAAGGACGCGTACACGTCCAGCAGGACCCGCTTCTGCCGCTCGTTGAGCGCGGGGTCGAGCAGGACGGCGTCGACCACACCGGCGGCGCGGCGGCCGTCCGAGCCGTCCGAGCTGTCGTCCGGATCGAGAATGCCGGCCCGTACGTACAAGGTCTCCGCAGAGATCCGCAACGCCTTCGCAAGCTGCTGCAGCACATCGGCCGACGGTTTCCGCAGGCCGCGCTCGATCTGGCTCAGGTACGGGTTCGACACACCGGCCAGATCCGACAGTTGCCGCAACGACAACTGCGCCGTACGCCGCTGCTCGGCAAGGTACTCACCCACGGAGCCCACCGAACCGGCAACACGATCACTCAATCTGGCCATGCCCCCAGTCTGCTAGCAACGTGCTTGCAATTGCAAGCAGACCGGCCGTGACCTCACTCACGCACCAAGTAATGCGCTGTTAACCGAAGGCGGGAGCATGCGGCCGAACGGAGCCGACCTCCACACCGCCACCCAGCAACGGGAACTGGGACTGCTGCTCGATCACCTCATGCTCGACCCCGAGCTTCCGCAGTACGGCGGCCATCACCACTGCCCGGGCGCGCGGCGTACCGTCCTCGATCTTGAGCGCGATCCCGCGACCGTCCTCAAGCCCCACCGCATACACGGCCTCGGCACCCACCTTGCAGAACAGCCCGGGCACCGCGCGCATCAGGGCCGCCTCGTCACGCGTACTCCCGCTGGCGTACTCGGGGTACGCCCGGAAGGCGTCCTTCACCTTCGCCTCGAGCGTGCCGGGTGCAGCGGCGGCGAACAGACCGAACGACCGAGCCAGACCGGCCAGGCTGATCGCGAGGATCGGCGCACCACAGCCGTCGACAGCGACGTACGAGACCTTCTCCCCCGCGATGTCCTCGACCGCGGCGCGGATGGCCTGCTGCAGCGGGTGATCCGGCGAGCGGTAGGTGCCGATCGGCCAGCCGTTCGTGACGCAGGTCAGCAGCATCGCGGCGTGCTTGCCCGAGCAGTTCATCACGACCGATTCCTGGCCGTGGCCGGCCCGGACCCAGGCGTCGCGCACCGCGTCCTCGATCGGGTACGCCGGTGGCGTCTGCAGCGCGGACTCGTCGAGATTCGCGAGCACCAGGATCTCGCGGACGCCGTCCACGTGGAACGTCTCACCCGAATGCGACGCCCCCGCGAGGGACAACAACTTCCCCTCCAGCGGGAGGCCGTGGCGGAGCATGCCGACGGCTTGCATGGGTTTGTTGGAGGAACGGGGGAACATCGGCTGGTCGGTGATGCCGACCGACCAGGAGACGCTGCCGTCGGGTTCGGTGACGACGACGGAGCCACGATGGTGGCCTTCGACGAAGCCGCTGCGGACGACATCGGCCAGGATCACAGGTTCGCTCACGGCACGAACTGTACGGCCTGAATGTCAGGAGCAAAAAGCAGTCTTGCGAATGATTCGGCTCACAGCCGGGCGCGGACGTGCAGACCGACCTCGGGGTCGACCAGGAGCTCCTGGGTCGCGGTCACCGTCGGCTGATCCTCGGCGACGACCTCGAGGAGGGCCTCCGGGTCGACGTTCCGCTTGACCAGCGCGAGCGCGATCGGGCCGAGCTCGTGATGCCGGGCCGCGGAACCGATGAACCCAACCTGCTTCTCACCCGAACGTACGGCGTACCCGTGCGTGGGCAGGTGGTCGACCGAACCATCCAGCAGCAGCCGGACCAGGCGGCGCGGCGGGCGGCCGAGGTTGTGCACGCGGGCGACCGTTTCCTGGCCGCGGTAGCAGCCCTTGTCCAGGTGGACGCCGACGCCCAGCCAGCCCAGCTCGTTCGGAATCGCGCGCTCGTCGGTGTCCAGGCCGAAGCGCGGGTGACCGGCCTCGATCCGGAGCGCCTCGTACGCCCAGATCCCAGCCGCGGGTCCCTCCAGGGAGGCGAGCTCGGCGCGCGGGAGGAAGGCCTCGTGACCGCCCAGCGAGTCCGCGCCGGAGCGCGTGAGGTGCTCACCGGCAGCCGGCCCCGGTCGCCAGACGATCGCGTAGTCGTCCGTGACGTCGGTGATCTCGACGCGGGACATGAAGACCATCTTCTGCAGCCACTCGACCAACGCGGCCGCCGCACCGGGCTCGGTGTGCAGCCAGAACGTTTCGCCGTCGTCCACGCCGTACATCGCGTGCTCGACGTGACCGGTCGGGGACAGCAGGAGCGCGGTGGTCGACGTACCGGGTTTGAAGCCTTCGAAGTACTGGGTGGTGAGCGCGTGCAGCCAGGTCAGGCGGTCCGGACCCTTGATCGTGACGACGTCACGGTGCGACAGGTCGACGAACGCCTCCCCGGCGACCAGAGCGCGTTGTTCACGCAGATCCGAGCCGTAGTGCGCCGCGACTCCGGCGTCGAGTCCATCGGCCTCGACGGCCGCGGGCAGGTCGAGCAGGGGGCTGCGGGTCCGTGACATGTCACCAGAGTACGTCGCCCGGCGTACGGCGATCGCCTCCCACCGTGGGATGTGGACGGCCGGGGTCCACGGCCAGGCTGTGGGTACACCAGTTGAGGGGAGACAGACCATGAGCGACAGGCGATTTCGGTTCGGCGTTGTGGGTAGCCCGAGGACCGGGGCGGAATGGATGACGACGGTACGGCGGGCCGCGGAACTCGGCTACTCGACCGTGCTGATGCCGGACGTGCTGTATCTCCCGGCGCCGTTCCCTTCGCTGGCGATGGCGGCTGCGGTTGCGGACATCCGGGTTGGCACCTTCGTGGCGGCGGCCCCGCTGCGGACTCCGCGGCAGACCGCCTGGGACGCGCACACGCTGACCACGCTGACCGACGGACGGTTCGACTTCGGGATCGGCACCGGGCGGCCGGATGCCGAGCGACAGACGGTCGAGGTCGGCCTGCCCTGGGGCAACGGTCGCGAACGCCGTGAGCAGGTCGTCGAGACGCTCGATCTGCTCCGCCAGCTCGACGGAGAACGCCGTACGCCGATCATGCTCGCCGCCGGCGGCCCCAAAGCCCTCGCCCTGGCCGCGGAACGTGCCGACATCGTCTCCCTCGCCAAGGACGCCACCACCCCACGCTCCGAGGTCGCCGATCTCGCCAAGCACCTTCGCGACCTGGCCGGCTCCCGGGCCGACGACATCGAACTCGCCATGAACATCTTCGCCGCCGGCACGCGCCCGCTCCCGGCCTGGACCAAACAGGCCGCCGGCATCGAGCCCGAAGCCCTCGAAGCCATGGACTCCCTGATGCTCCTCCGCGGTACCCCACGCCAGATGGCCGACGAACTCCTCCGCCGCCGCGAAACCATCGGCGCCACCTACATCACCGTCAACGCCGACTACCTGGAGGACCTCGCCCCAGTCGTCGACCTCCTGACCGGCGAATAGCGGACCGCCCCCACTCACCAACCTCCCACCCGCAGCCCCCTCCACGCTCAGCACCCACGCAACCCCGCCCCAGAACCAGGT
>NZ_SMKA01000113.1 GCF_004348455.1 Kribbella albertanoniae
GGGTGGTACCCACCGCGGTGCGGGCAGCTTGCCGCACGGCGGTGGGGGGCCCGTCAAATGAGGGTCCGCCGGAACTCGGGGATCAGGTGAGGCCCGCAGCCAGGAGGGCGGAGCGGATGTCGGGGGCGGCGAAGGTGCGGAGGCCGTACTTGGCCTGGATGTCCATCGGCTTGAGGTCCTTGCTGCGGTTGGGGACGTCGGCGGGGATGATCGCCTTGGTGAAGCCGAGGCGGGCTGCCTCCGCGAGGCGCTTCTCCAGACCGCCGACCCGGCGGACCTCGCCGGCCAGGCCGACCTCGCCGATGGCGACCAGACCAGGGTGGATCGGGCGGTCCATCTCCGAGGACGCGACCGCGATGGCGACGGCCAGGTCAGCGACGGGTTCGGTGATCTTCACGCCGCCCACAGTGGCGACGTACACCTCTTTGTCGTGCAGTTTCAGGCCGAAGCGGTTGCCGAGGACGGCGAGCACCATGGCGACCCGTTGCGATTCGAGACCAGACGTCGTACGGCGAGGTTGGGGTGCGGCGGAAGGGCCGACCAGGGCCTGGACCTCGGCGAGCAGTGGGCGGCGGCCCTCCATCATCACTGTCACGCAGGTGCCGGCGACCGGCTCGGCGTGCTCGGAGACGAACAGGCCGGTCGGGTCGGTGACCTCGATGATGCCGGTGTCGACCATGTCGAAGCAGCCGACCTCGTCGGACGGGCCGAACCGGTTCTTGGTGGCGCGGACCATCCGGAACCCGGAGTGCCGGTCGCCGTCGAACGCGAGCACGACGTCGACCAGGTGCTCCAGCATCCGCGGACCGGCGATCGCTCCGTCCTTGGTGACGTGACCGACCAGCACGACCGCGATGTGCCGCTCCTTTGCCAGCCGCACGAGCGCGCCGGTGACCTCGCGAACCTGCGTCACACCACCAGGCGCACCATCGACCTCCGGATGCGCCATGGTCTGCACCGAGTCGATCACCAGGAACGCCGGCTCGACCGCGTCGACCTGACCGACTACCGCGCCGAGGTCGGTCTCGGCCGCCAGATACAGCTCGTCGACCAGAGCGTCGGTCCGGCCGGCCCGCAGCCGCACCTGGGCCGCCGACTCCTCACCGGACACGTAGAGCGTGCGCTGCCCACTGCGCGCGGACTGCGCCGCAACCTCCAGCAGCAGCGTCGACTTGCCGACGCCAGGCTCACCGGCCAACAGGATCACCGCACCTGGTACGACGCCGCCGCCGAGCACGCGATCGAGCTCACCGATCCCGGTCGGCCGCGACTCGGCCTCGATCGCGGACACCTTGCCGATCGGCATCGCCGGAGAGGTCACCGGCCCGGCCGTGATCCGGGCCGACTTGGCCGCCCCGACCTCCTGCACCGTCCCCCAGGCCTGACACTCGCCACACCGACCGATCCACCGCGCCGAAGTCCACCCGCACTCCGCACACGCGAACGCCGACTTCCCCTTAGCCGTAACCACCTTCGCCATACCGCTCAACCTATAGCCGGTCGCCGACAAAACCGCAGGACCTCAGTGCGAGCGACGATCACGGAGCCAACTGCGGAACCGGGCCGGCCAGGACAGGCGCGGGGCCGGCGCCGGGCTCTGCGGTGCGGGCGCGGCGTCCCCGACTTCCTTCAGGTACCTCGTCAGCAACGGGCTGTCCGACGTTCGGAGTCCGGCGCTCTCCGCGAGATATTCAGCCGCCTTCTGCAGGTTGCCGGCGACGGCCTGCGCCGAGCCGAGGTGCTGGAGGCAGCGGGCCTGTGCCTCCCGGTCGTCGATGTCCGCGTTGAGTTGCGCCGCATGCTTCCACCAACCCTCGGCTTCGCGCGGATTCCGCCGCATCCACGCGGCCACCCCGATCAGCTCCGACGCGTGCGCTTCGCCGCTGACATCGCCGGCGGCCGTGGCCCGGCCAATGGCCGCGTGCAGCTGGTCCACCGCACCTTCGGCGTCGTGGCGGTACAACTGAACGACCGCGAGGTTGACGAGAATCGTGATCTCGGCCGTCAGGTCCGGTCCGGGCCGCCGTAACCGCGCGTCGTCCAGCCGGTTCCGGGCGTTCTCCAAGGCTTCGTTGCGATCGCTGCCCGCGGATGTCCCGGCTGCCCGGTGCAGGCTCGACAGCGCCCGCTCCACCTGCCGGCGCGTCGTCATCGCGGCCGCCGTGCGGCCGCTGGTCGCCAACTCGCTCGAGATCCCCAGCCACAAGGTGGCCGACCGCAGATCGCCTGTCATCCGGTACGCCGTCGCCGCCCGGGCCGCCGCGAGTTCTTTCAGGTCGTTCCGCCCGCATCCCTCGCCGACCGTCCGGAGGAACTCACTCAGCTCCAGCAGAGCGTCCGGATCGGCCTGCCGGACGTACCAGAGCTCGAGCGCGTCGCAGATCCGGGCCAGGTCGTCGGCGTTCTCCGGTCCCGGCTTGCCGGACTCCAGCACCCCGCGCAGCCGATCCGCGTTCATCGCGTACCACTCGGCAGCGTCGATGCCGCCGCTCTTCGTCCCGAGCGCGACCATCCACTGCTCGGCCTCCTCGGCTGCCAGGTGCAGTTCCGACGTGGTGACCACTCGCCCGCGACGGGCCCTGTGGATCGCCTTCAGGACGGCCGGTGCGTTGTAGACGATCGCGATGACCCCGAGAACCACCGTGAGCGCGATCCCGATGCGCTGGATCCAGCCGCCGCTGTCGAGGCTCTGCGTCAGCAGCTCCGATGCGAGCCCGGACAGCAGACCGGTGGCGAGTGCACCGATCGCAAACCCCAGCCGACGCCCCAAGGGTGCGTGCTCAGGTTTCTGCTCAGTGTCCGTCACGGCTTGCTCCCAGTGGTCAGACCGCGCACCACTGTCGACCAGAACGAAAGCAACAGCACCACCGGCACCACAGATGCGACGACGGCGGCTGCTGCGACTGTCCCGCTCGACGCCGCGAACTGTCGAGCCTCACCCCACAACACCAGCGACAAGGGCGTCGTACCTGGACCACTGATCAGGAACCCGACGATGAAGTCGTTCCACACCATCGAAAACTCCAGCACGGCAACGGCGATGAGTGCAGGCCGATATGTCCGCTGAACCGTCGCCAGTACGGCGCTCTGTCGCGCAGAGCCCTGTAGTGCCTCCGAGACCAGCGCCGGCGGCGCAGCCGCGAACGCGGACCGCAGCAACAACACAGCGAACGGCAGACCGGCAGCCGCATGCACCAGAGCCAAGGCGACCCGTGACCCGGCCAGCCCCGCGGCCCCGATCGCGTCGCGCAAGGGAGCGGCGTACATCTGCACAGGCGTCACAGCGAGGACGACGAACACCGACATCACCACCCGACCCAACCAGGCCGGCAAGCCGCCCCACGCCACCAGATAGGCAGTCGGTACGGCGATCGCCAGGAGGACCGCCGTGGCCGCGGTGGCAATGAGCGCCGTGGACAGCAAGGCGCGGAGCAGGCCCGCGTTCGCGGCATCGGCGAACGACGAGAGCCCGAGACCCGACGGCGACCACCAACCGCGCAGCCCGGCCGCCCGTGGCGAATGGAGCGCGGTGGCGACCAGCACCACGGCCGGAAAGATCCAGACCAGGCTGACGACGACGCCGGCGGTCCACCCGATGCGCCGCGCCCTCTTGCTGGGCTTCGGCCGGCCCAGGGCCGCGTCCTGGCGGGCCACCGGTACCGGCATCGCCCAGCGCCGGCGCCGCAGCCCGCGGACTCCGATCAGACCGACTGCGGCCACGATCGCGAACAACACGACGCCGAGTGCCGCCGTCCGTCCGGCGGGGTCGCCGCTCGTGGTGGCACGCCACCAGTTGAGGCCGAGGACGTCGGCGGACTGCTGCATCGGCCCCGGAACGGCGATCAGCACCAGGTCGAAGACACGGACCGCCGCGACCACCACCGTCAGTGTGACGACACCGGTGATCGGCCGCAGCAGTGGGATCTCCAACGCCCACAGGCGGCGCCATCCGGTCACACCTTCCGCCGCGATCGTCCGGGTGACGTCGTCGGGGATCGCGTCCAGGCCGGCGCGGAACAGCGAGACGACGTACCCCAGCCAGGTCCAGCCGAACGCGGACACCAGAACCAACCAGAACAGGCCGGGCCCGAGCCATACCGGACTCGATCCGAACAGAGCGGACCACACCGCGGTCACAGTCCCGCGTTCCGGCGCCGGATCGAAGAGCAGCCGGAAGGTCACGCCGGACACCAGGACCGACACGGCGAACGGGACCACCAGCGCCGGTTGCAGGAACGGTGTCAGTCCGGGCAGCCGATAGCTCAGCAGTGCAAGGAAGAACCCGACGACGACGAGCCCGAAGGCGACCAGCACCCAGAGGAGGCTGTTGCGCACCGCATGCAGTGCCGCCGGGTCGCCCATCACTGCGAAGTTGCCGAAGCCGAAGCCGTCCGGTGTGCGGAACGCTGTCACGACGGTGACACCGATCGGAATCAGCAGCACACAGCTGAGCAGTAGGGCCGGCAGACCCAGAAGATACGGGCCGGCCGGTCGCCGGGGCCGTCCGGGAACCGGGCGCCCGCTGACCTCGCGGCCGACGACCTCGAGCGTCAGGCCGTTCGTCTGCAGCTCCATCAGCCTTCGACCTCCCGCATCTGGCCGACCGCCGCGTCCACTGCTTCGGGAAGGACAGCGGCGCCCCGACCGCCGATCTTGACGAGGAAGTCCGTCAGTACGCGCCGCAGCCCGTTGGTGTCACCGAGCCGGCCGAGCCGATCGGACAGGTCGAACTGCAGCAGTTCGCCAGGAGCGGCCAATTGTTCGGCGAGCCGCGTGAGCTCAGGGGAGTAGCCCTTGAGCCGTACGTCGGTCAGGAATCCGCCCTCCTTGATCCACGGGTCCACGGCTGCTGGTGCAGCCAACCGCCGGACGAGGTCGCGGGCGTCGTCGGTGGTGGGCTTCCGCAGCACCATCACGTCGGCGCCGACCACCACTGGTGCGGGTGCGCCCGGGGCGAGGGACGGGAAGGTGAAGAGCCCGACGTCCTTGGGGTCCGCCGCGAACTGACGCACCACCGGCTCGGCGAAGTCGGATGCCAGGACCATGGCGGCTCTGCGGTGACCGAACACCTCGATGATCGCGTCCGGGAACTGCTGCACGAGCGAACGCTGCACTCCGCCCGCGAGACTGCCAGGAGCCGACCACATCGTCCCCAGCAACCGCAGAGCCGCAGCGAACTGCGGCTGGCGCGACGGACGCGGAGCGGCGGCTGTCGCCAGCCCTGCGTAGACAGCGGGCGCAATGCCCAGCAGCACGTTCTCGAAGAAGTCGGTGAGCACCCAGCCGTCCCCGGCAGCCAGCGACAGCGGCCTGATACCGGCCTGTGCCAGGGCCCGGTTGACCGTCAGCCAGTCCGGCCAGGACGCAGGTGGTTGGAGGCCGGCTGCCCGGAAGACCGACGGCCGGTACCAGATCGCGGACTTGTGCGCTGTTTTGAACGGGATGCCGTACGTCGTCCCGTCGTGCACCAGGAGCTCGTCCCAGAGCGCGGACCGCCTGGCGAGGCCGGCAGGCATCGGCTCCAGATCGCGCAGGTGACGTGGGACCAGACCGGGCTGCGGCAGCATCACCAGATCCGGCGGACGCGTGCTGCGCGCGCCGAACGCGCTGGAGATGTCGTCACCGAGTGGCACGACCTCGACGGTGTAGTCGAGGTTGCCGAGACTGTCGAGCACTCGGTGGAACGCCCGGAGTTCCTGCCCGCCCCAGCTCACGGCGACCCTGACGCTACGGCGCAGGCCCAGCACATCACTCGAGCAACCCGCGACCAGCAAGGACGCGGCGGCGCCGAGGACTGCTCGGCGACTACTCCTCATAGCGAAAGCCGGCTGTGCGCGCAGCGCTGGTCGTGACCAGCAGGATTGCGCTGGAGCGGAGATCCGGGTTGCTGCTGATCGCCAGCAGCGATCCCCAGGTCGGCAAGCCGTTCGCGTCTTCGAGCACGAGCACGCGTGGGTGGGCGGCGAGCGCACGAGCCACACCGGCCAGTCTGCGGCGACCTGGGGTCAACTGGTGCGGGTAGCGATCCAGCAGGTTCTCGACGCCGCAGTTGGTCGCCCTGGTGTGACTTTGTTGCCGAGCCTCTTTCGTGGTGAGCCGGCGGGCCGCCTTGTGCCCGTGCACGATGTTGCCCAGCACTGTCAGATGCGGCAACAGGCCGCCCTCGGCCGGCACCAGCCGCACCAGTCGCTTCGGCCCACCCGCTCGTACGACGACGCCCGCAGGCGGATCCTCTGTCCCGGTCACGAGGTCGGCGAGCCGGCGACGGTCCGCCGCCGACGGCACCACGACCGCTCGCTGCTCGCCGATGTCGACGTGAAGTTGCTCGGGCAGCCCTGGCACATGTTCGAGCAGCAGACCGTCCATGTCGTTACTGGCGCCTCCCGAGCTGGTCTCCCAACCCTTCTGCAGTGGTCGGCGATCGCGCAACTCCAACGGGGTGTCGGTTCAGAACCGGTTCAGTAGGTCCTGCTCCAGAGGTTGATCGCGTAGTCGACCTCGACGCCGGAGTGCTCGGCGATGAAGCGGTCGGCGTCGGCGGGGGCGAACTCGATCCGGATGACGGACTCGAGGTCGGCGCGGGTCTCGAAGCGCCAGCCCATGTCAAGTGGGGTGCGCTGCCAACCGTGCTTGGCCCAGAAGCGCTCGACCTCGGGAGCCTTGATCATCGGGTACGCCGAACTGAACCAGCGGCCGAAGGTGGAGCGGCTGCCGTCGTTGTCGATCACGAAGGCGGTGCCGCCGCGGCGCATCACGCGGTCGAGTTCGGCCAGGCCGGGTTCGCAGCCGGGGCCGAAGAAGTAGGCCCAGCGGGCGTGCATCACGTCCACCGACGCGTCCGGTACCGGTAGCCGTTGGGCAGTGCCCTGACGGACTTCGACGTTCGGCAACCCAGCGGTACGGCGACGCGCAGCTTCGGCCAGCCCGGCATGCGGCTCGACCCCGATCACCCGGGCGGCGGTGGCGGCGAAGTGCGGGAGGTGGAAGCCGGTTCCGCAGCCGATGTCGACGACAGTGGATCCGGCCCAGTCCCGGATCGCCCGCATGGCCGGTTCGATCACGCCGCCCGGGTCGACGGCGTGGTTCTCGACCTCGTACACCTTCGGGTGATGCCAGATGTTGGGACTCGGGATCCCACCTTCCGCAATGCTCACGCCACAGAGCCTATTGACTGCTTGGTGGTGGCTGCGAGCAGGGCGACCGGGATCAGCAACAGACCACACAGTACGGCGAGCCAGTGGAACCCCAGGTACGCCAGAACCGGCCCGGAGGCGATTCCGGAGACTGAGGCCAGCACGCCCATCGTCAGGTCGGACAGTCCTTGGGCTGAGGTGCGGATGTCGTCAGGGACGGACTGGGACAGCAGGGCGGATCCGGAAACCAGACAGGCCGACCAGCCAAGGCCGAGCAGGACCAGTGCGGTGGCAGTCAGTCCGTGAGCGCTGTCCGGCGCAACTGCTGCCACTGTCATCGCCATGGCGAGTACGGCCAGGCCGATGCCGACGGTGGGGATGCGGCCGAGCCGGTCTGCCAGCCAGCCCATCGCCGGAGACAGCGCGTACATGCCGGCCACGTGACCGCTGATCACGAAGCCGACGATCGTCAGTGAGGCGCCATGGTGCTGCAGGTGGACCGAGGTCATCGACATCACCCCGACCATGACCGCATGCGCGGTAGCGATCGCCAGCAGACCGAGGCGGGCGTGCGGGATGGCCATTACTCGCCGGAGGGTCACCAGCAGGGGCTGGCGTTCCAGAGTCAGGTTCCGGGGCCTGGGCAGGCGGCGGAGTCCGAACCAGACAATCACCAGGCTGATCAGCATGGCGACCACGGAGAACAGATACGGACCGGCCAGCGGCAGGATGCCGAGCGCATCACCGACAGCACCGCCGACGCCGGTCAGGTTCGGCCCGATGACCACACCGATGGTGGTGGCCCACACGACCAGCGACAACGCCCGCGCCACGTGTGCCGGGTCCGCTGCGTCAGTAGCGGCGTACCGGGACTGCAGGTTGGCGGCGGAGCCGCTGCCGAACGGGCAGCCGGCCACCAGGAGCAGCAAAAGCGAGTCGATCTGCGCAGCGACGATGCTGAGCGCCGCACCGGCAGTGGCGATCAGATAGCCGGTGGCCAGCGACAGACGACGGCCCCGGGCCCGCGCGAGCCGAGCCAGCGGTACGGCGAGGATCGCGCCGCCGAGCGTGGTCGAGGTGGCCACGAGCCCGGCCATCGACGTGGAGCCCGAGATCCGCTCGGCCAGCAGCCCGGCGACCGCAAATCCGCTGGCCACCGCCACTCCGCCGAGCACGTTGCTGGCCATCAGGGTCCGGACGGTTGTTCGCTGCAGCTCGGCGGTCACCCGGACACTGTCTCATCTCCCTGACAGCGCAGCCGAAATAATTTTAGAATAGGGTTGCGTAAATAACCCTGCCTGCTTTGGAGCCCCGAGATGCCCGACATCGCGATCGTCCCCGCGCCGCGCGAACTGACCGTCGCCGACGCTCGCTGGATCACCGCGGACCCGGTCGCCGAGGCGATCCGCGACGTGGTCGAGAACCTCGGTGAGACCGAGTACCGGATCGACGTGACGGCTGACGGTGCCCGGCTGGCCGCGGGTTCCGAGGAGGCGCTCCGGCACGCGGAGACGACGTACGGGCAGTTGCTCGACGCGGCTGAGCCGGCCGCGGACGGGAAGGTCGCCGTACCGGCGGTGCACATCGCGGACGCGCCGAAGTTCGCCTGGCGGGGTGTGATGCTCGATGTCGCACGGCACTTCATGCCGAAGGACTTCGTCCTCAAGGTGATCGACGTGCTCGCCCTGCACCGGCTGAACACGCTGCACTTCCACCTCACCGACGACCAGGGCTGGCGGGTCGAGATCGAGGCGTACCCGCGGCTCACCGAGGTCGGGGCGTGGCGGGACGAGACCATGATCGGCAAGATGTCGCACGAGCAGACCGAGTTCTCGTACGACGGGACCCGACACGGCGGTTTCTACACCAAGGCCGATCTGCGCGAGATCGTCGCGTACGCCGCTGAGCGGGGTATCACCGTGGTCCCGGAGATCGATCTGCCGGGCCACATGCAGGCCGCGATCGCGGCGTACCCGGAGCTCGGCAACTTCCCGGAGAACCAGCTGACGGTCCGGCAGGTGTGGGGGATCAGCGACGACGTCCTGAACGTGAACGACGAGACCGTCGAGTTCGTGCGGACCGTGTTGCGGGAGGTGCTGGACATCTTCCCGAGCCCGTACATCCACCTCGGCGGCGACGAGTGCCCGTCGGTGCAGTGGCGCGTGGCGGACGACGCGCAGAAGCGGCAGGCGGACCTCGGGCTGGAAGACGCCGGGCAGCTGCAGGGCTGGTTCACCGAGCAGGTGGCGGTCGTGCTGGAGGAGGCCGGTCGCCGGCTTGTCGGCTGGGACGAGATGGTCGAGACCGACTGCCCGAAGGACGCCGTCATCATGGCGTGGCGCAGCGCCGAGCGCGGCGAGGTCGCGGTGAAGGCCGGCCACCAGACGGTGATGACACCGTGCGAGTCGGTCTACTTCGACTACTACCAGGGCGACCCGGACACCGAGCCGCTGGCGATCGGTGGCTTCATTCCGCTGGAGAAGGTGTACGACTTCGACGTGATCCCGGCCGGCCTGAGCGACGCGGAGGCCGCGCTCATCATCGGCACCCAGTGCAACGTCTGGACCGAGTACATGGAGGGCCCGGAGCAGGTCGGCTACATGCTGTTGCCGCGGCTGTCCGCCCTGGCCGAGCGCGCTTGGGGTTCACCCAAGGTCTCGTACGACGAATTCCTCGGCCGGCTGCGTCCGCACCTGGCGCGCATCGAGTCGTTGGGTGTGAACTACCGTCCGTTGGACTGATCTTTCCTGAGCCTTCAGTTGCTGAGGGGATAACAAAATCCCCCTCGGCGCTGTTAGCTGGGATAGAAGGCAGCGGAGGTGCTCATGACCGCAGTAGGACCACTCGACGCGATGTTCCTGCTCGGTGAGAGCCGGGAGCAGCCGATGCATGTCGGCGGGCTGATGCTGTTCGAGCTTCCCGAAGGTGCCGGCCGGGATCATGTGTTTCCGGAGGGGACGCGTGACTTCGTGTCCCGGCTGTACCACGAGATTCTCGCTGCGCCGACGGTGAATCCGTTGTTCGCCCGTCGGGTTCGGAACCGGCCGCTCGACCTCGGCTACTGGTCGTGGGAGCAGGACGACGCCATCGATCTCGACTATCACGTGCGGTTGTCCGCGCTGGCTCGGCCGGGACGGTTCCGGGAGCTGTTCGAGCTGACCAGCACCCTGCACGGCACCCTGCTGGACCGGCATCGGCCGCTGTGGGAGATGCACCTGATCGAAGGTGTCGAGGGGCGGCGGTTCGCGATCTACAGCAAAATCCACCACTCGATGATCGACGGCGTCACCGCGCTGAAGTGGATGCAGGACACCCTCACCACCGACCCCACGATGACGGACATGCCAGCCACCTACGCACTGCCGACGAAGGACACTGCGCCGACGAGTGGCGGTGGAGTTCCTACTGCTGCCGAGCTGTTGGCCGCCGTGGGCCGTACGCCGGGTCGTGCGGTCCGTGCGGCAGGTGATGTCGGGAAGATGCTGGCGAATGTCGCGGGGCTCACGCCCGTCGGACTGAAGAGTCTGTTGCACGAGCACTCGTCCGTGGCGTTCCAGGCGCCGCGGACGATCTTCAACCAGGGGATCACCGGGGCCCGACGGTTCGCGGCGCAGTCGTGGCCGATCGAGCGGCTGGAGAAGGTCCGCGCCATCACCGGCGCGACACTGAACGACGTACTGCTCGCGATGTGTTCCGGTGCCTTGCGCAACTATCTGCTGGAGCAGAACGCCTTACCTGACAAGCCTTTGACAGCCATGGTGCCAGTGTCTTTGCGCACCAAAGATGATGCACCCGGTGGTGGCAACGCGTTGTCGACGCTGATCGCGGACCTCGCCACGGACGAGGCGGATCCCGAGCGGCGGATCAAACGGATCACCGCGTCGACGTCGTACAGCAAGGGTGTCTTGTCCGAGCTCAGTCCGTTGCAGAACCTGATGGTCGGCGCGCTCGGCTTCGCCGCCGCGGGCCCGTCCGCTGTTCTTCCGGGAGTGGCCGGGCTCACGAACCCGCCGTACAACCTGGTGATCTCGAACGTTCCCGGCCCGGCCGAGAGCCCGCTGTACTGGAACCGCTCCCGCCTGCTCGGCATATACCCCGCGAGCATCGTGATGAACGGCCAGGCGCTGAACATCAGCGTCACCAGCTACGACCACCAGCTGCACTTCGGCCTGGTCGGCTGCCGCCGTACCGTCCCGCACCTACAGCGGCTGCTCGCCCACCTTGAGACTTCCCTGTCCGAGCTCGAGAACATCCACTAGCGCGGCCTGTTCGCTGAGCAGCCGGAAGCCGCAGGCCGCGGCGATCGATGCGGCCTGTACGGCGGCCTCGGTCGCGGCTGCCGGTTCGCCGATCGCACGCCGCGCCTGGGACAGCGTGATCAGTGCCTCGGCTTCGAGGTACGGGTAGGTCCCGCGCGCGATCGGGAGGCAGGTCTCGATCCACCGCACGGCGGCGGGAGCGTCGCCGAGGGCGAGCTGGACCTGGGCAACCGTCGCGGCAGTCTTTGCCTGGGCCGCCGGATCCTGGATGGTGACCGCGAGTTCGTAGGCCCGGTGAGCGGCCTGCAGCGCGGCCGGTCCGTCGCCGCGCTGGACGTACAACCTGGCCAGCTCGTCCAGGGTCGACAGCTCACCGCGAGGGTACGAACGGCGATGGTGGGCATCCAGTACGTCGCTCAGCAGCGCGGCCGCCTGGTCGGCCTCGCCCAGCTGCCGCACCGCACTCGCCAGGTTCCCCCGGATGGCGAGCGTCGCCATGTCGGGCCCGGTATCGCTGACCTGCAGGGCGGCGCCGAACAGGTCGGCTGCCTCCTGCAATTCGCCCTGATACAGCCGGATCATCCCGAGACTGTTGAGCACGATCGCGCGCAGGTGGCCGTGCTGGTCGTTCTCGGTCGCCTCGAGCGCGCGGTGGGTCCACAGTTCCGCGTCGGCGAGTTCGCCTCGCAGCTGGTGAAACCATCCGATGATGTAGGCCAGGTAGGCAGCGGCTGCGGGCCAGCCGATGGCCACCGCGAGACTGTAGGCGGTCAGACCGTCGGCCAGTCCCTCCTCATCTCGTCCGAGGGCTCCGACGGCCTGGCTGTGGCTGATCAGCATCGTGACCCGGGCGGCGTCGTCGCCGGCCGTTTCGGCAGCCGTCAGTCCGGCCTGTGCCGCCGGCATCCAGCCGTCGACATGCCTGCGGAGCAGGAAATATCCCCGGAGCTGGTCGACGATCCGCCAGGACAGTGACCGGTCGTCGGAGTGCGCCGTGTTCCGCACGACCGCCAGCAGAGCGGTGATTTCTTCGTCGAGCCAATCGAGCGCGTCGGCTCGCGACCCGAAGAAGGTGCCCGGTGCGGGATGGGTAGCGAGCCGCACGAGTTCCGGGTGGACGAGATCCATCGCGGCCGTCGTCGCCTCGAGGTACCAGGTGTACAGCCGGGTCCGGGCGGCGGTGCCCTCGGCGTCGTCGGCGAGCAGCCGGTGCGAGTAGAGGCCGAGCAGATCGTGGAACCGGAAACGGTTCTTCGTGTGCTGCAGGAGCATGTTGGCCTCGAGCAGCACCTCGAGGACCCGATCCGCCGCGGCCGTCGGGATGCCGAGCAGCACTCCGGCGCTCTCGGCACTGAAGTCGTCGCCAGGGTGCAGGCTGCACAGCCGGAACGCGCGCTGGGCGTCGGCGCTCAGGTCTGCGTAACTCAGGTCGAAACTGCTGAGCACACTGGACTCGCCGAGGCTGAGTTCGGTGAGCCTTCTGTTGCCGTCCTCCAGCCGGTGGGCCAGATCGGCGACCGTCCACTGCCGCCGGGTGGCGAGTCGTGCGCCGGCGATGCGCAGTGCGAGGGGGAGCCGGGCGCAGGCCTCCGCGAGAGCACTCACCCCCGACCGGTCGTCATCGAGCCGTCGGGTGCCGGCGGTAGCGGCGATCAGCCGGACCGCGTCGTCGTGCGGGAGCGGCTCAAGGTCCACGACGTGGGTGGTGGCGAGGTCCGGCAGCCGCCGTCGGCAGGTGATGATCACGTCGCTGCCACCGGCGCCTGGGAGCAGCGGCCGGATCTGCGCCGCGTCCTGGGCGTTGTCGAGCAGAATCAGCATCCGGCGGTCGGCGAGCTCGCTGCGCAACAGCGCGGCCGCTTCGGCGGCGTCGGTTCCGATCCGTCGCCCCGGTATGCCGAGTGCGCGGAGAAAGCGGCCGAGGATCTGCAACGGTTCCGGGGCCACCGCGTCGGCGCCGCGCAGATCGGCGTACAGCTGGCCGTCCGGGTACTGCGAGCGGAGACGATGGGCAGCGGCCAGGGCGAGGGCGGTCTTGCCGACTCCGGGGATCCCGCTGATCAGCACCGCTCGGGACGAGAGCGCGCCGGGCCGGCTGAGCGCCGTACAGATTGCCGTGAGCTCGTCCGCGCGGCCGACGAAGTCCGGAGGTGCGGACGGCGTCTGCTGGACAACGGCTCGTTCTGCCTGCGCAGACGCCCCACGCCGGAGCACTTCGAGGTGGGCCGAGCGGAGTCCTTCGCCGGGGTCGACGCCGAGCTGGGCAGCGAGTGCGGACCGGATCCGGTCATACGTCACGAGGGCCTCGGCCTGACGATCGGCGGCTGCGAGGGTGTGGATCAGTTCGGCATGGAGTGGCTCGTCGAGCTCTTGCTGTCCGGCCAGGTCACGCAAGGCCCGCAGGGCTTGTTCGGGCCGACCGGCCTCCCGCGCCGACCTGGCGAGGGTTCGGACAGTGGCGGCGTACTCGTTCGAGATCGCGACATAGAGCGGGCTGGTGTCGATCAGCTCGACATCGGTGGTCCCGCGCCACAGGTCGACGGCCTGGGAGAGCTTGGCCAACGCGGTGGTGGGCTCGGCTCGTTCCGCTTCGGTCGTGAGGGCGCGAAACGCCAGCAGATCAAGGCTTTCGGTGCTCACCGCCAGCCGGTAGCCGGCCGGTCCGCCGACGATCACCTCGGGGGCCGGACTGCCCGTCTCGAGCAGTCGCCGCAACCGGGCGATCCGGGTCTGCAAGAGGTTCGCCGCGTTGCTGGGGACGTCGTAGGGCCAGAGCAGATCGACGAGTTCGGTCTGCGCGACCGTCGTACCGGCACTGAGGGCGAGCCTGGCCAGCAAGATGCGTTGCGGTCCGCCGCCGATCGGCACGGGGACCTCACCATGCCACGCCTCGAGCGGCCCGAGGACACAGATGCGGAGCGGCCCGCCGGTGCTCGCGGCCGGGGTGGTGACGGCTCGGCTGGCCATCGCGGCGGCCCGGAGTGTCTCCGCGTCCGCACTGCTCAGGGCGAGCGCGGTGGCGATGGATTCGATCGACTCGGGCCTCGGCCCACGGCTCCGGCCCTGCTCCAGGTCGCGGATCGCGCCCGCGCTGAGACCGGCCAGGTCGGCGAGTTCCCGTTGGGTCTGGCCGGCGTCCTGGCGGAGATTGCGCAGCAAATCACCGAAGCCAGTATCCCGGGGCGTGGGCACAGCGAGCATCCTACGCACCACGGGACGCACGGGCTGACGGTCGTTTGACCGACAGCCCGTGATCGGGTGCTCAGCCGCACGCCCCGGTTACCCACAGGTGTGAACGGAGGAGGCGGGAGGTGTTGAGCGTTCCCCGCGCACCGCGCGGAATACAGCCGACCGAGGTCGAGGGGTTGAAGTCGGTGCCGGTGTAGTAGCGGACGCCGTTGAAGGCGGTGCTGTTCCCGTTGTTGCGCACCGACTCGACGCTGTCCGACCGGGACCAGAGGCACGTCAGGTCGCCAGCCAGCCAGTTGTCGTCAGAACCTTCCCACGAGCACCTGCCGCCAGTTCCGGCTGCACCGGAGTAGAAGCAGACCCGGCCGCTGGGGCAGTCCCACGCGGCCAGCAGTTCTTGCGACTCTTCGTTCCACACCTGGCCGGTCTGCTCGGCGAACAACGCCATCTCTGCAGCGGCAGGCTTGTCAGTGGGGGCAGGAGCGGCACTGGCCGGCGCGGACAGCACCAGCACAGTCGCAACGGCGCCCAGAATGGCGATCAACGATTTCCGGAAAGTAGTCATGCGTCGACGTTACGAAACGCGATCGCCGCGCCACTGTCCGTACTCCACCCGTACTAGGCCAGCAGTGCGTCCATCTGACCGACGGATGCTGTCAGGCCCTCGGCCATGCCCATGCTGATCAGCTGCTCCATCTGCTCGCTGGTGTCGAAGACCGACCGCAGTTCCATCCGGGTGCCGCCGTCGTACGGGCTCAGCGTCATCGTGGTCGTGTTCGTCGGCATCGTGTCGACCGGCTTGCCGTCGGCATCCGCGAACCCGTCGACGAACTCCAGCGACTTCGGCTCGTCCACGGCGGTCATCCGCCACCAGGCGTGATGCGTGTCGCCCTCCGGGCCGGTCATGAAGTAGGTGACCTGGCCGCCCGGCGTCAGGTCGTGGTCGACCACAGTTGCCGGGTACGTCGGAGGGCCCCACCACTGCTCGAGCTTCCGCGGATCCGCCCACAGGTCCCAGACCTGCTCGGTGGTCGCGCTGAACTCCGCCACGAGTGTCAGGGTCAGTGCGTCCAGATCCTTGTCAACGCTCTTCACGCTCATCGTTCTCGTTCCCTTCGTCAAGAGGTTCGGCCTTCAGGAGGTCCGACATCCGGTCCACGCGGGCGCGCCAGACCGCTTCGAGCTGGTCGATCGCCGCGCGGGCCTGGCGGACGGCTTCGACATCGGTCCGCACGAGCTGCTCCCGTCCGCTGCGTTCCTTGGTCACCAGCCCGGCCTGTTCCAGTACGGCGACGTGCTTCTGCACGGCCGCGAAGCTCATCGAGTAGTTCTCGGCCAGCCGGGACACCGACGCCTCGCTGACCAGGCAGCGACGCACGATGTCGCGCCGCGTTCGGTCGGACAACGCGTGCAGCAGGCAATCGGCGGCTTCTTCACGTACAACCATTTGGTTGTACGTTAGACCTGCCGGAGAACCAGGTCAAGGCCAAGGGATTTCAGATCCGTACGACGCCCGTCGGGGTCTCGAACTGGGCCGCGATCAGGCCGGGCTGACCGTTCGGGCCGGCCCACCGCACGTCCAGGTCGTCGAGCAGGTGGTCGGCGGGGTGACCGATCCAGTCGGTGACGCGGATCGGGTCGCCGGCGATCTCGAGCGCGGTCAGGCGGAGGTCCTTGCCGCCGACCGATGGGTGCTGGGTGAGGTCGTCCCAGTGGATGAAGAACGGGAGCTGCGGATCGGCGATCAGGCCTTTGACGCCGATCTGCCGCCAGGTCAGGTTCACCCCGTCGGGGCGGTGCCGGTTGCCGGGCACGGACTCACGACCGAGCCGCCGTTCCATCCGGACCATGTCGCGGATCGCGACCACCCAGCCCAGCCAGCCGCCGCCGAGCTCCTTACGGGCCCGGACGGCCTGGCCGAACGGTGCCTTGTCCGAGGCAGGGTGGTCGAGCACGTCGACGACCTCGATGTACCGGTCGTTCTCCAACGGCAGGATGTAGTTGATCGTCCCGAACCGTGGGTGCACACCACCGTCGACGAACTCCGCACCAAGTAGCGCGGACAGCCGCCTCACAGTGGCCAGGCACCCATCGGGGCCGGCTGCATATGACAGATGATCCAGACGCATGCCAGCATTCTTGCCCCAAAATCCGTGCGTTGGGGCGGAACGGAGTGTCGGTTGTGTGTCGGTCAGCGGGACGCGGGGTGCGGCAGCAGCGGACGGGCCGCCTCCAGGCGCTGCCGGCAGAGGTCGGCCAGGACGTCGTACGCCTTCAGGCCCATCAGGGTCTGCAACTCGACCTTGCTCGACTCGAAGACCGCCTCGACCGCGATATGCGCCTCGGTGTTACCGGTGCAGTACCAGTTCAGGTCGTGGCCGCCGGGGCCCCAGCCGCGGCGGTCGTACTCACCGATGCCGACCTCTGTGTACGTCGTTCCGTCCGGGCGCTCCACCTCGCGGAACGTCCGGCGGATCGGCAGCTGCCAGCAGACGTCGGGCTTGGTCTCGACGAAGTGCACACCCTTCTTCAGGGCCAGGCCGTGCAGCGAGCAGCCGCCCATCCCGCCGTTGAAGCCGGGGCGGTTCAGGAAGATGCAGGCACCTTCCCAGACCCGGGTCTTGCGGTCGCCCTCGTCGTCGGTCTCGACCCAGCCGTTCCGCTTGCCCTCCTTGCGGAACTGCCAGTCCTCCTTGGTCAGCTCCTTCACGTACTCCTTGACGCGGTTCTCGTCCTCGTCGTCGGAGAAGTGCGCGCCGAGGGTGCAGCAACCGTCGTTCGGCCGGCCTTTGTAGATGCCGGCGCAACCACCGCCGAAGATGCAGCTCCAGTTCGACGTCAGCCAGGTCAGGTCGCAGCGGAACACCTGATCCGGATCGTCAGGATCGGTGAACTCCACCCACGCACGGGGAAAATCAAGAGAAACCTCAGGCACTCGTGCAGCGTACGCGCCTGTTGCCGCGAACTGCGAACGGCAACTCCGAAACAACTCCTGGACGTGGAGTGAAGTAGTTTGTTGGGTATGCGGCTCGGCGTACTCGACGTAGGTTCCAACACCGTCCACCTGCTCGTGGTGGATGCGCACCGCGGTGCCGCGCCGCTACCGGCGTACTCGCACAAAACCGAGTTACGGCTGGCCGAGCACCTCGACAAGGACGGCCGGATCGCCGACGCAGGCGCCGACGAGCTGGTTGCCTTCATCTCCGAGGCCGCCGAGCTGGCCGAGGACAAGGGCTGCGAGTCGGTGATGGCGTTCGCGACCTCCGCGCTGCGGGAGGCCCCGAACGGCGAGAAGGTGCTGGCGCGGGTGCGGTCCGAGAGCACGGTCGACCTGCAGGTGCTGAGCGGGGTCGACGAGGCCCGGCTGACCTTCCTCGCGGTACGGCGTTGGTTCGGCTGGTCGTCCGGCCGGCTCGCAGTGTTCGACATCGGTGGCGGCTCACTCGAGATCGCGGCCGGATCCGACGAGGAGCCGACGGTCGCGGTATCGGTGCCGCTGGGTGCCGGCCGGTTGACCCGGGAAGGCGTGCACCAGGATCCGCCGGACAAGGACGAGGTCCGCGCGCTCCGCAAGCGGATCCGGATGGAGATGGCCGCGGTCGCAGGCGACGTACTGCGGGCCGGCAGGCCGCAGCGTGCGGTCGCGACCAGCAAGACCTTCCGGTCACTGGCCCGGATCTGTGGCGCGGCGCCGTCCGACGACGGTCCCTACGTGCCGCGCTCGCTGCACCGCAACGACCTGGCCGAGTGGACACCGAAGCTGATCAAGATGTCGTCGACCGAGCGGGCCTCCCTGCCCGGAGTGTCGGCCGGTCGCGCGTCGCAGCTGGTCGCCGGTGCGCTGGTCGCGGACGCCGTGATGGACCTGTTCGACCTGTCCGCGCTCGAGGTCTGCCCGTGGGCGCTGCGTGAAGGCGTCATACTGTCCGAGCTCGACCAGCTGCAGCCCCGGTGAGTCCGATGCCCGCTGCCAAGATCGGTCTGTCCACCGCTTCGGTCTACCCCGAGACGACGGCCAGTTGCTTCGAGCTGGCTTCCCGCCTCGGGTACGACGGGGTCGAGGTGATGGTCGGGATCGATCCACTGAGCACCCAGATCGACGCCATCCAGCGGCTCGTCGACTACCACCAGCTGCCGGTGCTGGCGATCCATGCACCCTGCCTGCTGATCACGCAGCGGGTCTGGGGGACCGATCCGTGGGAGAAGCTGGAGCGTTCCGCCGCCGCTGCCAAGGACCTTGGGGCGGACGTCGTCGTCGTACACCCTCCGTTCCGTTGGCAGCGTGACTACGCCCGTGGTTTCGTCGACGGGATCGCGCGGCTCGAGGACGAGACCGGTGTGATCTTCGCGGTCGAGAACATGTACCCGTGGCGTGCGCCCGGCAAGGGCCTGCAGGCGTACGCGCCGAGCTGGGATCCGACCGAGCAGAGCTACGCTCACACCACGCTCGACCTGTCGCACTCGTCGACCGCCGAGCAGGACTGCGTCGAACTTGCCGAGACGATGGGCCGGACGCTCAAGCACATCCACCTCACCGACGGCACCGGCTCGGCCAAGGACGAGCATCTGGTGCCCGGCCGCGGGACGCAACGGGCCGCTGACCTGCTGAGCACCCTGGCGAGCCAGGACTTCCGCGGGCACATCATCATCGAGATCAACACCCGGCGCGCGACCAGCCGGTCCGAGCGTGAGGTCGATCTGATCGAGTCGCTCGAGTTCACCAAGAAACACTTCATGGTGGACAAACAGAGCATCCGTGGCAGTCGACGATCCTCGTTCGCGGTCACTCCGGAGGGCGAGATCTCGGAGCTCACTCCGTGACAGCCCGCCGTACGACGGAGGGTCCTGCTGCTCGTTCCGGCCGGCCCGGGCGGCGTCCCGGCGGACCGGACACCCGTGGCGAGATCCTCGGAGCGGCCCGCAAATCCTTTGCGGACAAGGGATTCACGGCCACCTCGATCCGCGCGGTCGCCCGCGAGGCCGGCGTGGACGCGGCGCTGGTGCACCACTACTTCGACAGCAAGGACGAGCTGTTCATCGAGGCGATGGCGCTCCCGGCCGATCCGCGCCAGATCGCGACCATCATCATCGACGGGCCGCGCGACGAGATCGGCCGGCGGATCGCGACCGTGTTCCTCAGGGTGTGGGAATCGCCGGACGGGCAGCAGCGGATGCGAGCGATCGTCCGCAGCATCGCGGGCAGTGAAGAGGTCGCCCGGCTGATGCGCGAGGGCATCACCCAACTCCTCCTCCAACCGGTCTCCGACGCCCTGGACGTCCCCGACGCGCCCCTGCGGGTCAGCCTGGTCGCGGCCCAGCTGATGGGGCTGGCGATGATCCGCTACCTGCTCGAGCTGGAGCCGGTCGCCTCGGCCGACCTGCAGACCCTGGTCGACCGCCTCGCCCCCGTCCTCCAGCACCACCTCACCGGGTGATCCCGACCGACCGCGAGATCCTCGCGATCCACCGGGAGGCGGCGCCGACCCGGGCCGCTTTCGAGTCCGTCTACACGCATTGCCAGATCGTGTGCACGCTGGTCGAACAGTTCTTCACCGGGCTGGACGTCGACACCGATCTCGTCCGCGCCGGGGCGTTGCTGCATGATCTCGGCGTCTACCGAGTCGACGGTACGGCGTACGTCCGGCACGGCGTGCTCGGCCACGAAACCCTTGCTGGGCTGGGATTCACGGAGGAGATCTGCCGATTCGCGTCCTGCCATACCGGCGTCGGGATCACGCGGGACGACGTACAGAATCAGCAGTTGCCGATCCCGGTCGCGGACTATCTGCCGCGGACGCGGGAGGAGGAGCTGGTGATGTATGCCGACAAGTTCCACAGCAAGCGGCTGCCGCCGGTGTTCGTGAGCGGGGACAGCTATGAGGTGATCGTCAGCCGCTGGGGCGTGGACAAGGCGGCGACCTTCGCGGACCTGCGACGCCGGTACGGCGACCCGGCGCTCGACGGGCTGAGCGCTGCGACCGGATACGCCGTGGTCTGAGGTGTTGCCAATCCGGCAGCTTGGGTGGTTAATTCATCACATGTTGAAAAATGCGGTGAGTTGCCGGGACGTCGTGGTGGTGCGCGGCGATCGGGAGGTCCTGCACGGGGTGGGCTTCGATCTGCGGGCCGGGTCGGTGACCGGGCTGCTGGGGCCGTCGGGGTGCGGGAAGACGACGTTGATCCGCGCGATCGTGGGGTTGCAGGCGCGGGTTTCGGGGTCGGTGTCGGTGCTCGGATCACCGGCTGGTTCCGCGGGACTGCGTGGCCGGATCGGGTACGTGACGCAGGAACCCAGTGTGTACGGCGATCTGACGGTGACCGAGAATCTACGGTTTTTCGCGGCAGTGCTTGGGGCGGAATCGGACGACGTACAACGGGTTGTCGACGCGGTGGACCTGCGGTCGCATGCCGACGTACGGGTGGATCAGTTGTCGGGTGGGCAGCAATCGCGGGCCTCGCTGGCGGCCGCGTTGCTGGGATCGCCCGAGTTGCTGGTGCTGGATGAGCCGACGGTGGGGCTGGATCCGGTACTGCGGCGGGATCTCTGGGAGCTGTTCCATCGGCTGGCGGATGAGGGCGCCACGCTGCTGGTCTCCAGTCACGTGATGGACGAGGCCGCGCGCTGCGATCGGCTGCTGCTGATGCGGGATGGTGAGTTGCTCGCCGACGAGACGCCGGGGGATCTGCTGGAGTCGGCGGGCACGGACGATCTCGAGCAGGCGTTCCTGACGCTGATCGAACGGAAGGCGGAAGCGCGATGACTCTGCGAGTGACGTTGGCTGTTGCCGCGCGAGTGCTGTCGCAGTTGCGGCGGGACCATCGCACGGTGGCGATGCTGATCGTGATGCCGGCGCTGCTGGTCACGTTGATGTGGTGGATGTTCCACGACTCACCGACCACCTTCGACCGGGTCGGCGGGCCGCTGCTGGCTGTGTTCCCGGCGATCATCATGTTCATCGTCACCTCGGTGGCGACCCTGCGCGAACGCTCGAGCGGCACACTCTCGCGGTTGTTCACGCTGCCGATGGCCAAACTCGACTTCCTGCTCGGCTACGCCCTCGCGTTCGCCGTGATCGCCGTCGTCCAGGCCCTCGTGGTCGTCTCGATCGCCTTGTATGCCTTGGATCTGGACATCCAGGGCGCCGCCTGGCAACTCGGCGTGGTCGCAGTTCTCGACGGCATCCTCGGTACGGCGCTCGGCCTGTTCGCCAGCGCCTTCGCCGCCACCGAGTTCCAGGCCGTCCAGATGATGCCGGCGGTGATGATCCCGCAACTCCTGCTCTGTGGCCTACTGCTTCCCCGGGATCAACTCCCCGACGTACTCCACGCCGTCAGCACGGTCCTGCCCCTCTCGTACGCCGTCGACGCGGTGCTAGGAGTTGCCCAAGGCAACAGTCCGGTCGCGGAGATGCTCGTCGTACTGGGCTTCATCGTCGCGGCCCTGGGCCTCGGAGCCGCGACGCTGAAACGCCGTACTGCCTAGCAGAACGCCGGCCCGGGTGATCCGGGCCGGCGTTCAGCGGTTCAGCCGCCGATCTTCTTCAGGAACTTCCCGTTCTGGTCGTAGGCCTTGTAGACCGGATACTCAGGCTTCTTCGGGTCGCCGGTCCAGGTGTGGGGTTCGATCGCCCAGGTGCTGGCCCACCAACCGTCCTTGGCCGGCGTCCGGTACGACTTGCCGTGGAGGGTGACCTCGACCGTCGCGGTCTCGGCCGGAGCGCGTCCCCAGGCGGTGGCGGAGCCCTTGCCGCACTTCTTCGTCGAGCTGTCGCAGGATCCGCCACCGTAACCGGCAGCGAACATCTCCGCCCACTTCTTCCCGCGGGCGGGGGCGAGGATCGGATCCCGGTCGGCGTCCGGGGCCTGCAGGCGGGAGAACAAGGTGTTCGTCATCTCGGTCATCGGGCCCCCGCGGCTGTCGAGGTCGCAGGCGATCAGGCTGCGACCCGACGGAGAGACCGCGATGATCTGTGCCTGCTTGAGTGTCTCCGACCGGTCGGCGGCCATGATGCGCCATCCGGTGACATCGACCCAGGTCTGCACCGAGCAGTTGCGCAACTGGCCCGCCGCGGTCTTGGGCAGTGGGTCGGTCTTCGCTGCGGCGACCAGCTTCGCCGACGGCTTGTCGCCGCCGGGAATCTGGCAGAAGCGCCGAGTCTTCGCCGGAGGCTTCTGCATCTCGAACGACGGCTTGCTGCCGACCCGGTGCGTCCGCGCGGTGGACGACTTGAGCTTCTGATGCTCACCGGGATACCGCAGGTCGCAGAGCTGCTGAGCGTGCGCGGGGGTGACGTCGACGAAGAGTGCCGCCTCACCGTGCGGCAGCCCCGGGACGGCTTCGAACTGCGAGTTCTCGGCACCTGCGACGCCCGGGTCCTGACTGGCCGAACTGAGGTTGGGGATCAGGCTGGCGGCGAGGGCGATCGCAGCGACGCCGGCGATGCCACCGCCGGCGCCCAGCAACCGACGGCGGCGCAGGCCTCGACGGCCTCGGGTGACTACCGCGGAAGTATCGAAGGCGGGCAGCGGTTCGGCCTCGGCAAGGCGGTGCAGTTGAGCGCTGACTTCGGGGTCGTTGTACATGGGGTTCTCCTTCACAGCGCCGGGCTCGGTCGGCGGGTCATGGCTTTGCGGAGGGTGTCGAGGCCACGGGCTGCCTGGCTCTTGACGGTGCCTTCGGAGCAGCCGAGTACCTCGGCGGTCTGCTCGACGGACAGGTCCTCGTAGTAGCGGAGGACCACGCAGGCGCGTTGTCGTGGTGCGAGTGCCCGCAGGGCTTCGAGGACTTCGTCGCGGCTCGCGTGCCCCGCGGTGAAGTCGTCGGCGAGCGGCCGGTCGGGTACCGCGGCGATCGCCACCTCACGACGCCACGGTCGCCGGCCGCCGTCGTACGCGGCGTTGACGACCATCCGGCGCGCGTAGGCGAACGGATTGCCGACCCGGTTGATCTTCGGCCAGTGCAAATACAGCTTGTACAGCGCGTCCTGGACGATGTCGTCGGCCTTGTGCCGGTCGCCACTGATCAGGTACGCCGTTCTTCGCAGCGACGGATTGGCCGTCTCCACGAACTCCACAAACGCCTGGTCCCGCTCGCTCATCCGTGCCCTCCCGCTCTCAGGTCCCCCTCAAGACGGAAGCGCGGGACACCGGGGTTGCATGTCTCAGAGTTTTGGTTTGCCGGGCTGGTAGACCCAGGCCTGGAAGAAGGTGCCGAGGTCGCGGTGGGTGAGGCGCTCGACGTACTGGATGAAGGTCTGGGTAGAGACGTTGCTGTGCCGGTGAGCGGTCGGCCACTGCTTGAGGAGCCGGAAGAACGCGCGGTCGCCGATCTTCAGGCGCAGGGCGTGCAGGGTCATCGCGCCGCGGGTGTAGACGAGGTCGTTGAAGATCCCGTCCCGGCCGGGGTCGGCCACCTTGCCGCTCCAGTCCCGGTCCGCGGCGTACGCCGCTTCGAAGGTCTTTTGGACCGGGACGCCGTTGAACTTCTCCTGGTAAAGCCACTCCGAGTAGGTCGCGAAGCCTTCGTTGAGCCAGATGTCCGACCAGCGCTCCGGGGTGAGGCTGTCGCCGAACCATTGATGACCGAGCTCGTGCGCGAGCAAGCCGCCGCGGACGCTGCTGGTGCGCTGGTCGTACACCGGCCGGCTCTGGGTCTCGAGGGCGTAGTGGACGCCGACGTCAGCCATGACGCCGCCGGTCGAGTCGAACGGGTAGCGCCCGTACAACGAGGACTGCCACTGGACGATCTGCGCGGTGGTGTCGTTGAACAGCTTGCCCTGACCGGCCTTGGTGTCGATCGACTTGCCGATCGCGGTGATGTTGTCCAGGCCGTCGCTCGTCCTGGTGCGGGTGACGTTGTAGTTGCCGATCGCAATCATGCCCAGCTCGCTGGCCATCGGCTTGTTCATGTGCCAGCGGAAGGTGGTTTTGCCGCCGTGCGTGGTGGTCGGGCCGGGTTCACCGTTGGCCAGCACGGTCAGGCCGGTCGGCACCGTGATGGTCTGGCTGTACGTCGCCTTGTCCGCCGTGGTGTCGTTCACCGGGTAGTAGGTCGCCGCACCGATCGGCTGGTTGAGCGCAACCGCACCGTCCTTGGTGGCCGCCCAGCCGGAGATACCCAACGCCGGGTCGTCGATCTTCTGCGGAACACCCGCATACGTCACCGCCACCACAAACCTGCTCCCACGCCACAACCCCCGCGCCGGCGTGATCACCAACTCCTGCGCACCACTCCGGGTGAACGAGGCGGCCCGCCCGTTGACCGTCACCTTGCTGATCGTCAATGGCCCCTGGAAATCCAGGTTGAACCGCGACAGATTCTGCGTGGCCCTGGCGGTAATCGTCGTCGTCGCATCGATCGCCTTGCTCGTCGGATCGAACCCGATCCGAAGGTCGTAATGACTGACGTCGTACCCACCGTTCGCCATCTCCGGGAAGTAGGAGTCCCCGGCCCCCGGAGCTCCCGGCGAAAACACCGGCGCTGCGCTCGCCGTCAGATTCGGCGCCCCCACCAGCCCCAACGCCAAGACGACCGACAAAACCCCGCGACGACGCCCCACAAGTCCTCCTCGACAGTCCGGTCCCCGCAGCCTAGGCGACCGAGGTGCCCGAACCCCCAGCCCATCACAACTGCACCC
>NZ_SMKA01000114.1 GCF_004348455.1 Kribbella albertanoniae
GCCAACCACCCCGCCATCATCGCCGCCCGCACCGCCCTGCAAGCCGCAGCCCGCCAGACCCCGAGTCACCCCACCGGCGAGGTCGCTAGCTGACGTTGGCGTTGGCGGGCACTGGGGGGAGGTCGATCTGGAATGCGCATCCGCCGTCGATGTTCGTGACGCCGATCTGGCCGTCGTGGGATTCCACGACGCCGCGGGCGATCGCCAGCCCAAGACCGCCGCCACCCGACGACGCTGCCGACGGCTCGCCCGAAGCCGAAGCCGAACCCGAAGTCGAGGCGGAGGCCGGTACCGGGGTCCGCTGTTCGTCGCCGCGCCAGCCGATGTCGAAGACGCGTTCCAGGTCGTCGGCCGGGATCCCGCCGCATCCGTCGGTTACGGCGAGCCGCACTCGGCCGTCCGGCTCGCGGTCGACGACGAGTGTGACTGTTCCGCCGCGCGTCGTGTGCCGGATCGCGTTGCCGACCAGGTTCGTCACGGCGCGGGTCAGTTCGTCCGGATCCCCTTGTACAGCAAGCCGATCGTCGCCAGCCGGCGTCGACACGGTGAGCTCAACACCCGAGGCCCGGGCATGCTCGCCGTTCTCGCCTGCCACGTCTTCGGCGAGTTCGCGCAGGCTCACCGCCGATCGCTTCCGCGGTAGCGCGGCCGCCGACAATCGCGAGAGCTCGAACAGGTCGTCGACGAGCCCGGTCATCCGGTCGACAGTCGACCGCATCTGCCGCAGCGCCGCCGGTACGTCGTCGATCACCCCGTCCTCGAGTCCTTCCGCAACCGCCCGCAACCCGGCCAGCGGAGTCCGCAGATCATGTGACATGAACGCGACCAGTTCCCGCCGGCTCGCTTCGAGAGCGCGCTCTCTCGCGTGGGACGCGGCCAGTTTCTCGCGCGTCATCTCGAGCTCATCTGTCAATGCAGCAAGCTCAGCCGGTACGGCGCCAGTGAGGCGATCCGAGGGTTCGTACGTCGTACCCAGCCGTCGCAACCGTTGTCCGACATCGCGCGAGCCCGCGCTGATCCAGTGCCCGAGCAGCACGGACATCCCGAGTCCGAGAAACCCTGCGAACGCGAGTGTCCAGAGAACGACCCAGGAATCGTGTTCGGATATGAACATCGCCCGCACGCTCTGCAGCACCGCAGCGAGGGCCGCGGCCATCGGCGCCAGCGCGGCGACGATCATCGTGACCCGCAACGACCGGCGGCGGAACTGGTACAGGATCACGCCGCCGACCACCGCGACCACCAGCGTCCACAGGGTCGTGAGCGCGAGGATCGTCATCGTGTCGCGGTTCATTCGGACTCCCCCGCGAACCGGTAGCCCGTGCGCGGCACGGTCAGTACGAGCTGCGGGTCCGAGGGATCTGCCTCGATCTTCTCGCGGAGCCGGCGGACGTGAACGGTGACCGTCGACGAGTCACCGAAGTCCCAGCCCCAGACCCGGCGCAGCAGCTCGGCCTTCGTGTACGCCTTTCCCGGATGCGACACCAGATACGCCAGCAGATCGAACTCGCGATGCGTCAGAGAGAGCGCTCTCCCGTCCAGCATCGCGATCCGGGCCGCGGTGTCGATCGTGATCGGGCCGGCGCTCAGCTTGGTCGGCGTCAGGTCGAGCCCGGCCAGTCGCTCCTCGCGCCGCAGCATCGCCTGCACCCGCAGCGTCAGCTCTCTCGGACTGAACGGCTTGACCACATAGTCGTCGGCACCGACCTCGAGGCCGACCAGCCGGTCCTCCTCCTCACCGCGGGCGGACAGCATGATCACCGCCGCGCCGTCGTCGGCCGCGCGCATCCGGCGCAGCACCTCCAGGCCGGACATTCCCGGCAGCATCACGTCCAGGACGACGACCGACGGTTTCCACTGCTGCCAGACCTCGACGGCAGCGGTCCCGTCCGCGACCACGCGAGCGTCGTACCCCGCCTTGGTCAGGTACGCCGAGACGACGTTGGACACGGTCGGGTCGTCATCGACCACGAGCACACGAGTAGCCACGGTCAGAGCGTAGGACTTCCGACCGCCTCGGCGCTGGACCTGGACCCCGAGAGAGCGCTCACCGTAAGCAACCCGTAGTCGCCGGCAGCCACCTGGAACCTCCGTTCTTCCCTACGGTCGAAGGGTGGCTGTCGATCTCGTACTGCCCTGCCTCGACGAGGCTGCGGCTCTGCCCTGGGTGCTCACCCGGCTTCCGGCCGGCGTCCGAGCCGTTGTCGTCGACAACGGCTCGACCGATGGTTCGGCCGAAATCGCCGAAGAACTCGGGGCGACCGTCGTACGGTGCTCGATCCGTGGGTACGGCGCCGCGTGTCACGCCGGCCTGGAGGCGGCCGACGCCGAGGTCGTTGCGTTCATGGACGCTGATGCTTCGCTGGATCCGCGGCAGCTCGTCCGGGTGACCGCGCCGGTGCTCGCCGGGAACGCGGATCTCATGGTCGGCCGCCGGAGAGCGGTTTCTCGGGACGTGTGGCCTTGGCATCTGCGTCTCGCGAACGCTGAGCTGTCCCGCCGGATCAGGAGACGCACAGGCGTTCTCCTGCACGATCTCGGCCCGATGCGCGCCGCTCGGCGGACCGCGCTGCTGGACCTCGCGCTGACGGATCGGCGATCTGGCTATCCGCTCGAGACCGTCGTTCGCGCCGCCGACGCCGGCTGGCGGATCGCCGAGGTCGACGTCGACTACCTGCCCCGCTCAGGCCGCTCGAAGGTCACCGGTACGCCGCTCGGCGCCGCTCGGGCCGTCGTGGACATGTCGAAGGTGCTGAAGGCATGACCCAACAGGGCACGCTGATCGTGATCGCGAAGGAACCGGTCGCTGGTCGGGTCAAGACTCGGTTACAGACCGAGTTCACGCCCAGGGAGGCGGCTGCGCTTGCGCGTGCTTCGCTGATCGACACGTTGACCACGGTTCGGGCGGCTCCAGCGACCCGTCGCGTGCTGGTTCTCGAGGGCCGGCCGGGGCCGTGGTTGCCAGCCGGGTTCGAGGTGATCCGGCAGCGTGGAGACGGCCTCGACGAACGGCTGGCAGCAGCGTTCGAGGACGCCTTCGACGGATCGCCGATGCTCCTGGTCGGTATGGACACGCCGCAACTGCCGGCCGAGCTCCTGGGCTTCAACTGGCCTGGGTACGACGCTGTTCTCGGGCTGACCGAGGATGGCGGGTACTGGTGCCTCGGGCTGCGCGAACCGGATGACCAGGCGCTGATCGGCGTTCCCATGTCCACCGATCACACCGGTCAGGATCAGCTGCTGCGTCTTGAGAAACGCGGGAAACGCGTTCTCCAGCTACAGACTCTCCGGGACATGGACACGCCGTGGGACGCAGCCGCGATCGCCGCGGAGTATCCGGCGCTGCGGATGTCCCGATTGTTCCGGCGGCTGGAGCACTCGGCCCATCCGGCGTTGCTGTTCGAGCAGGCGCTCGGCGGTACGGCGCAAGTAGTTGCCACCGGCATCGATGGGCGGACCCTGCCCGCATTGTCGGAGCTGGACCGCTGGCAGTCGCCGGCGGACGAGGTTGATCGGCTCGCGCTGAGCCGGTGCGAGGGGCCGGTGCTGGACATCGGCTGCGGGCCGGGCCGGATCGTGACGGCGTTGGCCGAGCAAGGGATTCCAGCCCTCGGTGTCGATGTGTCTCCGCAGGCAATCTCGTTGACGACGTCGCGCGGCGCGGCCGCATTGCAGCGGCCGGTGCAGAACCGGCTGCCGGCCGAGGGCCGCTGGGGCAGCGTGGTGTTGATGGACGGCAACATCGGCATCGGCGGTGATCCGGCCGATCTGCTCCGCCGCTGCGCGGAGCTGGTGCGGCCCAACGGTCTCGTCCTGGTCGAGGTCGATCCGGACGACGATCTCGACGACACCGCGCCTATTGTGCTGCGCAGCTCCACCGGGCGCCGGTCGATACCATTGCCCTGGGCAAGGATTGGCAGTCGCACGTTGCTCCGGCATGCACGCGCCGCCGCCCTGCACCCGATCGAGGACTGGCGCACTCCGCACCGAGCCTTCCTGACCCTCCGCCGCACCGCATGAGCCGCCCCGCATTGAGCCGCACCGCGGGCCATTGGCTGATCGCTTGTACGGCGGTCGGAACCGCCGTACTCACCATCTGGGCGCACGCCGTCAGTTGGTGGCCGAATCTGACCTTGATACTCGGGTGTTTGCTGGTGGCCGCGGCGATCTGGCGGTTCGGCCGAGGGCTCGGGATTGCCGCGGTCGTGGTGGTGGCCGGGCTGTGTCAGATCCCGGGGCTGACGCATGCGCCGATCACGAGCACAGATTCCTATCGCTACGTGTGGGACGGGCGCGTGCAGCTCGCCGGGCACTCGCCGTACGCGCATGTTCCGTTGGATGACGCCCTCGCGGACTTACGAGATCCGCTGCTCTTTCCAGGGCTCTCGCCGGAGCATTCGTCAGGAGTAAACGCACCGCCGCGCGTACCGACGGATCCCGCGGCGGTCGCAGCGATCGCCGCCGATGATCCGCGGACCCGGATCAACCGGCCGCAGGTGCCGACGATCTACCCACCGATCGCGCAGGTGTACTTCGTCGCGGTCGCGGCCGTCACTCCGTGGTCGGCGGGAACGCTGGGCCTGCAGATCGCGGCCGGTCTGCTCGCGATTGCGCTCACCTGGCTACTCGCCGCAACAAGCCGGGACAGACGCTGGGCCGCGCTGTGGGGTTGGTCACCGATCGTGGTTCTCGAGGCTGGGAGCGCGGCCCATGTCGACGTTCTCGGTGCGCTGCTCATCACCGCCGCGGTACTGGTCGCGGCCCGGCGGCCCCGACTCGCCGCGATCCTGCTCGGTGCTGCCGCCAGCGTGAAGCTGTTGCCGTTGCTGTTGCTGCCCGCGTTCCGGGTTCGCCAGTCGGTCGTTGCCCTCGGCACCTTTGTTGTCAGCTACCTCCCGTATCTGGTGGCCTCCGGCGCCCTGGTGCTCGGCTTTCTGCCCGGTTATCTGACCCAGGAAGGGTTCTCCAACGGCAGCACGCGATTCGCGATCTTCTCGCTCCTGCTGCCTCCTGAGGCCCGGCAGCTGGTCGCCGTTCTGGTCGCGGGAGCGCTCGCCGTCCTCGCGTTCCGGCGCCGCGGCCGCGAGCCGCTGGCCGTCACCTGCTGCTGGCTGTACGGCGCCGCGCTGCTGATCGCGACCCCCACCTATCCCTGGTACGGCGTGCCGTTGGTCGCGCTGGCCGCACTCTCCGGACGGCCCGAGTGGATCGCCGTACCGCTGGCTGCGTACCTGGCCTATGCGACCGTCGGGCACGACAGCCGGCAGGGCCTGATCTATCTGACCGCAGCTGCCATCGTCGTCATTGCCACTACCGTGCGTCACCGTTCGGTCGCCGCAAAGCAGTTTGACGCGAGGCTGACCGCCAACCAACACTGAGCAGCGTGACACTGAACAGCCCCAAACTGAGCAAGCGCATCGCGATCGCGACCTCGGCCGACTGGCCCGAGCTGCTGCCGGAAGAGGTTCCGCTCCTGGACGCCTTCCGCGCGGCCGGCCTCGAACCCGACCCCGTGGTCTGGACGGACCCGTCGATCGACTGGTCCGGGTACGACGCGGTGCTGCTGCGCTCGGTGTGGGACTACTACAAGCGGCAGGTCGAGTTCACCGAATGGCTCGGGCTGCTCGACAAGTCCGGCGTACTGGTCCTGAACGAGACCGACCTGGTCCGCTGGAACAGCGACAAGCGCTACCTCCTCGAGCTCCGCGAGCAGGGCGTCGCGATCGTGCCGTCTCAGGTCGCGGCCGGCGCATGCCTGCGCGAGGTCGTCGCCGGGCTCGACGGTCAGCAGATCGTGATCAAGCCGACCGTGAGCGGGGCGGCCTTCAACACCGTTCGCGGGCTGGCCGGCTCGGCCGAGCTCGACCAGGCGATGACGGATCTGCCCGACGACGTGTACCTGGTGCAGCCGTTCCTGCCGGAGATCCAGACGGCCGGCGAATGGTCGCTGCTCTTCTTCGACGGCGAGTACAGCCACGCGGTGGTGAAGCGCCCGGCAGCTGGTGACTACCGGGTGCAGCACATGTTCGGTGGCGCGGTGACGGTCGAGGAACCGACTCCGGAGATCCTCGAGAGCGCCAAGACCGCGCTCTCTGCGGCGCCTTCTCAGCCGACCTACGCCCGCGTCGACGGTGTCGTCGTCAACGGTCGTTTCCTGCTGATGGAGCTCGAACTGATCGAGCCCTACCTCTTCATCCCCGACCACCCGCCGGCCGCCGACCGCCTCGTCGCCGCCGTCGCTGCCAAGCTCTGATCAGCTGGCCGCCGAGTCGGGGTGACCGCGGCGGCGGCCGTCGAGAAACGTGATCCCGGCCGCCGTTCCCGTGTACCTGGTTCTGCGCGCCCACTCGTAGCACTCGTTCAGCACCGGGCATGAGGTCAGGCACAGCTCGCGCGCCTTACGCTGCTCGAAACGAGTCGCGGTCTCGTCGTACGCACCGGCCTGCCCGCTACAGGCGGCACGGTCCATCCAACGGTCGGCAGGATCGACGATCACGGTCAGCATCGGCCTCATGACACGACGGTAGATCGCCCGGAGCACTCTCCGGGCCGCGTCTCGCAATATGGTCGTTAGTCCATCGACTTACTACACTTTGGATCGCTGGCGACGACCAGCCGCTCGTCGAAGTCGCCCGGCGGCAGGGCGGCATCCGGTAGTGGCGCGAGGTCGGGGCGGGCCCGCAAACCGTCGAGCAACAGGGCCAGATAGCGGCGCCACAGCTCAGGCCGGCCGACGTGGTCCGTGACCGCGCCGAGCATCAGCTGGATGGTCGGGAAGTCGGGCGGGGCGACGTCGGCCCGTAGCACGCCCGCATCCTTGGCCCGCGTCACCAACTCATGGATCAGTGGCGCGACCCGCTCCCGCATCTGCGCCTGGCGCTCAGGCCCCCGGCCGGTTCCGAGCATGACCTCACGGAGTCCGCGATCCAAGGCCTGGACCTCACAGGTCTTCTCCAGCGCGGTCGCCAGGCCCACCCAGGGATCCGGCTCCCCCAGCGCCGCGCGAGTGGCCGCCTCGACCGTGTCGACCATGTCGTCGAACAGCGCGTCGACCAGCGCCTCCTTGTCCGGGAAACGCCGGTAGACAGTGCCGACCCCGACGCCCGCATGATGCGCCACGTCGTTGAGGGTCGCACCGATCCCACGGTCGCGAAACACCTCCCGGGCCGCCGCGATCACGCGGCGGCGGTTGAGTTCGGCGTCCTTGCGCAACCGTGATTCACCTCATTCCAGACAAGTGGATACAACGTATCCGGTTAATGCTACGGTGGGCCGTAAGCGGATATAGAGTATCAACTTATTGAGGACGGTCAGCACATGAGAACCCGGACGATCATCGGCTTACTCGCCACAGTGACGCTGACGGGAGGCGCCCTGGTCGCATGCTCCTCGAGTGCCGACACGTCTGACGGCAGTACGACCGGTACGGCGGCCTGCCCGCAGGCGACGGTCAACCCGCCGGGCGGGAACCCGCCTGCGGGTGGCGCGGCCGGCCCTACGTTCGCGAAGACCGTCGCACCGAGCGACACCAGCACGAGCACGGTCATCGACGGGAGCGGCCCCGAGATCCAGTGCGGCAGGACACCGCTGAAGGCCACCAACGACATCGTCTACGACTCGCCGACCTCCGGCGGCCGGCAGGTACCGCTCAAGCTCGATCTCCAGGTGCCACTGACGGCGGGTGCGAAGCCGCTGGTCGTCTACCTCACCGGCGGTCAGTTCTCCAACGCGAGCAAAGCAGGCAACCTCGATCAGCGCACCTACGTGGCCGAGCAGGGCTACGCCGTGGCCGGTATCGAATACCGCACGGTGCGGAACGGAGCGACGTACAAAGAGATCGTCGCCGACGTGAAGTCGGCCATCCGCTTCCTGCGCGCCCACGCCGCGGAGTACGGGATCGATCCGGCCAAGGTCGCGGTCTGGGGCCAGTCCGCCGGCGGATACCTCGCCGCGATGACCGGTGTCACGAACGGCCGCGCCGAGTTCGAAGGCACCGGCAACCCCGGGCAGAGCAGCGACGTACAGGCGGTCGTCGACGAGTTCGGCCCGGCCGATATCGCGAAGATCGCCGCCGACTTCGACGCCGCGGCCCAGAAGTCCAACCACACCCCGGGCAACGCACTCGCCCAGGTGATCTTCGGCGCCGGTACCAAGCTGTCCGTCGAGGACGAACCCGCCGTGACGAAGGGCGCGGACCCGGCCACGTACGTCGGCGCGTCGGACCCGTCGTTCCTGTTCCTGCACGGGAGCGCCGATCAATTGGTGTCGCCGAGCCAGACCCTGACCCTGCACAACGCTCTGCGGGCCGAAGGAGCCGACACGACCCGGTATGTCGTCCAGGGCGGCAACCACGGCGACCTGAGCCTCATGACCGGTGACACCAACGCCGCCAACCAGTGGTCATCCCAACAGGTGATGGGCAACATCGTCAGCTTCCTCGCCAAGCACCTCGGCTGACTCGGGCAGCAGCACACCGGCATAGGGTCGGCACATGCCGACGCTTGCAGAGATTCGTGGGGCCGCCGAGGGATTGCGGGGGCGGATTCACCGGACGCCGATGGTTGGGTCCTCGGTGCTGGACGCGCAGTTCGGCGGGGAGCTGGTGCTGAAGGCGGAACTGTTCCAGAAGACGGGCAGCTTCAAGGTCCGGGGGCTGCTGACGAAGTTGCTGTCGCTGACGGCCGTGGAGCGGGCGCGTGGCGTGGTGACGGTGTCGGCGGGGAACGCGGCGGGGGCGCTGGCTTGGGCGGCGCGGGACGCGGGGGTTCCAGCGACGGTGGTGATGGCGACGACCGCCGTACCGGCGAAGGTCGATGCGGCGCGTGGGTACGGCGCGACGGTCGAGCTCGTGGACGGCGATCTGCTCGCGGCGTATGAACGGATCAGGAGAGAGCGCGATCTCACCGGAGTCCATCCGTTCGACGACGAGCAGGTGATCACGGGGCACGGGAGTCTCGGTCTCGAGTTGCTGGAGGATCGGCCCGATCTGGAGACCGTGCTGGTCCCGGTCGGTGGTGGTGGACTGATCTCGGGAGTCGCGCTGGCGCTCAAGCTACTGAAGCCCGAGATCCGCGTGATCGGGATCGAGCCGGAGCAGGCGGATGTCGTGAGCCGTAGTCTCGCGGCCGGCGAACCGCAGCGGCTGCCGAGCGCGCGCTCGATCGCCGACGGGCTGGCCGCGCCGATCTGCGGTACGCGCAACTTCCCGCTCATCCAGCAGTACGTCGACGATGTCGTCCGAGTGAGCGAGGACGCCCTGCTCGCGGCGACGCGGCTCGTCATGTCGCGTACCAAGCTTGCGCTGGAGCCGGCCGCCGCGGCGCCGTTCGCCGCCTTGCTGGAGAACAAGATCCAGCTCGGCGGCGTGACCGCTGCCGTGGTCAGCGGCGGCAACCTTGACGTCGCCAAGCTGAATCTCTGATCAAGCGGGGGCCAGCTCTCGCGGTGGAGCCTTGGAGGCCACGCCGTCGCTGGGGTCGTCGACAAGATCGCCCTGGCGGACCGGATCCTTCTCCGGCAGCAGGATGTCGCGAGCGACGACCAGCATCAGCCAGAGGGTTCCGGCCATCCGGAGGATGACGGACAACCAGTAGATGCGGTCGGGAACATCCGGATTACCGGGCTGAAGGAACTGCGCGAGATGCATCCACACCAGCATCCAGTAGAAGCACTCGCACGCTTGCCAGATCAGCCAGTCCCGCAACCGCGGCCGGGCCAAGGCGACCAACGGCAGCAGCCAGAGCACGTACTGCGGTGAGTAGACCTTGTTGATCAGCAGGAACGCCGCGACCACCAGGAACGCGAGCTGAGCGAAGCGTGGCGGTCTTGGTGCCATCAGACCGAGGATCGCGATCGACAGGCACAGACCCGCGAAGATCACGATGTTCAGCTGGTTGACGTCGGCAACCTCGTGCTTGGCCAGCTTCAGCACGTACCAGATCGAGCCGTAGTCGCTCTCCCGCGCGTCGTTGAACGTCCAGAACGACAGCCACTCGTTCTTCGCGAGCAGGTAGATCGGCGCGTTCACGAGCGCCCAGGCGACCACCGCCGCGACCGTGGCCTGGACGAACGGCCACAGTTTGCGGCCGCGCAGGCACACGATCAGCAGCGGCCCGAGCAGCAGGAACGGATAGAACTTCGCCGCTGTCCCGAGCCCGATCAGCACACCGAACCAGATCGGTTTCCCGCGCGACCAGGCGAACATCGCGCCGGCCGTGAGAGCGACCGCGAACAGGTCCCAGTTGATCGTCGACGTCACCGCGAGCACGGGCGCGGCAGCGACGTACAGGGCATCGAGGGGCTGGCCGCGAGCGGCACCGGGTCTGGAGGCGACGCCACGGGCCGTCGCCACGGTGAGGCCGACGGTGATCAGTGCGCAGAGGAACAGCAGCGCGATGTTGACGACGAAGAACACGCCGGCCGTGTCGCGCTTCTGCTCAGCGGTGAGATCCGTCTTCGGGTCGCCGGTGACCAGCCAGGTGAGCTGCGCGGCGACCTCCATGAACGCGCCGGTGAGCACCGGGTACTCGAGCACCGGGTAGTTGCCGGTGTCGAGGAACGGCCGGTTGCCCTCGGCAAATCCGCGCTCCTGGTAGAGGAAGCCGACATCGGAGTAGCACAGCGCCTTGAACGGCCGCCAGCTCTGCCGGTCCCAGCCGGCATCCATACACGGCGCCTTCTGCAGCACGCCGAGGCCGAACGTGAGTGTGCACACGGCGAGCGCGATCCGCAGCGGCGTCCACCAGGACGAGCTGAGCCGCGCGAACCGGCCGGACCGGCCACCGAGCCCGACGGTCAGCCCCGCGACGGCCGGATCGGCCTCCGACGGCGGCAGCCGGTCGTGCTTGGGCTGGCTTCCTGGTTCGGTCACGGTCGGCATCATCTCCTATCCGATCAGCCAACGACCAGGGCAGGTTACCCACCCATCGTTCGGGGCGGCACCACCCCCACGCCGAAGGACGCGTGCTGGACCGGAATAGGTTCCCCGCCGATCAGCCGGTGGATTGGGCGATCAGCAGCGCCGCGGTGCGCTCCGGGTCCTCCCACCAGAACAGGTGACCGGCGTTCTCGAAGATCTCGAGCTGCGCCGCGGGCAGGAGATCATGGAGCTGGAGAGCGTTCTCTCGCGGGATCCCTGCGTCGGCGGAGCCGTGCAAGATCAGCGCCGGTACGTCGACCGCCCCGAGCCGGGCCGTGGTGTCGTGCGCCTGGGCCGCGGCCCACTGCATCAGCACGACGGGTACCGGGACCTTCACAGAGAGCGCTCTCCGGCGATAGAGCTCGAGAGCGCCGGGTTCTTGCGCGGCGTATCTGCGGGACAGGTTCGCCTCGAAGCTCGTGCGCACCCCATGCTCGACGTCCCGGGTGGCGATCGCGTCCACCATCCGGCGCGACGTCTCCGAGATCACCCCTCGGGGTCCCCCGGCCCAGGTGCACCCGAGTGCGATCGACCGCACAAGGTCCGGGTGCCGCAGTACCAGCTCCTGGGTCACCATCCCGCCGAGCGAGATGCCGAACACGTGCGCGTCGGTCCACCCCACCGACGCGATCACCGCGGCCGCGTCGTCGGCCAGGTCCGCCACCGTGAACGGTTCGTCCGCCCGGTCACCACGCCCGATCCCCCGATGGTCGTACGCGACGATGTCGAACCTGGCCTCCAACGCGGAGAGCAGTTCGTCCCCCCAGAACTCGTGATGCCCCGCCATGCCCTGGATCAGCAGCAGCGGCGCACCCCGCCCACGCCGTACATAGTCCAGCCGGCGTCCCCCGGTCCCACTCACGAACTCCATGCCGCTCAGACTGCACAGCACCCCTTGCATCCCACTTGCACCACGCTGTGACCGGCAAGTCAGTCGTCGGCGAGCATTGCCACCATTGCGCTCCACGTGACAGGCTCCTGCGCCGGAACGGCACCCAGCTCCCGCTCAACCCACGGCTCACCGACCACGTAGAGCCCGGGCGTCTTGAGGCCCAGCCGCTCCGCATGCGCTTGTACGGCGGCCAGCAGCCGTACGCCGTCGTCCACCGGCCGGCCCGCCCGCACCAGCGCGAGTGCGCCGATCCGCAACGTGTTGAGCGCATACGGGTAGTCCTCGTGCTGCAGGAACCGCGCCAGCGCAGTCCGGAGCGCAGCCAGCGCCCGCTCAGCAGAGTCCGGTCGCAGTGATGGATGGCGCAGGTACAGCTCCCCCACGACCTGGCTGGCCCAGCCCTTGACCCAACCACGGCTCTGCTGCTGCAGCGCATCGGCGTACTGCAGCATCTCAGCACTGTCGCTCGTCTGCCTCAGTAACGCGACAGTCCGCACCGTCACCGCGGAAGGGATCATCACCTCGATCCCGACCCGCTCGCAGTACTCGATCAGCTCCCCCGTCACCTGCTCAGTCATCTGCCAGGTCGCTGCCATCGGCTCGCTCAAGGCACATCCGATGGCCAGGAAGAACAGAGCCTCGGCATAGTCGCGTGGTGAGACATCAGGTGCCACCTGCGGGATCAAACCGGCCACTACCTCGACCAACTCGGTCATACCGGCGTGGTCGCCCGAGTAGTAGGTGAGCGCTGTCAGGGTGTTGAGGGCGCGAACGCGGTCGAAGGCGGACGCGTCCGGGGCGGCGGCAAGCGCCGAACGCAGCATCCGGATCGCCTCGCCGTGGTGAACCCCGCGGTACAGGTAGACGCCCAGCGAGACCGCAGTGAGCAGCGCACTGTCCGGGTCCGTCGTCAGGTCGTGAGCGAACCCGGCCCGCAGGTTGGGCAGCTCACGACTCATCATGCGTACAAAGGCACCCGCCTGGGTGCTGCGAATCGAGTCTGCACAGCGCCCCGCGAGCAGCCGCACCCAGCGAGCCTGCACCAGCCGCGTCTCGGCCGGATCCGGGTCAATGCCGCGGCAGTAGGCGCGGATGCTCTCCAGCAGCAGGTACCGCGTCGGCTCGGTGGACGTGTCGGCCACCACCACCGACCGCGTGACCAGAGCGGACAGGGACTCCAGTACGGCGGTCTCCCGGCCTGGCCAGATCGTCTCGGCCGCCTCCAGCGTGAAGCCGCCCTCGAACGCCCAGAGCTTCAGCAGCAGCTCACGGTCGGCCGGATCGAGCAGATCGACGCTCCAACCGATCGCAGCCTCCAGCGTCGCGTGCCACGCGAGCGACCCACGCGGCACAGGCCCCAGTACGGCGAACCTGTCGGCGAGGCGGTCCGCGATCTCCCCGAGTCCGAGTACCCGGGCCCGTGCGGCCGCCAGCTCGATTGCCAGCGGCAGACCGTCGAGTGCAGTAGCGATCCGCCGGGCAGCGACGAGCTCACCCGGGTTCGGCTCCCAGCCAGGCCGCACTGCCCGCACGCGATCCACCAGCAGCTCAACAGCGGGTTCTCCGGCGTCCGTGGACCAAGGCAATGGCTGGACCGAGACAGTGACCTCACCGTCGACGCCGAGCGGCTCGCGACTCGTTGCCAGGATCCGCAGTCCCGGACAGCTCTGGGTCAGCTGGTCGACCAGCTCCGCCGCTGCCGCAACGACGTGCTCGCAGTTGTCCAGCACCAGCAACGCAGACGCCGTACCGATTCCGTCGACAAGAGCGGCCACCGGATCGCCTGTGACCACCACACCGACCGCATCAGCCACGGCAGCCACAACGCCAGACCCATCCGGTACGTCGGCGAGCCGGGCCGCCCAGGGATCAGTGGCCGGCCCCAGTGTGGCCAGGTACTCAACCATCAGCCGCGTCTTCCCCACACCGGCCGGACCGACCAGGTTGACGAGCCGGTGCCGGTCCATTCGCGAGGTGAGGACCGCGAGTTCGGCAGAGCGCCCCAGGAACGTCGTCAGCGGCCGTCTGATCGGTACCGGCCGCACAACGCGCATCGGCGCGGCCAACCGCAGCCGCGGGTCCTGCGCGAGCACCTGTCGTTCCAGCTCCTGCAGTTCAGGGCCAGGGTCGACGCCGAGCTGTTCGGCCAGCAACTCCCGCACCCTGCGCAGTGTCGCCAGCGCATCACCTTGCCGGTCACACCGGTAGAGCCCGAGCACGAGCAGTGCCCAGCGACGCTCACGCAGCGGCTGCTCGCGCACGAGCTGCTCCAGCTGCACGACGGCCTCAGCTGCGTCCCCGGTCCCCAGCCGTGCGGCCGCCAAGTCCTCCAGCGCTACCTCGCGCAGCTCGGTCAACCGCCCACGTTCTGCCGCGGCAATGTCGTCCGGCAGTTCGGCGTAAGGCTCGCCTCGCCACAGCTCCAGTGCCTCAGTGAGCCGGATCCGGGCCTGCTCCGGCCGGTCTCCGGCCAGTTGGCCGCGCGCAGCCTCGATCAGCTCGCCACAACGCCGTACGTCGATCTCGTCGGCGTGCAGGAAGTAGCCGGCCGGTGTGCGGCCCAGCCGATCGCGGTACGCCGTTCCGAGGGCGGACCGCAGTCTCGAGACGTACGCCTGCATCGCGGCTGCTGCCTTGGCCGGTGGCTGGTCGTCCCACATCGCCTGGGCCAGCCGGTCGTCGGAGACCGGCTTGCCGTCCGCCAGCGCGAGCGCAGCGAGCAACCGCCGGGGCAGCGCTCCCCCGACCTCGACCGCGGCCCCGTCAACCAGCACTCGGACGGGCCCCAGAACCCGGCACTCCAGCACCGGGCCACCATAGCCGCGTCCGACGCTACCTCCAGCGCCAGGCGGCCGGGCGCGGGCGCGGCGCCCGCGGTGGGGCGACCAATCGCCGTTCCAGCGCCACTAGCGCCGGTCCGGGATCCAGACCGAGCTCATCGGCAAGCAGGGCTCGGAAACGGCGTAGTTCGGCGCCGGCGCGCTCTGCCTGGCCGGTCTGCAGGCAGGCGAGTGCCAACAGCTCCCAGCGGCGTTCTCGGTACGGGCTGGCGGCAACGAGCTGGGTCAGCGACCGCAGAGCGACCCAGGGGTTGCCGAAGGCCAGGCGGGCAGCTTCGACCTCCTCCAGAGCGAGCTGGTGGAGCTCAACCAGCCTGGTCCGGGCTCCGGCCACCGCCGGAGAGCCAGCCAGGTCCTGCCAGGGTTCACCCCGCCAGAGCCCGAGAGCTGCGTCCAGATCCTGAATCGCACCGGCTGCATCGCGGATCGACAGCCGGTACAGCCCCGATGAGACCAAGTCGGAGAACCAGTGGTGGTCGGTAGCGACCGTGAAGCGGTACCCCGAAGGCGTCCGCTCCAGTTGCTCGCCAGCTGGGCCCAGAGCGGTCCGCAACCGCCAGACCTGTACCCGCAGCGCCTTGCGCGCGTTCTCCGGCCAGCCGCTCGGCCACATCAGGTCCGCCAACTCCAGGTCGGCCACCGGACGGCTGTCGGCGAGCACAAGCGCAGCCAGCAGCCGTCGCGCCTGCACGCCATTGACCGGCAACGCTTCGCCGTCCACCTCAAGCTCCAGCGGCCCCAACACTCGGCACGAGACCTGCTGCTCCACGCTGACTGTCGTCATGCGACCACAGTCGGCCCCACACCTTGCAATCCACCTGCAAACCTAAGGCCGACGCCTCTCGCCAACCATCAGAATCCCTGCCAGCGCGCACAGGACACCCAACGCGGCGACCGCCAGAACCAGTCCGGCCTCCAGACCGCGTGGCACGTAGCTGCACGACACCTTGCGCGCCTTGGGACCGACCGGCACGGCGATCAGCCCGGACAGCGACTCAGGTGCCTTCGCAGCCTTGCCGTCGACCGCGCACTGCCAGCCCGGCGTGTTCACGACGCCCAGGACCATGGTCCGAGCCTGTCCGGCTTTGAACCGCACAGCCACGTCATGCCCACCGACCTCGACCTCAGCCGGCTTGCTGCTCTGCAACGCGGTGACCGCTGCTTTCAGCCGCTCCGGGTCCAGACAGCCGATCGCACCGACCGGCAGCCGCGTCGGCGCGGACACCCGGATCCGCACATCAGCCACGCCGTTGGCCCGGGCCCTGCCCACCCACAACATCGGAGCACCGGTGTAGGTGCCGGGACGTTTCGCCGACGGCTTCAGCACCTGCCGCCAACCGTCACCACTGATCAGCACATCGCCGACGAACTCCGGCCCGCGCAGGTAGACACCGTCCCCTGGCCGGCAGGAGGCGGTCAGTCTGAGCTCCACAGGATCATCAGCACCCGGCAGCGGCCGCATACCAATGCCCCAGTCCCGCTGCGCTGCCGTCGCACCCTTCGACACACGCACCTGCACCTTGGGGACCGTGTAGACGTCAGCACCCAGAGCGGTCTCCTGTACGCCGAACGCCCCGGGATCCGCCGACTTCCACGGCTTCTCCGGCCGCAGTGTCACCAACGGACCCGCCTGCCGCTTGACGAGCGCAAAGGTCCCCTGCGGCCCCTCCTGCACCCGGGCGCCGACTGCGAAGACTGAATCGACCACCGGGTTCTTCGGATCGATCGGAGCCCGACCATAGGAGCTGTAGCCGAACCCCAGATTGACCAGCGTCTCCGACAGTGAGTGCTGGATCGTACTGGTGTAGTACTCGGCGCCCTGGCCTCCGATCAGCATCGGGTCGTTCAGGGTCGTGTACTGACTCGCAGACACGCGCTGCTGTGGCCAGTCCTCGGCCGCCTGCACCAGTGCGCGGATCGACTCCTGTTTGGCACCCCACGGCTGGTAGTCGCGCATGAACTTCGACCGGGCCTCGTCGATCGCCACCGACGACAACGTGGTCTCGACGAGCACAGCAGCGATCAGAAGCCCCGCCGCGATCCGCCGTCCCCATAGCTGTGTTCCCAGACGCCACCGCGTCAGCAGAAACGCCAGGACGGCGACTCCGGCAACCACCGGTACGACGTCTCGCGTGGTCGGCGTGATCGTCGGCAGATCGGACACCTGCGCGAACAGTGCACCGACCAGCACCAGCGGCACGGCCACCGCCAGGAGGTTCCGCACACCGGATGCGAGCGACATCCACCCGACAACCACCAGCATCCCGGCGACCACGAACGCCTGCCGGTACGGGCTCCCGTTCGGGGAGTCGAACCCGTGCCACACCTTGTGTGGGTACTGCAGTTGCAGACTCACGAAAGTCAGCACCACGAACGCAGTCCAGATGAACCGCTCCCACCCTGGCACCGCGCGGTTGAACGGGAAGCTCAGCGCGAGCAGGAGCATCAGCGTGCCGACAGCCAACCCAGGTGACGTCCCAACACCCTCAGAGCCCGGCAGCAGCCGCGAGAGGAACTCCGTCCACCCGAGTGGCGTAAACACCTCGTCAGGACTCGGTGTGGCCGTCTGCACCAGCCAGTACGTCGGCAACAGCAGTGGAGCGGCCAGTGTGATCCCCACGGCAACACCCACCAGGCACCGGAACCCGCCCTCGACCCGGCGAGTGAATGCCCCGCCCTCCGGGTCGGACAGCACCCGCGCCAGGACCACCACAGCAGCGCCCAGCGTCGCCATGTAGACCGTGTAGAAGTGCGACATCCACAGCAGTGCAACGACGAACGGCGTCACCACCAGCGCCGTCAGCGAACGCTTGCTCCAGATCCACTCACACAGCAGACAGATCACCGGAAACGCGATCAGACCGTTCAGCCACTCGGTCATGTACGCCGCATCGTCGATCGCCCAGCCACAGGTCGCGTAGGACACTCCAGCTAGCGCAGCCAGCCACACCGGCCCGGCCGGGCGCAGCAAGCGCAGGTACGCCGTCATCGCGGCCGCGGCCGCCCCGATCGCAGCGGTGGCGATCACGTACATCGCCAGGTCGATGCGGTCGCGTGGGAACAGCAGCACCATCCACGACAGGCTGGTCCCGAGGTAGCCCATGAAGTCGCCGATGAACGGGACGCCGTACCCGCTGGACCAGTTCAGGAGGAAGTCACCCGGTGCCTGTCCGGTGAGCAGGTCGCGCAGATAGGCGTGCATCGGGACGAACTGCTGGCCGAGGTCGTTGGTGTTCCGCGGCAGCGCACCGAACGGATAGGTACCGCGGATGATGCCCGATGCGACGAACGTCGCAGCAGCCGCCAGAGCGGCCGCCGACACTGGGGCCCAGTGCCGGGCTCGCCACGTTCGCAAGGGCTCCCCCGTGATCGTCGTACTCGTGGCTCGGGGCAGGGCGGCCAAGTAGCAGGAGCGTAACAGAGGGTCAGGTTGTTCTGGGGGAACGAGGGTAGGGTGAAATTCGTGGATCAGCTCGGAGCAGACGAGACGATCGAGCACTGGGATCGCCGGCACCGGCGGCTCGGCGCACTGCGCTCGGGCGGTGACGCCGGGTACGACGAGTTCAGCAACGAGATCTTCTACGCGGTCCGGCTCGGCCGGCTGCTCGACATCATCGGCGACCGGACCGAGTACGCGGCGCCGCTGCGCATCCTCGACGCCGGTTGCGGCAAGGGCTGGTTCGCGCATTCGATGGCGCGGTTCGGGCATGCGGTCGACGGGATCGACGTCAGCGAGCATGCGATCGAGCTGTGCCGCGCGAACGCGACCGGCCACAGCAGCTTCCACCTGTCCCAGCTGGCCGACTGGCAGCCGCCGTACCTGTACGACGTGGTCTACAGCATCGATGTGCTCTTCCACATCATGGATGACGCGCTGTGGGAGGCCTCGGTGCTGAATCTGGCCGCACTGGTCCGGCTGGGCGGTCTGCTCCTGGTCGTGGACCACGAGTCCGATGTGGACCGCACCTGGTCGTTCTACCAGCGGACGCGCGCCCTGCACCGGTATCGGAGTCTGCTTGAGCCAGCTGGACTGCAGGTGGAGCGCTTCGTCCCCTACGGTTTCCGAGGCGCTCCCACCGGCTTCCTCGTCCTGCAAAGGGTGTTCTGAATGCAGCTCAACGAACTCGTCCGCTCCTGGTTGCCCGAAGGCGGGACAGTCGTCGACCGCACCGGCTCCGAGCACCCGTGGCCGCCGCTGATGAAGGTGGCCGAGACAGTCCCATCTGCCGCGGCCGACGACGTACTGACGGCGGTGGCCGTGGCCAGCTCCCCCGCCGCGGCTGGCGACCTGCCTGCAGTGCTGGCGGACGCCGTCCCGGGTGAGGTCGTGCTGTTGCTGCTGCCGTGGCCGGCTGCTGAGCTACCGCTCGGGCCGGTGATCCAGGCGCTGGTGGCGGCTGGTCTGCAGGCAACTGAGGCGCACCCGCTCGCAGACACCGAGTGGGGCGTGGCGGTTATCTGCCGACGCGTCGACGACGAGGTCGGCGAGCTGCACGCGTATCTCGACCGCTCCCGCTCGCCGGGGCCGCTGACCGGCCGGACGCTGCTGCGGCTGGCGGACGAGCACGTCCTCGAAGGGCTGGTCCGCCGCACTCAGGAGCTGCAGCTCCAGGCGACCAAGCAGGCTCTGGAGGAGGCCAAGGCGGCGCTGGCAGCAGTGACGGCCGAGCGGGACGCACTCCGGGACAAGACAACGCCCCCCGCCGCGAGCGCGACGGAGGGCGAAGAGTCGGAGAGCTCAGACGACCTGGGGTGATTCCGAGGCCTCCGGGACGACCGGGACGGGGAGCTCGCCAGCTGCGGCTTCGATCGTCTGCGGTGCGGGCAGCCGGAGGTAGGCCAGCCGGGCCGCCTCCTGCCGTCCGCGCATGATCGCGTCCAGCACGTAGCCGACGGCCAGCACCAGGATCGCGACGATCCCCATCGTCGAGGCCAGGATCGCGGTCGGGAACCGCGGCACCAGACCGGTGTCGACGTACTCGACGACGACCGGTACGCCGAGGATCAGCGACACGATGCCGAACACCGAGGCCAGGATGCCGTGGAACAGCGTCGGCCGCTCCAGCCGGGTGACGCTCAGGATCCAGCGCAGGATGCGCGTCCCGTCGCGGTAGGTGCGCAGCTTGCTCTCGCCACCGGTCGGACGCTCCTTGTAGCCGATCGCGAGCTCCGCCACCGGCACCCGCAGGTGCAGCGAGTGGATGGTCAGCTCGGTCTCGATCTCGAACTCCTGCGCCAGCGCCGGGAACGACTTCACGTAGCGCCGCGAGAAGACCCGGTAACCGCTCAGCATGTCGGTGATCTGCCGGCCGAACAGCGCCCCGACGGTCCCGGTGAGCACCCGGTTGCCCAGGGTGTGACCCGGCCGGTACGCCTCCTCGTTGGTGTGCTTGCGGACACCGACGACGTGATCGTACGGCCCCTGCAGCAGCACGCGGACCAGATCGCCCGCGCGGGCGGCGTCGTACGTGTCGTCGCCGTCGATCAGCACGTAGACGTCGGCGTCGACGTCGGAGAAGGCGCGGCGGACCACGTTGCCCTTGCCCTTGCGGGACTCGTGCCGCACGATCGCACCGGCGGCGCGGGCCAGCTCCGCGGTGTCATCCGTGGAGTTGTTGTCGTACACATAGATGCTGGCGGTCGGAAGCGCGGCGCGCAGCTCGGTCACCACCTTGGTGACGGCAACGGCTTCGTTGTAGCACGGCACGATCACAGCGATGTCCACGCCGGCGAACTCCTGCAGGTCAGTCATGATGGCTTTCTTCTACTTGCTCGCGCCCGGCGTGAGCCAGGTCCCGAGGACGGCGCTGGACATGGTTCCGTCGTGCACTGCGCGCACGTACTCCGGGCCGCGGGCCGCTACGGCGCGGTGCGCCTCGCGGTCGGCCACGATCTGCTCGACGACCTCGCCGATGGTGGTCGGGTCGGCGTGCACGATCGGCAGGTCCCGCCCGGTCACCGTGCTGACGTGCTTGCGGACGTCCTCGTCGACGTTCACCACGACCACGCGGCCGGCTGCCATCGCCTCGCACGCGGTCACGCTGTACGGGCCGAGCACGAACTGCTCGAGCACGACGTCAGCCCCCGCCATCGCGGCCGGCATCTCCTCGCTGGGGATGTCGGTGAGCCGGCGGTACTCGATCAGGCCCTTGTCGTGCAGCGGCTGCATGGCCGCCTCGACGAACTCGGTGCCCTTGAAGCGCGGGTTGGTCGGTGCGTGCAGGACGATCGGACGCTCCCGCTCCAGCACCGGCTCGTCGTTGGCCCAGCGGTCCGGCTCGATGACGACCGGCAGCCACTTGGCGCCCGGCACGTCGACCAGCAGGTCCGGGGTGGACACGAAGGTGGGTCCGTCGAAGGTGTTGAACAGCAGACCCTCACGCTTGGCCTGGGCCTCCAGCCGGACGAAGAAGTCGTCGCGCTCGTGGAACGGCGACCACTGGTGCGTCTCGGCGTGCCGGCTCGGCAGGCGGACATCGGAACCGTGGGCGACCAGGCCGACGTTCACACCGGCCTCCTTGAGCGTCTTCACATCACCGACGGCGTTCCGCGCGAAGCGGGTGCCGAAAACCGGGCGACCGGCCTCGATCAGCACGTGGGTGTAGTTGCCGCTGGTCAGGTACTCGACCTGGCGGTCCTGCCAGACCCGGTCGTCGAGGAGCTCGCGCTCGACCTCGATGTCGGCCGGGAACCGGTACGCACCACCGGCGTACTGCATGTTCTTGGCCTTCACACCGGCGAGGTGACGCTCGGCCGCCCGGGCCCAGGTGGTGCCCTGACCGGCGAAGTTGGCCGGGCCGACGAACAACCGGACCTCGGACTTCGGAACCTCGGGGGTCGGCGGCAGAGCGGCCTCGCGGCGCTTGCGGTCGACGTTCGCGGCCAGCGTCTTGCCACCTTCGGTCACGGCACGCTTGCTCCGGCCGAGGATCTTGCGTGCCGGGCCCGGAAGCATCGCGAGCACACGGGCGCGCATCGACCCGCGCCCGGGAGAAACAGTGGAACCCATGTGTGGAGCTGACCTTCCTGGTTGCTGCGTGCGGCCACCCAGGAGGTTACCGGGTACCGAGGCCCCGATTGGACCGGAACGCCGTGACGCAATGTCATGCCACGGTCAAGATTTCCCGAACCATGGGTACGCCTATTGTGCCGTGTCCTCGATCCGGGCCAGCCATGCGGCCAGGATCTCCTCCAATTTGGCCGCCTCCTCGGGCGGTAGGACGCCGAGAAGCCGCTTCTCATTGTCCATATGGGCAGTGAAAGCACGGTCGATCAGCCGGCGCCCCGCTGGGGTCAGGCGGACCACCCGGCCACGCCCATCCTCGTCACTGCGCCGTCTGACCACCAGACCGGCCGATTCGAGCCGGTCGACGCGTTTGGTGACCGCACCGGTCGTCACCATCGTGTGTACGGCGATCTCGCCCGGCGCCCGCTCGTACGGCGCTCCGGCGCGGCGCAGCGCGGCCAGTACGTCGAACTCGCCCTCGGTGAGCCCGAATCGGGAGTAGAGCAGCGTCAGCTCACCGGTCAGGTGCGCGCCGATCCGGTGCAACCGGCCGATCACCCCCTGCGGGCTGGTGTCGACGTCCGGCCGTTCGAGCTGCCACTCCGCCTGGATCCTGGCTACGTGGTCCATTTCGGTCACGGCTACCACTATATCTTCCCGGGAAGATATAGTGTCTTCCATGGAAAATACCTACCGGTGGGCCCTCGTGACAGCGATCGCACCGGTGGCCCGGGGAACGAACTATTTCGTCACCCACGAGTACCTCCCAGCCGGATACCCCTTGTACGGCGCTGTGTTCCGCGCACTGCCCGCCGGACTGCTCCTGCTCGCCATAGCGCGCCGGCTACCGCAAGGGGTTTGGTGGTGGCGTTCGCTCCTGCTGGGCGTGTGCAACATGGGTGCGTTCTTCGCCCTGATCTATCTGGCCGCACAGCTGCTACCTGTCAGCGTGGCGGCCACAATCATGTCCGCAGCGCCGATGACCATGGCGCTGTTCGCATGGGCGCTGCTATCCGAGCGCCCCGCTGCAGCGGTCCTGGTTGGCACAGTGGCTGGCTTCGCCGGGGTCTGTCTGCTGCTGGGCGGCGGGGCAACGTCGGTGAACCTCGGTGGAGTGGCAGCTTCGGTTGCCGCACTGACGATGTCGTCCTGCGGCTACGTCCTGGCGAAGAAGTGGGGCCGCGCCGACGGGCCGCTGGCGACCACCTCCTGGCAGTTGATCGCCGGCGGACTGGTCCTCATCCCGTTCGCGCTGGTCTTCGAAGGCCGCCCGCCCACCCTCGACCTCCCTGCCGTCGCCGGTTTCGCGTACGTCGGCCTGGTGGCGACCGCACTGGCCTTCACCGCCTGGTTCACCGGACTACGCCACCTCGACGCGGCCACCGTCGGCCTGATCGGACTGCTCAACCCGGTGACCGGCGTACTGCTCGGGCTGCTCTTCTCGGCCGAGTCCCTGACCCCGCGTCAGGTCCTCGGCCTCGCACTCGTCCTGGCCGGCATAGCCGTCGGCCAGATCCGGATCAGGCCGAGAAGAGCAGCAGCAGGCCTCCCGTCGTGTACGCGACCATGACCACCAGCAGCGGGAGCTGTCCGGCCAGCGCACGGCCGCGTGGGAACAGTGCGACCGCCCTGTCGTGAGCCGAGATCACACCGAGCAGGTGGCCGATCACTACGGCACTGACCTGGACTGTGGCGACCGCAGTGGTGTGGTTGGTGATGCCTGCGTTCACTCCGTTCAGACCGGTACCGAAGACGTTCCAGCCACGGCTGAGTGGATCGCTGAGCTGGTTGATCGTGCGCTGACCTTCTAGAACGAGCAGCGTGAAGTAGTGCGCGACCACATAGCCCAGCACGATCGGTACGACCGAGTGTGCGAACAGACCCGGCAGTCTGGTCCGTGAGCTGTCCGAGATCCGTCCCGCCAGCACTGTGGCCGCGGAGTAGGTGACCAGGACGAACAGCACGAACCCGACCAGCGCCAGTGTTCCGAGCAGAGTCTGCGAGTACCCCGAGTCCTGGGACCATCCGATCCACCTGCTCGACCGGGAGAACCCGTCGTACGCCGTAGAGCCCAGTAGTGCGGCCACGAGTGCGACCAGCCCCGGGCGGGGTGTCAGGCTGTCCAGGTTCTCCAGTGGGCGTCGTAGGACGATCACACCGTCGCCCCGGCGTCCCCAGGGCGACAGCTTCGCCATCAACGTCGCGTAGGCCTCGAACGGGTCCGCAGCAGCGAACCACCGGTCCCCGAACAAGACAGCGCCGAACATGACATAGACGACGTACAGGGAGAGCCAGGCCTGCACCACCAGTAGCGTCGCGCGATCCGGTGCGACCAGCTCGAGCCAGGCGAACGCGAAGATGCCGACGGCGGCCGGCCAGAGCCCTACGCGCGGTGAGAGCTCGAGTAGACCGCGACGCGGGTCATGGCGAAGCACTCGGCAGGCCAGCAGGTGCAGGGTGCGGAGTGGGTTCAGAGTGCGCCACACCGGACCGAGGAGCAGCGACAGCGGCACCAAACCGACCCACACCAGGATGTAGACGAATCCGAAGATCGGGTTTGTCAGCCGGTCCACTCCGGCCAGCAGGGCCAGTGCGGCCCAGCCGAACAGGGCGAGACCGAACACCCGGACCGCCCAGCGCAACCATGACGAGTCGAATGCGGTGCGCAGTCCAGCCGGGAGCGGCGTACCGCTGGAAGCACCGCGGTACTTCGGTGACCGCCAGGCGACGGCCAGGATCACGAACGACACTGCGATCGCGATCCCGGCACCCGTGACCGCCAGCCCAAAGGGGATCGGCAGGTCCTGCCGCCCACCGATCCCGTGCAACGGAAGCATCAGGTCACCTGCAGCTTGAAGACGAGCTTGCCGTTCTCATGCGTCTCGACTTCGAAGACGCCCTTGGCATCGGCGGTGAACTCCACCGACACCGGCTTGCCCGGCTTGAGGTCCAGTGTCTTGTCGTAGCCGTGGACATGGAGTGACTCGGGCACATCGCTGACAGCAGTGATGCGGACCTTCTGGCCCCGCTTGGCCTTCACCACGGCCTGGCCGGCGGAGATCTTCCCACCGGCGATCTTCACGTCGACGCTGACATCAGCAGCCGGTACGGCGGGCGTCGGCGTACTGGTCGGTGTTTTGGTCGGTGTTTTCAGCGGTGGGGTGGAGGGTGTGGC
>NZ_SMKA01000115.1 GCF_004348455.1 Kribbella albertanoniae
GGGTAGATGACGGTGAGGGGTTCGCCGGGGATCTCGCCGAGGAAGAGGTGCGGGGCGATGTGGTTGCTGGGGATGAGGAGGAGCGAGCGGTCGGACAGGTCGATGCGTTTGTTCTGGACCTTCTGGACCACGGCGCTGTCGTTGTCCCGGATGGAGATGGAGCTGTCCAGGGACTGCAGCATGGCCAGTACGCCGTCGCGTACGGCGAGGTCGCGGTCCTGGCGTCCACGGGCGGCCAGTGCGTCACGCGACGAGTCCCACACCTTGCGGAACCACGTGGACCAGCACGCGTCCAGCAGGTCGAGGAAACGTCGTACTGGCTCGGCAGGTGCGTCCAGCAACGCCTCAACGAGTGAGGCGACCGCGCGACCACGTGACCGCGACCAGTGCCGTACGGCGTCGACGTCCACCTCGCGACTGCTCAGCGGGCGACCCCGCAGCGGGCGCACCAGCTCAGCGGCCAGGTCTTCGGGAGCACGTGCCCGCAGCGCCGCGATCTCGTCTGACCATGTCGGCACACCTGTGGCAGCGCTTGTCGCGAAGAAGCGAGCCCGCACCGCACGCACAGTCCACGTCCACTGCAGCAGCTCGGAACGCAGTGAAGCAGGCAGCGGTACGTCGGCAGCCCACTCGACGCGACTGTGGTGCCGGGGCTCGGCCAGCACATGCAGTGCGCAGCCCAGCTCGATCAGAGGTGAGGCGACGTGGCGGATGCGCTCAGGCGCGAGCCGTCCGGCACCTGCGAGGACTGTGGGCACTACTTGAGCTTGAACTGCAGCTCGGTGTCCCAGTCCGCCATGTTCGGCACCTCACGCGGGTCGGACAGGTAGATCTCCAGCCGGGCTGTCCACTTGTCACCATGGGCGTCCCACTTGACCCCCTCAGCCTCACCCCAGGCGAGCAGGTCACGCGTGGCATCCATGAGACCGTCGGGATGACCATGGTGCGACACAGTGGCGTACCGCCCGGCCGGAAGCACGCCGGTGACGATCTCACCCTCACCGGCATGCAGATCATCCACCGGAAAGCCGATCTCCATCACGAGACCGGCCTCCATGTCGACCACGTCGTACTTGAAGAACGGTGCGTCGTTCGGCGCGATCTCCCGCGCCGCGAGCCACCCGATCACCTCGTGCAGCCGGTCCGCGAACGCGCTGATCCCGTCCATCGGCACAGTCCCCCGCAGCGCGACGTACGGCCGCTCCGCCAGCTCGACGATCTCCGGCATCCCACAGTCCTCCCACTCGAACGACGATCAGCCTCAACCTAGCGCCTGCAGGATGGCATGGGTGTTCTGATACTCACGCCAACCTGCGATGCGCCCGTCCCGCACTCGCAGTACGCCGACAAATTGCGCACCGGCCCGTTCGCCGGTCGCGGGGTTCTCGCCGGCCAGTTCGTACTCCAGTACGGCGACCTCCGGATCAGCCGTCTCGTGCACGGCCAACGGCGTGAACCGATCGAACGTCACCGGAAATCCCGCCCGCGCCGGCACCGCGAACGCTAGCCACTCCGTGCGCCCCTCCCACCGCGCCGCCCCACCGGCCGCGAACGGCGCCTCGATCACCACGTCATCGGCCAGCAACTCGTCCATCGGCGCCGGATCACCGGTCCAGCTCTTCCCGAGACTCTCGATGATCGTCCGCAGATCAGACATGACAACCTCCAAAGATGAGTGGTCACTCAGGTTGTCTCGACTATAGTGAGTCCCCACTCATATTCCAACGGGAGAGCGGATGGCCTTGCGAGCGGATGCAGCGCGGAACCGGGCGGCGATCCTGGCCGCCGCCTCCGAAGCCTTCGCCCAGCACGGACCGAAAGCGACCACTGAGCAGGTGGCACAGCAGGCCGGGGTCGCGGTCGGGACCGTCTTCCGGCATTTCCCGACCAAGGACGACCTGCTGATCGCGATCATGAAGGAGTCACTGGAGCGCCTGGCCACCCTCGCGAACGACTCCACACTGGCGGAGTTCTTCGGCGCTGTTGCCGACGAGGCGGTCCGGACCAGGATGGTCGTGACAGCGCTGGGTGACTCGCGCCTGGACATCGGAGACGCCCTGCGCGGGCTCACGGACAGCGTCAGGCAGTTGCTCGAACGAGCGAAGGCCGCCGGTGAGGCCCGGCCCACCGTTCAGGTGGACGAGGTGATGGCACTCCTCACGGCGGCGACCTACGCAGCTCAGCAATCGTCTTGGACGTCAGACCTTCGGCATCGGACGCTGGCCGTCATCCTCCGAGGCTTGCGTTAGCGGGACCAGGGTGGCTGGACCTTGGTGCCGTCGGCCATGGTGCCGGTGAAGCCGGCGGTGATGACGACCTGGATCTCGGCGTGTCCCTCGCCCAGGTTGGTGATGCCGATGGGTTCACCGGCCGGGACGATCAAGGAGTCACCGGCGGTGAGCTTCTCGCCGTCCGGGGTGATCTGGACGGTGCCGCTGAGGACGACGAAGATCTCGTCGGCGTCCAGGGTGTGGGGTGCGTCGGCCTGGAAGCCGGGGTCGACCCGCAGCCGCCAGGTGCACACGCTGGGCGAGCCCAGGCTGGGCGAAGCCTGGACGGTGAACTCGAGGCCGGGCAGCTCCATTGTCGGCGCGTCGGCCGCACGTACGACTGGCATGAAATCCCCTCCGCTATTTAGTCAAGTCAGCTTGACCAAGCTGACTTGACTATCATGGCGGGTATGACGGATTCAGGCAAGCTTGATTTCGGGATCCTGCTGCTGCTGGCCGAGCAGGAGTTCGTGCGCGGGCTGCGCGCGACGACCGCGGAGCAGGGGTTCACCGACCAGGGACGGTCGGACGGCTTCGTACTGCGCACACTCGCCGACGGGCCGACGACGATCAGCGGGATGGCAGAGCGGCTGGAGATCACCAAGCAGGGCGCGAGTCAGCTCGCCGACGACATGGAGCGGCGTGGGTACGTCGAACGCCGCCCCGACCCGTCCGACGCCCGGGTCCGCCTCCTGCACCTGACTGACCGCGGCCAGGCTGCACTGAAGGCAGCCCGCAAGTACCACCAGGCTTACGAGCGCCGGCTGCGCACCCGCTTCGGCGACCAGGCCGTCGACGGACTACGCGACGTACTGGCCGCCATGGCCGGCGAGAGCGAGGTCATCACCCCGCACTTCAAAGCACTGATGTATTAACTGAAGTACTGCGGGAACAGGTCGTGCGCCGGCCACGTCGTGACGCCCTTGGCGGCTGTCCACATGGCCGGGTCGATATCGCCGTACGACTTGCCGGACGGGTCGTCGCGCCGGTTGAACAGCACCGCCCAGCTCATGCCGTGGTACGTGCGGACCAGCAGCGTGGAGGTGCCCGGCAGACTGCCGGTGTGCCACGTGTTGCGCCCAGTACCACCTGTGGTGACCGGGCGGACGCTCCAGCCAAGGCCGTAGTACGAGCCACCAGGATCGACACCGGTCTCCGGCTTCGCCCAGACGCGCCCCAGCGACGTACTGTTCAGCACTGCGCCCGGCGCGTCGAACATCTTCGCCCAGCGGACCAGATCCGGCGCACTGGCGATCCAGCCACCGTTGGCGTCCTGAGTGCGCATGCTGAAGGTCCCGTACGGCGCTGCGACCGCCGCACCCGTTGTGTTGAGCACAGTCCGGCCGGTGTACTGCGATTCGTACGCCATCTCACCGGAGTGCTTCGCAATGCTCCAGCCGAGCGCCATCCGCTTGATCTTCAACGGTGCCAGCAGCTTCTGCTGCACATACGCCTCGTAGCTCAGCCCCGACACCTTCTCGATCACCCGGCCGGCCAGCAGGTAGCCGAAGTTCGAGTAGGCGTACTTCGTCCCAGGTGCGACATCCAGCTTCTGGCTGGTCATGTACTTGATGACGTCGGCGTGCTTCAGCTCCATCGGTACGCCGAGAGCCTGCGAGATCGTCGCGTCCTTGAAGTTCGGGTCACCGGAGACAGCGGGGTCCCAGCCGCCCAGGTGCTGGAGCAGCCGCCGCAGGGTGATGTTCGACCAGCGCGGATCGACCGGTGCGGTGATCCCGAGAAGGTCGACGACCTTGGACCCGAGTGTCAGCTTGCCGTCCTGTTCGAGGCGCAGAATCGCGGCCGCGGTCACCGACTTCGACAGGCTCGCGATCCGGAACAGCGAGGTCGGCTGCACAGCCACGGCCTCGTTCGTGCTGTAGCCGCGCGCCAGGACCAACCGGCCTTTGTAGGTGACAGCGAGCTGCCCGGCCGTGACACCACGAGCCTGCATGAACGCCTTCAGTTGGTTGTCGAACCCCGCCAGCGCCGGCACCGCCGTACCCGTCACCTTCCAGGTCGCGGCATCGGCCGACCTCGCCACCACCGTCCCGATCGCGCCGGCCGCTCCAGTGGCGACGGCGAACTTTCCGAGGGTGCGACGGGACAGGTCCACGCGGGAACTCCTTCAATGGCAGGCGGATGCCATCGAACCCTATAAACCCACCGGTCCACTAGCGTGCTGAGGGTGAAGAAGACAGCCACCGCATTAGCCGTCGCTCTCGCCTTACTGTCCGCGGTTCAGCCAGCAACAGCCGGTACGCCGGACGCCGGGCTCGCGCGCGATTCGGTGCGGACCGGACTGTCCGGGGTGCCGTTCTACATGGTGATGATCGACCGGTTCGCGAACGGTGATCCGGGCAACGACCGTGGCGGCGTACCGGGTGATCGGCTCGTGAACGGGTTCGATCCGACGGACAAGCAGTTCTTCCACGGTGGCGATCTGACCGGGCTCAGCGGGAAGGTCGACTACCTGGCCGGGCTCGGGGTGAAGGCGGTCTGGATCAATCCGCCGTTCCGCAATCGCTGGGTGGTCGACTTCGGCGCGGGCGGTGCATTCGCGGCGTACCACGGGTATGCGATCACCGACTTCACCAGCTTCGACCCGCACTTCGGTACGGCGGCGCAGATGCGGGCGTTCGTCGACAAGGCCCATGCCCGCGGGATCAAGGTGTTCTTCGACATCACCGCGGGCTACACGGCCGACGAGATCACCTTCGACGGTCCGCATCCGTACAAGACGCTGGCGGAGACGCCGTACCGGGATGCCGACGGCAAACCGTTCGACATCAAGGCGGTCGCGGGGCGGCCGGACTTCCCGAAGCTGTCAGTCGAGAAGTCGTTTCCTTACCAGCCGATCGTCACTCATCCGACGCTGAAGAAGCCGGACTGGCTGAACGACCCGACGCTGTACCACAACCGCGGCGACGCGACCGTGTTCGAAGGCGAGCAGCTCGAGTACGGCGACTTCTTCGGACTGGACGATCTGATGACCGAGCACCCGCGCGTGGTGGCCGGGATGGAGCAGATCTACTCCTCGTGGATCGACACGATGAACATCGACGGGTACCGGGTCGACACCACCAAGCACGTGAACGACGAGTTCTGGCAGGCGTTCGCACCGGTGATCCAGCGGCATGCCGTTGCCCAGGGCAAGAAAGACTTCTTCGTGTTCGGTGAGGTGTACAGCGGCGACCCGCTGCTCACCTCGCACTACACGACGGACGCCAGGATGACCGCCGTACTGGACTTCCCGTTCCAGGGTGCGGCGCGATCGTTCCTGGCCGGCAAGGGTGCGGCGGACCTCGGTCGTGTCGCGGATGCGGACGATCTCTACACCGACGCTGACTCGAATGCGTATTCGCTGACCACGTTCGTGGGGAACCATGACATGGGCCGATTGTCGACGATGCTGAAACAGGATCGGCCGGGCATGAGTGAGCAGGAGTGGCTGGCGCGGGTGAAGCTCGGGAACGAGCTGCTGTATTTGTGGCGCGGGAATCCGGTTGTCTACTACGGCGATGAGCAAGGGTTCGCCGGGGTCGCGGGCGATGCGGAGGCGCGGCAGGACATGTTCCCGTCGAAGGTGCCTGACTTCGTCGATCAGGATCAGGTCGGGACGGATCGGACGCCGGGTGACGGGAACTTCGACCCGAAACACCCGCTGTACAAGCAGTTGGCGGAGCTGTCGGCGTTCACCACGAGCAATCCGGTCTGGCGCCGCGGCAACCAGGTGCTGCGGCTGGCGGATGGTGATGTGGTCGCGTTCAGCCGGATCGATCGCGAGTCGGGACGCGAGTACGTCGTCGCTCTGAACGCCTCAACGGTCGCGAAGACTGTCGACGTACCGGTGGGAGCAGCCGGACGGTACGACCGAATCCGTCCGCAACTCACAACACCGGTCACGTCCACCGGAACGATCCGAGTGACCGTGCCGCCGCTGAGCTCAGCCGTCTACCGCAGCAGCAAACCGTTGCCGCCCGCGGCAGCGGGCCCCAAGCCGACGCTGAAGCTCGGCAACACCACCTCCGACGGCCGCACCGAACTGGTGGCCGCCGTCCCCGATCAGCCTTACGCCCAAGCCACCTTCGCCGCTCGCGTGAACGGGCAGTGGCAAGTCCTCGGCACCGACGACGCAGCGCCGTACCGGCTCTACACCAAGGTCAAGGCGACCCAGTTCCGCGTCGTGGTGAAGGACCGCCACGGCCGCATCGGCTCAGCACATCTCTAGGCGTCGTCGACGACCGCCGCATAGGCGATAACCCCGCGACGGATCTGCTCCACCACCTGGCGGGCGGTATGCCGCAGCGGGGTGTCCCCCGCGGCGTCGGCCACCTGCTCGGTGAGGTCGATCAGCTGCTTGGTCCAGCGGACGAAGTCACCGGCCGCCAGGTCCGACTCGTAGAGGACCTCGGCCAGCGATGCACCGGCGGACCAGCGGAACGCCGGCCAGCAGAAGCCGAGGTCCATCGAGCGCAGGAAGTCGACCCGCATGTCCCGCTCGAGAGCCGACAGCTCGCGCCAGATCTGCCCCATCTTCTCCAGCGCCGGGCGGACGTCGCCGCGCGGCAGCCGGGGTGAGGTGGGCTCGTCCTTGGAGCGTGACTCGTAGACGAGCGCAGCCAGCGCCGCCGCCAGCTCGGGCACGGTCAGACCGTCGAAGACACCCTGGCGCAGGCACTCCGCCGCGACCAGGTCGAGCTCGGTGTAGATCCGCGCCAGCCGGTCTCCGGCCTCGGTGGTCTTGTCGCCTTCCAGGTAATGCAGCGCGTCGAGCACCTGGCAGACCCGGTCGAACTGCCGGGCGATCGTGTTCGTCCGCTGCTCGATCTTGCGCTGGACGTCCCGGTTCTCCCGGTCGAGCCGGAAGTACCGCTCGGCCCAGCGGGCGTGGTCCTCACGGTCGGAGCAGCCGTGGCACGGGTGCGCACGCAACTCCGCCCGCATCTCCTGCACCTCAGGGTCGTCCGCATGGCTGATGACATCGCGGCCGCGGGTGCGTGACGGCGGTCCGTCCTCGCCGAGCATGTCGGTGCGAACCCGCAGCACCTGCGCCAGCTCACGCCGCTGCTGCGGGTTGCGGGCGTTGAACTTCTTCGGGATCCGCAGTGAGCTGATCGCCTCGACCGGGGTCGGGAAGTCGATCATCGACAGCTTCCGCACCTGCCGATCCAGTGTCAGCACAGTCGGCCGCGGCCCCTCCCGCTCGGACCGCATCCCCGCGTCGAGCACCAGCGCCCAGCCCGCGCTGCGGCCGGCCGGGATCCGGATCACATCGCCCATCTTCAGCTTCTCGATCGACTCCTGCGCCTCGACCCGGCGATCCTGCTTGCGCGCCTTGGACCCCGAGGACTCCCGCTCCCCGATCCGGCGGCGGAGGGCGGCGTACTCGAGGAAGTCGCCGAGGTGACAGTCGATCGACTCCTTGTACCCCTCGAGCGCCTCGGTGTTGCGCTGCACCTGGCGCGCGAGCCCGACCACGGCCTGGTCGGACTGGAATTGCGCGAACGACAACTCCAGCATGTCCCGCGCACGCGTGCGCCCGACCTGGCGGACCAGGTTGACGGCCATGTTGTACGACGGGGAGAACGACGAGCGCAGCGGATACGTACGAGTGGACGCCAGCCCGGCCACCGCCCGCGGATCGAACCCGGGCTGCCACAGCACGACCGCATGTCCCTCGACATCGATCCCGCGCCGCCCGGCCCGCCCGGTGAGCTGCGTGTACTCCCCCGGGGTGATGTCGACGTGCGCCTCACCGTTCCACTTCGACAACTTCTCCAGTACGACGGTGCGCGCCGGCATGTTGATGCCCAGGGCAAGCGTCTCGGTCGCGAACACCACCTTGATCAGCCCGCGCGCGAACAGCTCCTCGACGACCTCCTTGAACGCCGCCAGCATGCCCGCGTGATGGGCCGCGATCCCGCGGCTGAGCGCCTCGGAGAAGTCGTGATACCCCAGTACGCCGAGGTCCTCGTCCGGCAGGTCGACGGTCCGCTCGGCCAGCACCCGCTTGATCTCGTCGCGCTCCGACGGCTTGGTCAGCCGCAGGCCGGAACGCAGGCACTGCAGCATCGCGTCCTCGCAGCCCTTGCGGGAGAAGATGAAGAAGATCGCCGGCAGCAGCGCACCCGCGTCCAGCTCCTCCACCACATCCGAGCGGAACGGCGTGAAATGCGACCGCGTCGGGCGGCCCTTCGGCAGATCCCGGCGCCGGCGCGGTTTGCGCGAGTCGTCGCGGAAGATCCGGTTGTCGTCGCGGGCGATCTTGACCAGCTGCGGGTTGACCATGTCGCGCAGGTCGGTCGCCGAGCCCTGCGCAGCCGCCTTCGCCGGATTCCCCGAGCGGCCGGCCGACGGGCCGAACTGCGCCTGCACACCACCACCAGCCGTCGGAGTCTCCCCGGCGAACAGATCGTGCAGCCGCTTCCCGACCATCACATGCTGGAACAGCGGCACCGGCCGCTTCTCCTCCAGCACGACCACCGTGTTGCCGCGGACGGTCGCCAGCCAGTCACCGAACTCCTCGGCGTTGCTGACGGTCGCGGACAGCGACACCACCGACACCGAGTCCGGCAGGTGGATGATCACTTCCTCCCACACCGCCCCGCGCGCCCGGTCAGCCAGGTAGTGCACCTCGTCCATCACGACATACGACAGGCCGAGCAGGGTGCGAGAACCGGCGTACAGCATGTTCCGCAGGACCTCGGTCGTCATGACGACGATCGGGGCCTCGGAGTTGACCGAGTTGTCCCCGGTCAGCAGTCCGACCTGATCCGCGCCGTACCGGCTGACGAGATCGGCGTACTTCTGGTTGCTCAGGGCCTTGATCGGTGTCGTGTAGAAGCATTTCTGCCCGCGCTGCAGCGCCAGGTGCACGGCGAACTCGCCGACCAGCGTCTTGCCCGACCCGGTCGGCGCGGCCACCAGCACCTGGTGGCCGTCCTCCAGCGCCGCGCAGGCGCGCAGCTGGAACTCGTCCAGCGCGAAGTCATACAGCCCGCGGAACTCCTTGACCGCAGGATGCTCCTGGTCCGAGCGAAACGTTGCGTACTTCTCGGACGGGGTGCTCATGGCTACACACTATTCGACGCCTCCCCCAAAAACCCGGGAGCGGTCAGCCGATGTGGTAGCTGTCCCCGTAGACCTGCCAGTCGAGCGGCGTGTTCAGGTCGAGGTTGCCGTCGTCGAGCCAGACGCGCTGCGCGGTGTCGACGCGGCTGGTGTCGCTGTGGGCCTCTTCCTGCTTCATCGCCCAGACCCGGGCATCCAGGAACGCGTTCAGCCAGGTGGTCTCGTTACCGCCCTGAGCCGGCGGCTGTGCGACTCCCAGCGCGCGGCTGCGAATCGAGCTGAAGCTGGTCGGATCGCCGCCGTCACCGTGCATGACAATGGCGTCGTAGTAGGCGAACTGACCGAGGGCGCGGACGCCGTCGGACTTGCCCCGGGAGACCGCCGGGTTGAAGTACACCCGGTCCCGCTCGTCGTTCTGGCACTGCTGGAAGGCGGTGTCCTGGGCGGCCGTCGCCCAGTCCGTCGTGTAGTTCGGGTCGAGGCCCTCGTGCGAAGGCGTGCCGTTCACCTCGCGCAGAGCCGGGAGGTACTTCGCCAGCACGTTGCCAGGCTTGCGGTTCGTGTAGAGCTCGACCAGCTCGAGCATGTCGCCGGTCCCCGAGCAGAACCCGATGATGCCCGCGGTGTACCCACGACCGTCGCCGATGTCCTCGATGTACCGGTAGTAGTTCTTCCAGTTCAGCGACGAGTTCTCCGCACTGCAGACGATCTTCATCGCGATCTCCTTCTTCGCGGGATCGTCGAGATCGACAGCCTGTACGGCGGCGCCGGCGGAAGGCGCGTAGCGAGTGGCCAGCGCGGCGGCCGGGACGGCAGCGAGGCCCAGACCGAGCAGCAGAGTGCTCCGGCGAGTGGGGCGGTACTCCATGTGTTCCTCCGTGGGGGCGTCAGAGGTGAACAGATCTAATAGGAAGCTTTCCTATCAGATGCAGCACAGAGCTGGAAACACTTCAGCGGCAAATGTTTTTCGATCAGGCGAAAACGGTCAGCGCGCCGGGCTCGATCGTGACGTCCACCGGGAGCGGGCCCAGCGGCTCACCATCCGCGTACGCCGTGATGCCGGGCGACTCGATCCGCACCGAGCGGCCGCGGAGCGCGCGGACCATCGGGTGCCCGACATGGGTGCCCTTGGACAGCTTGGGGAACAGCTGCAGCAACTTCAGCCGGGAGACCGGCTGGATGATCGTGATGTCGAGCAACCCGTCGTCGACGACAGCCCCGGCACAGATCTGGAGTCCCCCGCCGTACGTCGGCCCGGTGCCGACCGCGACCAGCATCGCGCGGGTCTCGATCACCTGGTCGTCGACCGTGACGACGTACTCGAGGGGTTTGAAGGTACGCAGCTCGGCGAGCGTGGCGACGGTGTAGCGGGAGTTGCCCTTGGGCCACGTCATCGCGTTGGCCCGCTTGTTCACCAGCGAGTCGAATCCACCGGCCACGACGGTGGTGATGAATTCGCCTTGAGCCACCGCTAGGTCGACCGTGCGGGTCTTGCCGGCCACGATCAGGTCGGCCGCTGCGGCCGGGTCCTTCAGCGGCAGGCCGATACCGCGGGCGAAATCGTTGCCGGTCCCGGCTGGGATCACGCCGAAGGGCATCCCCGACTTGGCCAGCACCTGAGCCCCGAGGTGGATCGTGCCGTCACCACCGACCAGCGCGACCGCATCCGCGCCGGAGCCGATCACCTCGGCCGAGATCCGGCCGACGTCCTCGGCGCAGGTGGTCTGGTAGGTGTCGACGGTCAGACCGGCCGACTCCAGCCGCGCCTGGACCACCGGAGCCACCCGAGCGCCCAGTCCTCGACCGCTGGTGGGGTTCACCACCAGCGCGATCTTGCGGGTCATCAGGCTTCCAGCAACTCGTCGGATTTGCGGCGCCGGCGGCGGTCGTTGAGCTTGGCGACGATCTCGGCGCCGAAGAACAACAGACACATCGGGATGGCCAGGAACATCAGCGAGAACGGGTCACCGGACGGTGTCGCCACCGCGCCGAAGAGGAAGATCCCCAAGATGATGTACGGCCGGAACTTCGCCAGCGCCGACGCGGGGACGATGCCCAGGATGTTCAGCAGCACCACCACCAGTGGCAGCAGGAACGCGATCCCGAACACCAGCATCGTGCGCAGCACGAAATCCAGGTACTCCGGCAGGGTGATCAGGTTCTGGGCGAAGCTCGGGGTGAAGCCGATCAGGATCTCGATGCCCTTGGGCAGTGTCCAGTAGGCGACCCAGATGCCGGCGGCGAACAGCGGAGTGGCGATCGCCGCGAACAGGTACGCCCACTTCTTCTCACTGCGGTGCAGGCCGGGCGCGATGAACGCCCACAGCTGGTACAGCCAGACCGGGCTGGACAGGATCAGGCCGAACACCAGCGAGATCTTGATCTGGAAGGTGAACGGCGAGGTCACCGAGTTGAAGGTGAGCTCGGGCTTCCTACCGCCGTTCTTGCTGGCGAGGAGGTCGGCGACGCCGTCGTCGAACGGCTTCTTCAGGAACGCCAGCGCGTGGTCGTAGAAGATGTAGCCGAGGACCGACATCAGCACGATCGCGAGCACCGCGATGGCCAGCCGGTTGCGGAGCTCGGTGATGTGCTCGCGCAGGGTCATCCGACCCTCTTCGTCCTTCGGGCGGCGCTCCTTCTTCTCCTTGCGTCGCCCGAACCTCACCATCGACAAGGTGTACTACTCGGCTCAGTTGGCCGTGTGCGGGGGCAGGCCGTCACCGGGCGCCTGGCCGTTCGGCTGCGCCTGGCTCTGTGTCTGACCCTGCGGCGCCGCCTGCTGCTGCACAGGGGTCTGGGCCGGCGGCGTGCTCGCCTCTTCGGTCAGCTCCGCGTCCTTCTTACGGGGGCCGACCTCTTCCTCCCAGATCTTCTTCGACTTGCCCAGCTGGCGGACCAGGGCGGGCAGCTTGGTCGATCCGAAGAGCAGGACGACGATCGCGAGGACGACCAGCCACTCTGCGCCCGAGGGCATGGTGATGAGCGGGTACATGTCGGTCTCCCTTTCACAGAACTTCTACTCGTGGCTCACGCCGGAGATTCGAGACGGATACTACGCCCGGACCCGGTCTTCCGACATTGCAGCGTCCAGCTTGGACTGAGCGGCGCCCAACTCACGCAGCAGCGCCTTGGACTTGCCCCAGAGCTTCTTCGCGAGCAGAGCGAGGACCAGGAGCCACACCGCCACCACCGCAAGGAAGAGCAAGAGCCAGTACATAGCAAGGAGCCTAGCCGGTTCTCCGGCAGCACCCACGTCGCCCGGGGCGTCCCGGCCGACAACGGTGTCGGAACGTGATGGTAAAACCAGGTGTCCGGCAGGCAGGTGAGGGGACGATATGCGGCAGATCGGGGTCGACGAGCGGCGGGCGCGAATCGGGCGCCGGCACCGGCTCGCAGCGTCGAGCCAGGCGGCAGATGCGGCGGAGGCGGCCGCGTCCATGGTCGCGCTGCACGCCACGGATCCGGCCACCGTGCACCTGTCGATCGCCGCCAGAGTGCCTGGCAGTGATGTCGTCGCTACAGAGCGTGCCTTGTACGACGATCGCTCGCTGATCCGGATGCTCGGCATGCGCCGCACGGTGTTCGTCGTACCGACTGCGTTCGGACCGATCGTCCAGGCAGCCTGTGCGGACGACATCGCGATCAAACAGCGCAAACTGCTGGTCAAGCACCTCACCGAGGCCGGAGTGGCCGGTGATGCCGAGTCCTGCGGCACGTGGCTGCGGGCCGTCGAGGAGTCCACTGCGACCGCACTGGCACTGCGTGGTTCAGCCACGGCTCAAGAGCTCTCAGCCGACGAGCCTCGGCTGCGCACCCGGCTCAGCATGGCTGAGGGCAAGGCGTACGCCTCCGCGCCGTACGTGACCAGCCGGGTGCTGTTCCAGCTGGCCGTCGAGGGCCGGATCGTCCGCGGCCGACCACTCGGCACCTGGCTGAGCAGCCAGCACCAGTGGTCTCCTGCGGAGGACTGGTTGGCCGGTGAGCTGGGCGACAAGCCAGTGGCTGAGGAGGCCCGCGTAGCACTGGCACGAGCGTGGCTGACGTCGTTCGGGCCTGGGACGGCTACTGACCTGCAGTGGTGGGCCGGATGGACAGGCGGTCAGACGAAGAAGGCCCTGGCTGCAGTGGAGGCAGTGGCGGTCGATCTGGACGGTCAGGTCGGCTACGTGCTGCCAGCTGACGAGGAGCCTGAGGTCCCGGTCGAGCCGTGGGTGGCGTTCCTGCCTGCGCTCGACCCGACACCGATGGGCTGGAAGGACCGCGGCTGGTACCTCGGTGCGCACAAGGCGAAGCTCTTCGACAGCACCGGCAACATCGGGCCGACAGTCTGGGCAGACGGCCGGATCATCGGTGGCTGGGGCCAACCTGAGTCCGGTGAGGTGCGTTTCGAACTCCTCGAGGACGTCGGCCGGGAGACCGAGGCGCTGGTCGAGGCCGAGGCGGCCAAGTGGACCACTTGGCTGGCCGGGGTCCGCGTGACACCCCGTTTCCGGGTCCCACTGGAGCGGCAGCTCAGCAAGGGCTAGAGGTCGTACGCCGATAGCGCTTCGCGGGCCGTCTCGGCGATCTGGCTGCTCAGGTCGGGCGGATCGAGCACAGTCGCCGCACCGCCAAGTCGGAGCACCAGACGCTGCAACCAGGCGATGTCAGCGACCCGAAGCTTGACGACGAGCGAGCCTTCAGGACCCTCCTCGACCGACTCGTTCGGGTAGTACTCCGCCACCCAGCGGGCCGGGGGCGCGAGCCGGATCGTGGCCAGCAGGTCCCGCTCGGACGGCTGGAACATGCCGTTCGACAGGTCGCGTGGAGTCGCATCCGGCGGCGGCTCACTCGGCAGATCGAGCAGCTTGACGGCGGCGATCCGGTCCAGCCGGAACAGCCGGACGTCCTCCGCCAGCCGGCACCACGCCTCCAGATAGCTGCGCCCGTCGGACACCACCAGCCGCATCGGGTCCACATCCCGCTCAGTGGTCTCGTCCCGCGACGGTACGTCGTACGTCAGGTGCAGGCGCCTTTTCCCGGCCAGCGCCCGGTTGACCGTCTCAGCGATCTCCGGTCTGGTCGGCTCGACGTGCACATGGGCCGCAGAACCCTCATGAGCGGCAGCAGCCTCACCAGCTGCCTGCTCCAGCTTGGCGATCGCCCGGTCGACCGCATCCCGGTCGTGTCCAGCAGTCACCTCGCGCAGCGTCCGGAGTGCGGTCAGCAGGGCAAGCGCCTCGTCAGCGGCCAGCCGCAGCGGCCGGGCCAGGTAGTCGGCGTTGTTGATGTGGATGACGCCTTCGCCCTCGGCGGACTCGATGTCGATCTCGATCAGATCGCCCATCTGCGCACCGGGCAGACCGCAGAACCACAACACCTTCAGGTCCGCGAGGATCTGCTTCGGCCGGACGCCGAACTCCTTGGCCACGTCGTCGACCCGGGCTCCGTCGTTCTCCCGCAGGTACGGCACCAGGGCGAGCAGGCGCTGCACCTGATCACGTGCGTTAGACACCGGCCACCGTCCGGAGTCGCCACAGCACACCGTCCAGCACGTCACCAGGGCCCTCGACCACAGCATCCGGTCCGTACGACGCGATCTCCTCAGCCAGTACGGCGGAGTCGGCGTACGGGACGTGGAGCAGGTCCCAGCCCTCCTCGTACGGCTCAATGGCGTTGGCGCGGCGGCGCAGGCTCACACAGGAGCCGGTCCGGGCCCGGACCTTCGCCTCCGAGGTCGGCCGGGGCGGTGCGAGCTCGGAGACCAGTGAGCGCAGGTCTGTGCCCTCGGGGACGGTGAACGCACCAGCGTCGCCGACCGTCTTCACGTCGCCGCCGATACGGGACAGCCGGAACATGCGGGTCGCTTCACGATCCCGGTCGCGGCCGACGACGTACCAACGCCCGTGCCAGGACACGATGCCCCAGGGCTCCAGCGTCCGCGTCATGGACTCGGTAGCGCCGCTGCGCAGGAACTGGAACCGCACTGCGGTCCGGCTGACGACAGCTGACCAGACGGTGTCGAAGGCAGGCTCTGACGCTCCGACATGCGGCTCGATCGCGCTCAGCGCGGACTGATCGGTCTGAATACCAGCGGCCTTCAGCTTGAGCACAGCCGACGTGGTCGCCTCGGACAGCCCGGCGTGCTGCCAGACCCGCGCAGCAACGCCCAGTACGGCGGCCTCGTCCGGCTCCAAGTGCACTTCGGGCAGCTCGAAGACGTCCCGGCGGATCCGGTAGCCGACGTCGTCGGAGAAGAACTTGTCGATCGTGCCCATCTCGATCGGGATGCCGAGGTCGCGCAGCTCGTCCTTGTCGCGCTCGAACATCTTCTCGAAGGCATCGTCGGTCTGGCCCGCGTACCCCTCGACGACCTCGCGGATACGCTCCTTGGTCACGTAGGTGCGCGCGACCAGCAGGCAGATGACCACGTTGAGCAGTCGCTCACTCTTCCGCGCCGACACCCGACCACCTTACGGCCTCACCCGGCCAAAACCCTCCTCCCGCACCGAACAGGTGTTCGGACCGACTAGGGTCGGCGTGTGATTCGGTGGCGTGATGGTGTGGTGTGGCAGGTGGGCCGGAGCTGGGCCGGCGCGGTCGAGTTGATCGTGGAGGTCGGTGCGCAGCGGGTGCGTGCGCTGGCCTATCCGGAGCTGGTCGGTACGCCGGTCGCGGGTGACCGCGTGCTGCTGAACGTCGGAGCGCTCGACAAGGGCCTCGGGACCGGTGGCTATGCCCTGGTGGTCGCACTGCCGGACCGGCTGCCGGAGGACCCGCCTGAGGGCGGCCACCTGGTGAAGGCGCGCTACACACCGTTGCAGGCGATGGTGATGGGCGCGGACGACCAGGAGTCACCGGACCACGACGTACTGCGTGATGCGGACGACCTGTTCGGTACGCCGGTAGTCGTGGCTGACCTGCACTCCGCACTACCCGCCGTACTGGCCGGGGTGTACGAGGCGCGGCCGAACACTCGGGTCGTCTACGTGATGACCGACGGCGGTGCGCTGCCGATCGCGTTCTCGCGGACGGTGGCAGCGCTGCGGGAGGCTGGCTGGCTGAGCAGCACAGTGACCGTCGGGCAGGCGTACGGCGGCGACCGGGAGGCGGTCACGGTTCACACCGGGCTGCTGACCGCTGTGCACGTGCTGGCTGCGGAGCTCGTCGTACTGACGCAGGGACCGGGCAACCTGGGCACTGGGACTCGCTGGGGGTTCAGCGGAGTGCAGTCCGGTGAGGCGGTCAATGCGGTCGAGACGCTCGGCGGGCGAGCTGTGGCGTCGCTGCGCATCTCCGAGGCCGATCCGCGTCCCCGGCACCGCGGGATCTCGCACCACAGCCTCACGGCATACGGCCGGGTCGCACTGCAGCCGGCGGACGTCGTCGTACCGGATCTGGACGGTGACTTCGGCGATGCGGTCCGTGACGCCGCCGAACCGCTCAAGGCCCGGCACCGCGTCGTACGGATCGATGTGGACGGTCTGTACGACGCCATGCTGGCCGCACCGGTCAAGCTGTCCACCATGGGCCGCTCACTCGACGAGGACCGCGCATATTTCGAGGCCGCGGCCGCTGCGGGCCGTCACGCGGCCAGACTGGTAGACATACCACCACTCGGAGTGTGGTCACAGAACTCCTGAGCTTGGGGCGGTCCTGGGTCAGCCTGGGAGCATGACAGTTCTCGTACGCCCCCAAGCACCGCTGACCGTGCGGTGGGCCACCATGCTGTGGCTACTCGCGGTCTGCGCCGGAGTGGCGGAGTCAGTCGTCGGAGTGGTCGGCGCAGTCGGCGACGGCGTCGCCATGCCGGCCATCGCCGCCCAGATCGCCATCCGCGCCCTGGTCTACGGCGGCCTGTTCGTCGTCATCGACCGCTACTTCCAGCACGGGGTCAGGTGGTCCCGCTACCTACTGGCCGGCCTGCTCGGCACCGTCGGCCTCACTTCACTGGTCTGGGAACCGGCGACCTGGCTGCTCGACCACGACCTGTCCGGCCTCGACTGGTCTCCGCAGTTCCTGCTCCTCGCGTTGCTCCGCAGCGTTCACCTCACTGCCCTGCTGACCGCCCTCGCATTGACCTTCCATCCGGAGACCAACCGCTGGTTCCGCAACGCAAAAGCCGCCTGACCGCAGCGTGCGGTCAGACGGCCTGCAGAGCTACCGGCGAACTACTGGCCCTGCTGCTTCGGGGCCGGGAAGGCGTTCAGGATGTCGATGACCGCGAACGCGTTCACCGCCTTGCCCTTGGCGTCCTTGGTCGCGGGGAGCTCGACCAGCACGCGGCTGCCGACCGGGATACCGGCGATGCCGTCGAGGGCACCGGCCTGGCCACCCGGGCCGGGGCCGACCTGCAGCTGGTCCGTCGGCGCACCCGGCTGGGCCGGGCCACTCTGGCTGGCGGGCTGGCCGTCCCAGGTGCTGGCCTGCTTCTTGCCGGTGTAGTCGAAGACCACGTACCGGCCGATCAGCTGGCTGCCCTTCTCGACCGGCTTGCCCTTGCCGAGCGCGATCACGACCGGCTTGCCCGGCTTCGCCGGCGGCTTGGTACCGGCCGGAACGCTGACCTTGGGCTCACCGTTCAGCTCGCCGGTGACCTTGATCTTGGAGTCGGCCGAGGTGGCCGGCTCAGCGTCGAGCTTGGTGTCGTTGGCGGCCGCACCGACCAGGTCGACGACGAAGATCAGGGTGTCGTCACCCTTGATACCGGCCTGCTCGTTGCCCTTCTCCTTGTAGCCCTTGTCGGCCGGGATGGAGAGCATCACGCGGCTGCCGATCTTCTTGCCGACCAGCCCCTCGTCCCAGCCGGTGATGACGCCACCGACGCCGATCGGGAACGACGACGGCGCACCGCGGTCGTAGGAGTTGTCGAAGACCTTGCCGTCGCGCCAGATCTGGCCGAGGTAGTTCGCGGTGAGCAGCTCACCCTTCTTCACCTCGGGACCGTCGCCCTCCTTGAGGACCTCGGTCACCAGGGCCTTGTCGGGCTCACCCTCGCGGTGCGTGATGGTCGGCTTCTGACCGAAGTCCGACGTCACCTTGACCCCACCGGCTCCGAACTCGGACTTCTTCTCGGAACCGCAGGCCACCATCGTGGAACCCAGGGCCACGACTGCGACCAGACTCAGCAACTTGCGCACGAACCAGCACCTCGAAACATCCCGGCGCATCTGCGCCAATTCGATCCACGGGCAACAACGCGGACCACCCTAGCCTGCACACACAACCGCACCAGCCGCCACCTGCGTCACCATTGGGTCACACCACGTACAGTCACACCGCTCAGAAGGCCATAGCGTTGTGCGGAGCGCGGTCCGGCCGCAGCAACGCGTCAAGCCGGGACACTGCGCCACTGGTGTGCTCACGGATCCGACCGGCGTCACGGAACTCACTGGCCCGGACTCCGCCCAGATACAACGATCCCAACTCCTGCACCGTCAGACTGACATCCGCGGGCACCCCCGGCGCCGCCGTACAAGCAGCTCCCTCCGGTGCAGCATCCAGCCGCCAGCTGACACCGTCGACTTCCAGCACGAGTGCATCGGTTGCTGCGTAGGTGCGGGCCTCGAGAGCGCGTTGTACGTCGAGGATGTTCAGCCACAGGTTGTCGCGCGTTCGGGCAAGCTTGAGTGCTCGCGGATTCGTCAGCATCCAGCGCAGTGGCTCGTCCACAGGTCGCCGTGCCGCGACTACTCGCTTGGTGAGGTCGAAGTCGAGCAGCAGTCCCCACAGTGCGCGATACGCGTCGGGGTTGAGCGCTTCCAAGGACGCCAAGGCCAGTACGCCGGCATCGGCCGGGTCCGGCGCCCACGGCAACCGGAAGATCGCTGCGCCGTCTGGGGCGCCCGTAGCGTCGCGGTGGATTAGGTGGTGCGCTGGTCCGGAGCCGTCGGCTGGCAGTCCGCCCGCAGCGAGCCCGGCCCACCTGCCCGCCGACGGACTGATCTCCCCAACGCGTATCGCCCGGATTTGCTCGTGCAGAGTCGGCCAAACCGCCGCAGCGGTGGCGCCGTCCACCAGTTCAAGCCTGCCAGGATCGGTGAACGGCGTACGGAACGCGGCGTCGGTACGGCGGACCTCCCACCGGTGCTGGAACGTCGCGGGACCGAATCCGTAGCGCCCGTAGATCGCGCCCTCACTCGCACTGAGGCCAGCCAGAAACTCACCGCGCTCGCGGCAGTCGTCCAACAACGCGCCCATCATCTGCCGCAGCAACCCGCGCCGCCGGTACGTCGGGAGCACAGCCGTCCAGCTGACCCCGCCCATCGGGACCTGCTGGCCGCCAGGCAGTGTCAACTCGACCGACACGATCGCAGAGCCGCCTGCAAGCTTGCCGTCCACGAACGCGGCCTGCGGCCGGTACCAGTCGGTCAGCAGCCCAGCGCAGTACTGCTCCAGTTGCTCAGCGGTGGGTTGCACCAGCGGCGGGTAGGCAGCGCGACCGGTGTACCAGGCCACCGGCTCGGGCTCCTCCTGCGGGAAGCCACTCACCCATGGCGTCAGCCGCATGTACTCCACGGCCTCGCCCTGAGTGATCGGCCGGATCTCGATCGTCATCTCACCTTTATAGGCACCCAAGACCGGCCTGGCACTCGCTTTGCCCTTTCGGGCTACACGCCGCTTGTCAGAACCCCACTGCGTTGTGCGGAGCACGGTCCGGCCGCAGCAGCGCGTCGAGCCGGGACACTGCGCCTGGGGTGTGCTCTGCGATCCGCCCGGCGTCACGGAACTCAGCTGCCCGGACTCCGCCCAGATACAACGATCCCAACTCCTGCAGCGTCAGACTGACATCCGCCCGCACCCCCGGCGCCGCCGTACAAGCAGCTCCGTCCAGTGCGGCATCCAGACGCCAGTTGACGCCGTCCACCTCTAGTACGAGCGCATCCGTTGCTGCGTAGGTACGTGCTTCCAGTGCGCGTTGTACGTCGAGGATGTTCAGCCACAGGTTGTCACGCGTCCGCGCCAGCTTGAGTGCCCGCGGATTCGTCAGCATCCAACGCAGTGGCTCATCCACCGGCCGCCGTGCTGCGACCACTCGCTTAGTGAGGTCGAAGTCGAGCAGTAGTCCCCACAGCGCCCGGTAGGCATCGTGGTTGAGCGCTTCGAACGCCTCTACCTGCAGCTCGCCCGCATGGTCGGGGTCCGGCGACCACGGGAGCCGGAAGATCGCTGCGCCGTCTGGGGCGCCCGTAGCGTCGCGGTGGATCAGATGGAACGCCGGTCCGGTGCCATCTGCCGGCAGTGCGGCGTCAGCGAGCCCACTCCACTTCCCTGGCAGCGGACTGACCTCACCGACGCGCACAGCCCGCACCTGCTCGTGCAGAACCGGCCAAACCGCCGCAGCGGTGGCGCCGTCCACCAGGTCAAGCGTGCCGGGATCGGTGAACGGCGTACGGAACACAACGTCGGTACGGCGAACCTCCCACCGGTGCTGGAACGTCGCGGGAGCGAATCCGTACCGGCCGTAGATCGTCGCCTCACTGGCACTCAGCCCAGCCAGGAACTCACCGCGCTCCCGGCAGTCGTCCAGCATCGCAGCCATGATCTTCCGCAGCAGCCCGCGCCGCCGGTACGTCGGGAGCACGCCCGTCGAGGTGACTCCGCCCATCGGCACCTGCTGGCCACCGGGCAGCGTCAACTCGACCGACACGATCGCGGAGCCGCCTGCAAGCTTGCCGTCCACGAACGCCGCCTGCGGGCGGAACCAGTCGGTCAGCAGAGTGTCGGCGTACTGGTCCAGCTGCTCGGGCGTTGCCTTGCGCTGCGGCGGGTTGACCGCGCGACCGGCGTACCAGGCCGAGGGCTCGGGTTCCTCCTGCGGAAGACCGTTCGCCCACGGCATGACCTGGAGGTAGTCCTTGGCCTCGGCGCGGGTGATCGGCCGGATCTCGATCGTCATGCCCTCTTTGTAGAGGGCATGACGCCGACCGGTCACCCGATTTAGCTGGGGCCTACATGCTGGCGATGAGCTTCTCGACGCGCTCGTCGTGGGACTTGAACGGGTCCTTGCAGAGCACCGTGCGCTGTGCCTGATCGTTCAGCTTCAGGTGCACCCAGTCGACGGTGAAGTCGCGGCGGCGCTCCTGGGCCCGCTTGATGAACTCGCCACGCAGTCGCGCCCGCGTGGTCTGCGGCGGCACCGACTTGGCCTCGAACACGCGCAGATCGTCGACCACCCGGGTCACCGCACCGCGGCGCTCGAGCAGGTAGTAGAGCCCGCGCGGCCGGTGGATGTCGTGGTACGCCAGGTCGAGCTGAGCGACCCGCGGGCTGGCCAGGCCGAGGTTGTTCTGCTGGCGGTAGCGCTCGATCAACCGGTACTTGATCACCCAGTCGATCTCGCGCTCGATCCCGGACAGGTCGCCGGACTCGATCGCCTTCAGGCAACGCTCCCACAGGTTCAGCGCCCGCTCCACGGCCGGGGTGCCCAGCTCGCGGCGGTCGACGAAGTCGCGCGCCTTGCTCAGATACTCCCCCTGGATGTCCAGGGCGCTGGCCTCACGACCGTTGGCCAGCCGGACCTCGCGGCGGCCTGTCATGTCGTGGCTGATCTCCCGGATCGCCCGGATCGGGTTGTCCAGGGTCAGGTCGCGCATCACGATGCCCGCCTCGATCATCCGCAGCACCAGGTCGGTGCTGGCCACCTTCAGCAGCATCGTGGTCTCGGACATGTTCGAGTCGCCGACGATCACGTGCAGCCGGCGGAACCGCTCGGCATCCGCATGCGGCTCGTCACGGGTGTTGATGATCGGCCGGGACCGCGTCGTCGCGCTGGAGACGCCCTCCCAGATGTGCTCGGCCCGCTGGCTGACGCTGTACACCGCACCGCGCGGCGTCTGCAGCACCTTGCCGGCCCCGCAGATCAACTGCCGCGTGACCAGGAACGGGATCAGCACATCCGCCAGCTTGGCGAAGTCGCCGTGCCGGCTGACCAGGTAGTTCTCGTGGCAGCCATAACTGTTGCCGGCTGAGTCGGTGTTGTTCTTGAACAGGTAGACGTCACCGAAGATGCCTTCGTCGTGCAGCCGCTTCTGTGCGTCGACCAGCAGCCCTTCGAGAATCCGCTCACCGGCCTTGTCGTGCGCGATCAGGTCGGTGACCGAATCGCACTCGCCGGTCGCGTACTCCGGGTGGGAGCCCACGTCGAGGTAGAGGCGTGCCCCGTTGCGGAGGAAGACATTGCTGCTCCGCCCCCAGGACACAACCCGCCGAAACAGGTACCGCGCCACCTCGTCGGGGGTCAGTCGGCGCTGACCGCGAAAGGTACACGTGACGCCGTACTCGTTCTCCAGTCCGAAGATTCGCCGGTTCACATCCACCACACTACGTCCCGCCTCCGACAACCGTGCGCTGTCTCAGGCGCGCCGCATCCCGGCGTTATCCCTTTGTGGTCTCTTCAGAAGCGAACAGCGGACTCACGTCATACCGCCGAACGCAGAGGCCGCAAACTCGGGGTGGCGCCGATTTTGCATACTCGAACAACTGTTCTAATGTAGGCGCATGACCCCGAGCCCAGCCTGCGTACCCGACGAGCACCCGCTCGCCGCGCGCACCGTCGCGCAGACGAGCACCCCCGGGGCCTACGAAGAACGGCCGGCCTTTAATCGTTGGACCGAGCAACGGCCGCCGGCCTTCACGCCGTTGACCCTCGCGCAGTGGAACGAGCCCGGCCCGCCGGACGACCTCATCGAGATCCCGGACGAGTTCGAGATCACCGAGGACGACCTGTACGACGACCTTCCGCCGATGTCCAAGGTCGACGCGCTGGAGTGGGAGCTGTGGTCCGGTGTTGACCAGGACGAGGCGGAGCGAGAAATGTTGCGCCGCGAAGCACCGGCCTGGGTGTTCCTTCCCCCGGGTGCCGAGCTGGCCGCCGCACTCGAGAACGTCCGTCCACAGTGTCTGTCTCCGATGGCCCTGATCGAGTTCATCAAAGCTGCGGAGCGGCTGGCCGCCTGGTCCGCAGCGATGAAGGCCTCAGGTATGGCGTCGTTCTATCGGCAGCGCAAGGCCGAGGCCGAGGCCGCCGAGCTGAGCCGCCCGACCGCGATCGAGTCCTCCGGCCGGCCCGTCGACCCCGAGCGTTCCTGGGCCGCGGAGATCGGTGCCGCCCTCCATCTCTCGACCAACACCACAGTTCGACACATGGAGACCGCCCTGCACCTGACCGGTCCGCTGGGCGCAACCTTGACCGCGGTGCGTACCGGTTCGCTGACCTGGTCCAAGGCCCTCGCAATCTCCGAGAGCACCCGCGGCCTGTCCGACCAAGACGCACAAGCCGTCGAGTCCCACGTCCTGCGCCGAGCGTCCTCCCAGACCAACGCCAACCTCCGCAAGTCTCTGCGCACCCAGGTCGCCAAGCACACCGCCGAGACCGACACCGACCGCCACCGCGCAGCAACCCAGGAACGAACCTGCAAAGTCGTACCACTGGCCGACGGCATGGCCGGCCTCTGGATCGTGCACACCGCCGACAAGATCCAGGAGATGTACGTCGCCATCCGGGCAATGGCCGACCTCGCCAAGCGAGACGACTCCGCTGGCCGCAGTGACTCCGTTGACCACGACGACTCCATTGGCCACGACGACTCCGGTGACCACGACGACTCCGTTGACACCGTCGGCGCACCGACCGAGCCCGCGTGCCAGCGCGGCACCTCTGAGCCCGCCACCTCTCAACGGGCCACCTCTCAGCGGGCCACCTCTCAGGCCGCCCGGTCCAACCGCCCGACGTCCTCCGAGCAGCCTGCCAACCAGAAGACCTGCGAAGAGACCACCGGCGACAACTGCGATCCCCAGTCGCCCGAGGAAACCGCTGGCGCCGATGAGCAGCAGCCAAAGAAGCGCACCGCCGAGCAACGCCGCGCAGATGTAGTCGCCGACCTGTTCGGCCGCATCCTGTCCAACGGCCTCGACTGGCTCGGCCGCCGACTACCTGATCAACACCGACGCCGACCCCACATCGAGGTCCTGATTCCAGTGAGCACCCTGCTCGGTCTGGACGATGACCCCTGCGAGCTGACCGGCTACGGCCCGATCCCCGCACCGCTGGCCCGGCAGATCTCGGCCGGCGGCACCTGGCGTCGACTCCTCACCGACCCGATGAACGGAACCGTTCTCGAGGCCTCCACCACCAGACACGACCCAGGCGCGCTCGTGAGCGAAACCCTGCTCGCCCGCCACCCCGTGTGCGCCTGGCCCGGATGCAACCGCGCCTCCCGCGAATGCGACCGCGACCACGGCACCCCGTTCGCAGTGAACGGTCAGACCAGCCTCGCCGGTCTCGCACCCTTCTGCGAGTACCACCATGTCATCAAGGACACCCCCGAATGGGGCTGGAACACCACCAACCACCCCGACGGATCCGTCACCCTGACGACCCCCACCGGCCACCGCTACACCACAGTCCCGCCC
>NZ_SMKA01000116.1 GCF_004348455.1 Kribbella albertanoniae
GGCCGGCGGGGTGCTGGGGTCGGCCACAGGTGGGGACTGGTCAGTACCGCAACCGGCCAGGACGAGAGCGAAGAGTGCAGCGGCGACTACGCCGCGAAGTGACAGCCGCATGACGGCTTCCTTCCGGACAGCACGCAGTGATGCGTGAACGAGTGAGATCAGCAGCGAAAGCAGCTGACCGTCACGTCCGCAGAACGCAGAGTCTCGTCAGGTCCGGAGGATCTGGTACGACGGCCCGCAGCCATCGCACCTGCCTAGCCAGTGACCGCAGCGGCACCTCGCCGAACCGCTGCCGGGTCAGCAGCAGCCCGAGCCCGAGGAGCAGCACGGAGCCGATCAGGAGTGCGCAGGGCACCAGCAGGTGCTGGTGATTCGAGGAGTCGACGGCCAGCGTGAGCGGTGCGGCCATGGCGACCTGCTCGAGGCGCTCCATTGCACCGTGCGCATCGAGCGGCAGCGTGATCATCACCGGTGTGACAGCGAACCGCTCCGGCCGGTCCGGCTGACCAGCGCCACCGTGGAGGGCGAACAGGCCGACCAGCGCACCCAGGATCACCAGGGAGCGCAGCAGCTGAGATCGCGTCACGTCCATCAAAGGGCAGGGTACCGGGAGCGCGGACGTTGTCGTCAGTTGCGGCACGGTGCGACACTGGAGACTCGACGATGCAGTGAACCGGGCAGGTGGGGACCTAGTGAGCTCGGTTGCACCATTCAGGGGGGACAACGTGGAGGCGGGACGCGGTCGGGCGGTCATGCCCACAGTGGTGGCAGTAGTGATCCTGGCACTCGGTGTTGCCGGGTGTTCGAGTGCAGTCGGTTCGGAGTACGTCGGAGAGGACGTGCCGACCACTCCGGTGCCGAAGTCGGCGACCAGCAGCAAGAAGCCCACGACGACACAGCAGGCGGTGGCAACCGACTGCTCGAAGTCGACACGTCGCCTTCCGGCGCTCACCGCGGCGGACGGTGTTCGGCTCGAGGCGGCAACCGACGTCTCCCGGACCACTCTGCTGCTCAAGAACACCGGCAACCTGGCAGTGATCGTCGTACCGGATGCGACGTGGAACACGCGGGTCCTGCCCGCTCCGTTCGCCAGTCCGATCGACAACGCGGCCAAGACTGCGCAGAGCGCGGTCGCGAACAGCGGCATCCTGTCGCCGCAGGTCAAGCTGCCGGGCAACGTGCCGTCCACACAGGCACTCATCGTGCCGCCGGGGTGGGCCGTCTGCGGCCTGACCGACAAGGCGGGCGAGGTGGCCGGCCTGCGCTACCTCCGGGACAAGACCGCCAGCGCGGAGTACTTCGTTCTGAAGGCCCTGGCCGACCAGGCGGTCGCTGTGAAGGAGCCTGCGCCACAGACGTTCTACGCCGGACTACTGCGCTGCGGGAAGGCCACCAAACAGCTCCTCAAGGAGCGAGTAGACCTCCAGGACATCGAGTTCTACGCCGAGCTGCTCAGAACCGGCAGCCCGTGCCAACTGGCCTTCGAGACGATGCTGCCGAGCGAGACGTCCGCCCAGCGAGCCATGGCGCAGGCCCTGAGCCGGCTGGAGCGAGTGCCACATCTGCAGGAGAACACTCAACTCTTCGAGGCACAGGCCGCGACCTGATCGCAGAGCTTCAGCGGTCCTCGCCCGGGAAGGCTGGGCGAGGTGCGCGGCCGACCGGCTGAGTCGGCCGATCCAGGAGCGGAACCCGCTTGGCCAGCGGCCGGGTGACCGGCGTACCAGCCGTGACCGTGAGGTCCTCCCCCGCGTGCTGGAGAGTGATGCTGGCGTCCTCGCCGTCGCGCACCGTGTAGGTGACCGACCCCGAGTTGATGTCCACCGTCAGCCTGACTCCACGCCACCGGATCGAGAAGCACAGCTTGGTCAGCCCCTGCGGCAGTGCGGGGTCGAACGCCAGGAAGCCGTCCCGGTCGCGCAAACCACCGAAGCCGGCGACCAGTGCGGTCCAGGCTCCTGCCAGCGACGCCATGTGTAGTCCGTCGCCGGTGTTGTTGTGCAGATTGCGCATGTCGATCAGTGCGGCTTCATAGGCGTAGTCGTAGGCCAGGTCCAGATGACCGACCTCAGCCGCCATCACTGCCTGGACGCAGGCCGACAGCGACGAGTCCCGCACAGTCAGGCGCTCGTAGTACTCGAAGTCGCGTGCCTTCTGCTCGGGAGTGAACGCGTCGCCACACCAGTACGCCGCCAGAATCAGGTCCGACTGCTTGACCACCTGCATCCGGTAGAGCTGGAAGTACGGCGCGTGCAGGAGCAGCGGGTACTTGTCCTTGTAGGCCTCGAAGTCCCAGTCCGCGTAGCCGGTGAAGCCCTCGGACTGCGGGTGCACCCCGAGCTCCTCGTCGTACGGCACGTAGACGGCCGCGGCAGCGTCGCGCCACGCAGCCTCTTCCTCACTGTCGACACCGAGTGTGCGAGCGACACCAGGGAACCGCATCGCCAGCTCGGCCGCGGCCCGGAGGTTCCGCGCGGCCATGAGGTTGGTGAAGACGTTGTCGTCGGCAACCGCGCTGTACTCGTCCGGACCGGTCACACCGGGCAGATGCCATCGCCCGTGGCGGTCATGGTGTCCCAGTGAGACCCACAGCCGCGCAGTCTCGACCAGAAGCTCCAGCCCGACCTCTTCGATGAACTGGTTGTCGCCGGTGGCCCGGTGATACCGCATCACCGCTTCAGCGATATCCGCGTTGATGTGGAAGGCCGCCGTACCAGCTGGCCAGTAGCCGGAGCACTCCTGGCCACGGATGGTCCGCCAGGGGAACGCCGAGCCACGCAGGCCCAGTACGTCGGCGCGGTCCTTCGCCAGGCCCAGTGTGGAGTGCCGCCACCGCAGCGCATCTGCTGCCGCATCCGGCATGGTGTAGGTCAGCACCGGCAAGACGAAACCCTCAGTGTCCCAAAAGGTATGGCCGTCGTACCCAGCGCCGGTCAGACCCTTGGACGGGATAGCACGCCGCTCTGCGCGAGCACCTGCCTGCAGGACGTGGAAGAGCGCGAATCGCACCGCCTGCTGCAGTTCTGGATGCCCCTGCACCTCGACGTCGGCACCGTCCCAGAAGTCGTCCAGGTACTCGGCCTGCTGCTTCACCAGCCCGTCCCAGCCCGAGAAGCGCGCACTGGACAGTCCGGCTGCCACCTGGTCCCGGATCGCGGTCTCCGACCGCAGACTCGACCAGCCGTAGGACAGGTACTTCACCACGCGCAGCTTCTCGCCGGGCTGGAGCTGACAGATCACCGTGGTCCGCGCCCAGTCCTCCCGGACGTCCTGGTCCATCGCGAACCGGGTCGGCGCCTCCACCTCGTGCACCATCGCAGCAGCCATCAACTGCCGGCTGTGCGTGGTCCGGTGGATCAGTACGACGCCGTTCTCGCCACCGTCGTGGCTGACTGGCTTGAGCGGGTTGTCGAGCACCGCTGCGACCCGTGGGTCGTCGGACAACGTCGGCTGCGCCTCGTTGGCGACCAGCTCGGACTGGATCACGAACCGGGTCGGCTGGTCGACCGCCTCCACTGTGTACTCGATCGCTGCGACCGCACGCTGGGTCAGCGAGACCAGCCGCCGGCTACGCACCCGGATGCGCTTGCCTGCCGGGGAGGTCCAGTCCACGTCACGCTCCAGCAGACCGGTCCGGAAGTCCAGCGACCGCTCATGCCGGCTCAGATAGCCATAGCGAACGTCGAACGGCGAGTCGTCGACCAGCAGCCGGATCAGCTTGCCGTTGGTGACATCGACCAGCGTCTGCCCGGACTCCGGGTAGCCATAGCCCGCTTCGGCGTACGGAAGTGGTCGTTGCTCGTAGAACGAGTTCAGATAGGTACCGGGGATCGCGTACGGCTCCCCCTCGTCGAGATTGCCGCGCAGACCGATGTGCCCGTTCGACAGCGCGAACAGCGACTCGGACTGCGCAAGGTCGTCGAGAGAGAGCCGGGTCTCGCGCAAGCGCCAGGGCTCGACAGGGTGGTGTCCACGGTCGATCACAGCGCTTCCCCGTTCAGTAGCTCGGCAAGGTCCTGTACGACGACGTCCGCGCCATGTGCGGCGAGCTCTTCGGCCTGTCCGACCCGGTCCACGCCGACCACTCGGCCGAACCCACCTGCGTGGCCGGCGGCGACACCGGCCAGCGCGTCCTCGAACACCGCCGCCTCGGACGGATCGACCCCGAACCGCGCGGCGGCGGCCAGGAACGTGTCCGGCGCCGGCTTCCCCTTCAGCCCGTCGGTCCGGATCGTGACGCCGTCCACGATCTCCTCGACGTACTGCGCGAGGCCTGTCACGTCCAGGACCTCCCGGGTGTTGGCACTCGACGAGACGACCGCCCGTCGCAGTCCGGCCTGCTCAGCCGCTTGCAGGTACCGGCGGGACCCTTCGAATACGTGTACGCCGTCGGTGCGGATGCGCTGCTGGACTGCCTCGTTCTTGCGGTTCCCGAGCCCGTTGACCGTCTGAGCGTCCGGTGGGTCGTCTGGCGTCCCCTCAGGCAGTGTGATGCCCCGAGACGTCAGGAAGTCGCGGACGCCGTCCATCCGCGGCTTGCCGTCGACATAGGCGTCGTACTCGGCGCGGGCGTCGAAAGGACGAAACGGAACCCCCTGCTGCTGGGCATAGTCGCGGAGGAATCGGTCGAACATCTCTTTCCAGGCTGCGGCGTGCACGGCCGCGGTATCGGTGAGCACTCCGTCCAGATCGAACAGACAGACCCGGATCCCCGTCGGCAGTCCCAGCATCTGCACCCTCTCGCGTCGTGAGGCCTCTTCTGCAGTAGACAACTGCCAGACTAGTCAGACGACTACTACGGACACGCCACTCCGGCCATGACAGGCCGATTACGTGAGAACATACGGGCGACTGGGGAAGTCACGGGGTGGTGGAGAGATGCGCCAGATCAGCATGCACAGCACACTGCACAGCCGGAGCACCTCCAATGTGGGCCGCCAGGAGGTCCTGGACGCGTCGCTGCGACTTCAGGTGGTCCGAGCGAGGTTCCGCGACGACCTGCTGGCCAGACGCCCGTGTAACGCTGAGGTGTTCGTCATAACGGACCGCTTCGCCCTGCGTGACTGGCTCGAGGACCACTGCGGCCGGGCCGAGGAGTTGACGGCCGTCACCTGGACCAGGCACCAGAGTGTGGACGCCTTCGCGCCCAGCCACCGCTACAACCGCGAGCTGGTGCAGGCGGGTGTCCGGATGACGAGCTTCTTTGACATCAGCGAGGGCTCGCCGACAGTCACCGACTTCATCGTTGCCGCCGACGACATGCCGTACCACGTCTCGTTCGGGCCGATCCAGCTCAAGCTGCTGGACGGTGAGCGGCTGATCGTCGAGGGCCCGGTGCTGAACGGCAAACGGAGCCTGATGATGATTCACGGCACGGAGGCGGTCAACGCCGCCGGACAGTACCTGCGGGCGGTCCGGGGCGGCGCGGTCCGCGCGGTGGAGCTTCGGGAGCACTACACGGCCGGACTGACACCGCGTCAGCACATCATCGCGGCACTGCTCGGCGACGGCTGCACCGACGAGGAGATCGCCGACCGGCTGACCCTCAGCGTCCGCACCGTGCGGTACGAGGTGGCGAGGCTGATGGAGGCGCTGGAGGTCAAAACCCGCTTCGCCGCCGGCGTCCGCTACGCCGAAGCAGACACCCTCGAACGGCACCACATTGCAGGAACCTGCAACCTAATCGACCACTGCGAGGGGTCACACGCACGCTGACGGCATGCGAAGCATCAGTGGAGACGGATCACCGGCACGGCGTCAGCAGATGCGGATCGACGAGTTGGTCTCATAGGCGGCGATCGCTGCACAGCACAGCGTCTCGGAGAGCACCGCACCGGCCGTGCCACCACCCTCCATGAGCGGCAGCCCCTTCGGGAAGCCTTCGAGCGGCCGGTCGAGTAGCACGCCGTACAGGTCGGTCGCGAACTCCAGGTCGTACCAGCTGTCCTCGCCGACGAGACGCTGCAGCCAGGCAGACTGGAAGAGCAGTCTGGGGACCGAGCCGAGCCGGAAGAGTTCACCGTCGGCTTCCAACGCGACCGGCTCCGGCAGATCGACCGGGACGAACAGTGCGTTCGGTCCGGCCATCAGAACGTGGTCGAACGTCGCCTCCAGCTCTGCGGGCAGTTCCGCCTCCAACTCGATCAGCTCGAGCAATGGCTGCCGGTAGCCCAGGTGCACCGATCCCCCGGTGCTGCTGCGTGGCTCGGTGTGCGGCGGTAGCCCCAGCGACGCCAGGTGCTCGTTCACCGCTGCGAACATGTCCAGGCAGTACTCGTACCAGGCAGCGTCCTGCTCGGCTCCTGGCTCATCGATCCCGTCCAGCGGCGCCACTGTCAGAGCGAATCCCATCCAGCCAAGCTAACAAGTACGGCGCCCGGCGACGCCGTACTTGTCAGCATCAGGTCAGGGGTAGCTGACCACGTAGCGCTGCTGGTTGGCGGTGTTGGCGGTGCCGCCGGTGTTGTTGATGACGTTCGAGATGGTGCCGACCCCGCCGAGCGAGACCGAGACCAGGTCGTGGAAGCGCACACCCGGTGTGTCCGGGACCTCGAACGAGCGGGACGCCACGATGGAGTTGTTCGGGCTGAAGAAGCAGTAGCTGCCGACTCCCCAGGCCTCGTGCGTCGTCACGGTGTTCGCGACCTTGTACGCCGCCCAGCCCTGGGTACCGCCGCCACTCGACCACGAGGCCTGGTCGGGGACGTCGTACGGGAACTCGTTCTGGTAGAAGTACGTGCGGCCGCCGTTGCCGTTCCACAGCGTCTCGTACTCCTGGTAGTGCTCGACGAACAGGCCGTACATCGTCACGTTGTTGCCGTTCACAACGAGTCCGTTGGCGGCGGTGTTGACGTTCCAGCCGACGCCCTCACCGTGATCGCCGCGCCACAGCCAGAGGTGGTCACCGATCACGTCGTTGCTGTTCACCCGCAGGCTGACACTGGCCTTGCCGATGTGCGCGCCGCCGACGCGGACGAACACGTCGTGCAGCGAGGTCGGGTTGGCCGCGTGGCTCGCGGTCGATCCGGCCGGGCCGATCTCGACCAGCGACGGCGAGTTGACCGGACCGGCGTCGACGAGCACGCCGGCCAGCTTGACGCCGTCCACGTCGGCGACGCTGATCGCCGCCTGGCCGGTGTCCGGAACCAAGGTGGCCAGGCCGAGGCCGAGTACGACGGTGTTCGGCCGGGTGACCCGGATCGTGTCGCTGAGGTGGTAGACGCCGGGCGTGATCAGCAGGTGCTTGCCCTGAGCAAGTGCCGCGTTGATCGTGTCGACGGATGCGCCCGGCTTGGCGACATAGAAGTCGGCCAGGCTGATCGACGTACCAGCGGCCGGTCCTTGAGACCAACTGGTACCGGCCGAGTTGGTGCGCAGCGCCGGGACGAAGACGTTGTAGTTGCCTGCCGCATCGAAGTACAGGAACGGCTTCTCCCGGACCTTCGGGGTCTGCCCGATCGTCGTGTGCGACGGGTTCGGGAAGTGCTGCGGCGGCGCGCCGTTCGTACCGAGGAACACCATGTTCCAGACCGACCCGGCCCAGCTGCCGAACTCCGAGTTTCTCGAGAACCACTGCTGCTGAGATCCCGAGACCACCCGGCCGTCGATCTTGGTGTCCGCGAACAGCCCGCCGCTCGCCCAGCCGTCAGCGCCGTTCCAGAGCTGCACCTCGGGCGCGTTCTTGAGATGCATCCGCCGGTACGGCGCCGCCTGGGAAACCGCCCAGCGCTCGATCTGACCGGGCGGAGTCGTGACCGCGAGGTTCTCGGCGGACCGCCAGAAGTTCTGCGTCGCGTTGCCCTTGTTGTTCGGGTTGTCGCCTTGCTGCAGCCAGTCGGCCTCGACCCGGACGTGACCGTTGAGATTCACGTCGTCGGGCGACAGTCCGAGGCCGGCCACCTGGGTGTAGAAACCGAGGTTCACGTCGGCGGTGTAGCTGCCGGGCTTGAACAGAACGGCATACCGCTGGGTGCCGAACTGGTTCGTGTGCATCTCGGTCGCGAGCTGGTTCAGCTTGTTCTGCATCTCGGTCTGCGAACTGCCCGGTCCGTAGACGAACACGTTCGGCCCGAGATCGGGGTTGCGCGGATCGGTAGGCGGGATCACCGGACCGGTGCCGTCGCTCGTGCGCACTGCGACCTCCCACAGCGAGTACCCCCAGCCCGTCGAGCGCTGGGTGCCGGTGATCCGCAGATAACGCCCGCTGCCGGCGATCTCGAGCGTCTGCGCACCTCCGGTCCCGGTCGTTGTCGAGTAGACCTGAGTCCACGCGGTGGCGTTGTCGGACAGCTCGATCCGGAATGCCTTTCCGTACGCCGTCTCCCAGGTCAGCGCGACCTGGCAGACACTGACCGTGGATCCGAGATCGATCTGCAGCCACTGCGGATCCGAGAAAGCGCTCCCCCAGCGCGTTCCCGGGTTGCCGTCGACCGCGGCCGAGGCCGGTACGCCGGCGTTCTCGGTCGACGATGCGGTGGCGGGCCGGTTCAGCGCGGCGTTCGCCGTACCGCAAGCAGCCAGCCGGTCCTGCTGCCGGGAACCGGCCACGGCGTCACCAGCACCGAGACCGGTCGCCGCCAGGGCGAGCACGAGAAGAACCAGCAGAGAACGCGCACGCAGGCGCGACGAAACATCCATGGGCGACACCAATCAGAAGGGCGGGCAAGGGTCCGAGAGAGCGCTCTCTCACCACAGTGGCGGCGAGCCGGAGCGCTGTCAAGGGAACGTTCCCTGAGCGTGGTTCCGGAACTCAGAGGGCCGTCAAGGCCGCCGGGATCAGGCGGATTCGCGCGCGACCAGGTACGGGTCGAAGACGACCGAGGAGGGCGCGGTCCCGGGCGTGTCCAGCAGGGTCAGCAGCATGGCGGTCATCCGGGCGGCCATCTCTTCCACCGGCTGCGAGATCGTGGTCAGCCGGGGACGTGTGAGACGGGCCGGCTCGCTGTCGTCGAAGCCGATCAGGGCGACGTCATCGGGAACGACGCGGCCGTGGTCGCGCAGCGCCCGGAGTGCGCCGACCGCCATCAGGTCGTTGGCCGCGAAGACCCCGTCGATCTCCGGCACGGCGGTCAGCAGCTCGATCATCGCCTGTTCACCGCTGTCGGCAGTGAAGTTGCCGTGGGCAACTTGTACGAACGGGACGCCGTGCCGCGCCATCGCGCGCTGGAATCCGGCGAGCCGGCTGTTCGCGGCGGGCAGGTCGGCCGGACCGGCGATCGTGGCCACCTGGCGACAGCCGCGCTCGGCCAGATGGTTCGCAGCCAGTGCGGCGCCGGCCTCATGGTCCAGGTCGACGAAGCTGATCGGCACCGGGAGCGCGGGGCGTGCGAACAGCACGGCCGGCACGCCGGCGTCGACGAACAACTGCGGCAGCGGATCCCCCGCATGGGTCGAGACCAGCAGCGCGCCGTCCGCATTCCCGCGCCGAACGAAGTCGAGAGCGTCCCTGCGAGCGCGATCGGAGTCGGCCAGCATCAGCGTCGGATGCATCGCCCGGTCCCGCAGATAGGTGACGACGCCGCCGGTGATCCGGCCGAAGAACGGGTCGGCGAACACCTGCGCGGCCGAGCCGTCGGAGCCGGACATGACCAGGGCGACCGTGCCGGTACGGCGGTTGACGAGGGTGCGCGCGGCCGCGTTCGGGATGTAGCCGGTGGAGGCGATCGCCTTGACGACCCGGCGGGCCAGATCTTGATCGACCTTCTCGTTGCCGTTCACCACGCGGGACACGGTCGCGCGCGAAACCCGCGCCTCCTTGGCCACGTCTTCCAAGGTCACGGTACGTCGGGTTGCTGCCGGGGTCATGGCATCGGATCGTAGCTGGGACACGCGATTCCGCCTCAAAGTTATCCACAGGGTACGGCGGCCCCAGGTGGTGGGCCGCCGTACCGGTCGGTGGGGTCAGCGCTTGTAGATCCCGAACTCGTAGAGCGAATACCCCCAGCCGGTGCCGCGCTGGGTGCCGGTCAGCCGGACGTAGCGCCCGGTCCCACCGGTCGTGATGTCATCGACGTCCCCGTTGCCGGCCGCCGTACTGTAGAGCGCTCTCCAGGCGTTCCCGTCGTCGGAGACCTCGACCCGGTACTCGCGAGCGAACGCCCCCTCCCAGATCAGCTGGATCCGGTCGAACGACGTCACCTGCCCGAGGTCGACCTGCACCCACTGCGGGTCCGCCCAGTCGCTGGCCCAGCGGGTCGTGTTGTTCCCGTCCGTCACGTTCGACGGCGGGTACGGCGCTCCGTTGCCGGTCTGCTGGTACGACGATGCTGTCGTCGGCTTGCCGCGGGCGATATTCGTCCCCTCGACCGGTGGCGCGACCACCCGGAAGGACCGGGTCTCGATGCTCACGTGCCCACGCCCGTCCCGGACATAGTCGTACAGCTTCCAGACGCCCAGCCGCTGCGGCACCGTGACCGTGAACGGACCGCTGCCGCTCGACGGTGTGCCGACCAGCGCGCCGCTGCCGTCGATGTACTTCCCGTTGACCTTGAAGTCATGCGAAAGCACATCCCCGTCGGGATCAGTGACCGCGACGTTGACCGAGATCGTGCCGCCGGCCGGGACATCCGTGGTCCGGCTCAGCGTCATGTTCGTGATCACCGGAGGCGTGTTCCCGCCGCCGGGGCCACCGAACGCCTGCCGGATCGCGTACCAGGCCAGGCTCTTCTCGTTGCCCGGCGTGATGTTGAACCAGACCGCGCCGAAGTCGTTCTCACTGCCGTAGTGGAACAGCGTCGCTCCCAGCGCGACACCGGCGTGCCCAGTGATGCAGTTCCACGCTTGCAAATAGCCGTCCCGCTTCTGCAGATCGGTCGGCTGGTCCGGTACGCCGTTCGCGTCGTTCGGAACCTCCCACTCACCGGCCGGTCCGCCCTCGGTGAGGATGTACGGCTTGTTGTAGCCGCCGTTGATCCAGTCCTGCTTCACCTGGCAGACGTGACCGTAGGAGTTCACGGCCAGCAGATCGAGGTCCGGCGAGTACTGCTTGTAGTACGGCCAAGCGCCGGTCCAGGCATCGGTCGACGTGACCGGGTGGTTCGGGTCGATCGCGTGGATCGCCTTGGCCGCGTCGTTCACGAAGGTCGCGTACGCGATCCGCTGCTGCTCGAGCTCGGCGCCCGAGTAGCAGTTCTGCAGACCCAGCACGGACTCGTTGCCGACGTTCCAGATCAGAACGCCGGGATTGTCCTTGTACTCGGTCGTCCAGCGGCGGATCTCAGCGAGCATCGTGGTCTTGTAGTCGGTGTCCGTGACGTAGTTCGCGCAACCACCACTGCCGGGGCCGCCACCGGGCTGGAGCCAGTAGCCGGCGACCACTCGCATGCCGTTCGCGGCAGCCGCGTCGAACAGCGTCTTCGAGCTCGCGTCGGTGCCCCAGGTGCGGACCGTGTTGACGCCGATCGCCTTCAACTCGGGCAGCCGCTGAGCGGCCTCGGTCGGCGGCGGTCCCCAGGTCAGGCCCTTCACGACCCAAGGATTGTCGTTCACCAGCAACTGCCAGTTGCCCTGGCTGCCGGCGATCCGGACCGTTCCTTGCGATGGGCCAGTGTTACCCGGTGTGCCGAAGACCCTGAACTCGAACAGCGAAACGCCGTACCCGTTGGCGCGCGTGGTCGCGAAGATGCGGACGTACCGGCCGCTGCCGTTGATGTTCAGGGTCTCGGTGCCGCCGGGGCCGGTGCTCGTGCTGTAGATCGGGTTCCATTGCTGACCGTTGGCCGAGGTCTCGATGCGATAGCCGGTCGCGTACGCCGCCTCCCACTGGAGCACGACTTGTTCGATGGTCGCGGTCGCGCCGAGGTCGACCTGCAACCACTGGTTGTCGGCCCACGCGCTCGACCATCGGGTGTTCGCATCACCGTCGACCGCGGCCGAGGCCGGCGTACCGGCGCCTTCGGAGGTCGACGCGGTGGCCGGTTTGCCTTGGGACAGCAGGGTCGCGGCCTGCGCCGGGACGGCCGACACCACCAGGTTGCCGAACGCCACCAGCGCTACCGCGATCAGTACGGCGGCCGGCCGGCGCCGTCGGCGGCGGGCACGCAGAGCGGGCAAAAGCTTCATCGGGCGGACTCCTTTGCGGGAGAGCTCCTGGGTCAGGAGCGGTGAGAGAGCGCTCTCTCGCGGAGCGATCGTGGCCGTTGCTTTCCGGTGTTGTCAATGCTTCGGTACGCCGGTTTCACGCTCAGCGTGGTTCCGGAACCACGGAGGGTTGACACCGCGAGGCACCGGGATCATGGTTCTCCAGAGAGCGCTCTCTCGCGATCTGTCCAACCGCGGGACACCCCGATCACCCCTTTGCGACCTGACCGATCGCCGCCCCCGCGGACCCCCCGACAGGAGGAGCTCCGTGTTCTCGACAAGGAAGAAAGTGCTGTACTCCGGCGGTACCGCCGCCGGACTCATCGCCGCCGTACTGACCGTTCTCGCAGGCTCGTCGGCACACGCCGCCGACGAGGTGACGCATCACGAGTTCCAGGTCAACTGCACCGTGAACCACCGGGCGCCCGACGACCCGATCGTGTTCCCGAACCTGCCGGGCGCATCTCACGACCACAGCTTCGTGGGCAACAAGACCACCAACGCCGCCACCACCCTGAACAGCCTGAACGCTGCCGGTCCGTACGCGACGACCTGCCTGAACCCCGACGACCTGTCGGCGTACTGGTGGCCGACGATGTTCCGCGGCAACGACCCGGTGAGTCAGACCTGGCACCAGACCATCTACTACAAGTCCGGCATCCTCGACTACCAGGCGGTCCGCCCGTTCCCGCCGGGGATCCGGTTCGTCGTCGGCAGCCCGACCGCGACCCAGGATGCGTTCCGCACTTCTCCTGGTGCCGTCGAGGGCTGGGAGTGCGGCGACAGCGCGCACAACTGGGACTTCCCGGCGAACTGTCCGGCGGGAACCCAGCTCAACATCCGCTACCAGGCGCCTAGTTGCTGGAACGGCCGTGACCTGGACAGCGCCGATCACAAGAGTCACATGGCCTACCCGGTCAACGGGGCCTGCCCGGCCTCGCACCCGAATCCGCTGCCGATGCTGGAGTTCAAGATCGCGTTCCCGGCCGACGGCGACGTGACCAACGTCCGGCTGGCGAGCGGACGTGGCTACTCCTGGCACTACGACTTCTTCAACGCCTGGGATCCGCCGACGCTGGCTGCCCTGGTGAGCCACTGCATCAACGGTGGTCTGCAGTGCAACTCGCGCGGCTTCGACCTCTACAAACCCGACCGCGGTCAGGTTCTCGGCGACAACTACCGGCTCCCCGGACGCCCCTGACCTCTTGATCCTCCTGCGGTGCCGGGGACAGGGCAGCCCCCGGCACCGCAGGACGGCGGACCCACGCCATGGACCTCAAACTCCGCAAGGTCTGTGACCTCGCTCTCACCCGCTCCTACCGGCCGCCAGGCGGTGGTGTCGCACACTGTGACCGTCTTGTTCACTCCTCGGAACATCTTCCGGCCCCGAACGCTGCTTCCCGGGCCTCCGTTGCCGACCGCAACAAAGTTGTGCGAAACGTTCTGGCCCCCCAGAACGATAGGGAGGCTGGGAGGGGGTGATCCGGTATGTGCGAACTGACTCGCCGGTTGTTGGCCTTGTTGCGTCTGCTCGAGACGGAGGGCACGCGATCCAGCGTTGCCGACGACGACGCTCTGCTGGACGCCAAGTTCGGCCGGACCTCGGCGGAGTTCCCGATCGACCGCTACTAGGTAGCCGTCCTCGGGCTCCGCCGCTCAGGAGCAGGGGTATCCGTTCAATGTGCTGGTTCTCCGGTCAAATAACGAGGGGAGAACCGGCAATCTGAGCGGAGATCCCCTCATTTTCCGCACGACCGCCACAGCCCGGGAGGCCAGCTGTGGGGATGTCCGGCCGCAGGTGCGACGGCTCGTCGTTTGGCTAGGTGCGGGCGGTTCGGACTGCGAGGCCTCGGGGCGACTCCGGGAAGCGGTCGAGCAGGGTTTGCAGGTCGGCTGCGGTGACGTTGGCGCCGAAGGCTTCGGTGCCTGGCTCCAGTTGGACGCCGTCGGCCAGGGAGCCTGCGATCACCGGGTCGAAGCCGAGGGCGTCGACGATCGCCGCCACCTCGGCTGCCTCCAGGGCCGGGCCCGCGACTGCGATCGCCTTGCGCTCAGGTGATCCAGCCGGCACGGCACCGTCCTCGAGGTCGTGGTAGCCCATGTGATTGAAGGCCTTCACCACGCGCGACTCGGGCAGGAAGTCCTGGACGATCTCGGACGACGAGGTGCGTGGATCAGTGAGGTCGTCGCGGATACCGTCGACCTCCCACCAGTAGTTCATCGCATCGATCACGAGCTTGCCGCGCAGCGCTTCGACCGGCAGCGTCCGGTGCTTGCCGAGCGGTAGCGCGAGGATCACCACATCCGCGCGCGCCGCCGCGTCGGCCGCGGTCGTCGCGACCGCGCCCGGCGTGACGACCTCCACGATCAGCGCGATCTTCGAGACCTCACCGGACCCGGCGATCAGCACCGGATACCCGGCCCCGACCGCGAGCCGCGCCAGCACCGTCCCCACCTTGCCCGCGCCCAGGATCGCAAGAACAGGCTTGCTCATGCTTCCGCCAGGATCTCGCGCACCATCGGGATCACCTTGCTGCCGTACAACTCCACGGCCCGCAGCCGGTCAGCGCCAGGCACCGATCCCGCCGAATAGATCAGGTCGAACCGCCCGACGCCGAGCTTCTGGATCGCACCGGCGATCCGGCGAGCCACAGTGTCCGGCGAACCGACGTACAGCGAACCGTGCGCGACCTCGGCGTCGAACTCCGACCGCTTCACCGGCGGCCAGCCGCGCAGCGCGCCGATGCGGTCCCGCATCACCTTGTAGCGCGGGTAGTAGATCTCCTTAGCCGCCTCATCGGTGTCCGCAATGAACCCCGGTGAATGCATGCCGACCGGCTGGGCGACAGTTCCGAACTGCTCGGACGCCCGCTTGTACAGATCCAGGTACGGCGCGAACCGCTCCGGCGAACCGCCGATGATCGCCAGCATCAGCGGCAGCCCGTAGAACGCCGTACGGATGACGGACTGCGGTGATCCGCCGACGCCGACCCAGGTGGTCAACCGGCCGGACTCCGTCTTCGGGTAGACGTCCGCGTTGTCGAGGGACGCCCGGACCGTGCCTTCCCAGGTCACCGGCTTCTCGTCGAGCAGCCGCGCGAACAGCTGCAGCTTCTCCTCGAACAGCACCTCGTAGTCGGCCAGGTCGTACCCGAACAGTGGGAAGGACTCGGTGAACGAGCCGCGCCCGAGGATGACCTCCGCACGGCCGTTCGACAGCGCGTCCAGGGTCGAGAACCGCTGGAAGACCCGCACCGGGTCGTCCGAACTGAGCACGGTCACGCCCGAGCCCAGCTTGATCCGCGATGTCTGCCCGGCGATTCCGGCCAGCACGGTCTCCGGTGAAGAGATCGAGTACTCCGGCCGGTGGTGCTCGCCGAGAGCGATCGCATCCACGCCCAGCTCATCGGCCAGTACGGCCTCCTGCACCACCTGCCGGATCGCCGCCGCATCCGACACCAGCTCGCCGTTCGCACCCTCCGGCACATCGCCGAACGTGTCGAGACCGAACTCCAGGCCACTCATTTCCCGCTCCTGTCCACGTCTTCAAGTCTAGGTTGACATGTCAACGCGCAACAGGGTGGGGTTCATTCCCGCGGCATCACCACTTGTCGTAGTGAACGACGTTGTCCAGGTCCCGACGCGGGCCGGGCTTGAAGTCGGTGCCGATCGTGTGTGCGACCGGGATCAGCACCCCCTGCCGGACCTCATCCGGTACGCCGAGTAGCTCCGCCACCTCCCGCTCGTACTTGAGATGCAGCGTGGTCCACGTCGTCCCCAGCCCGCGGGCCCGCGCGGCGAGCATGAAGTTCCAGGCGGCGGGGAGGATCGAACCCCACACGCCGGCCTGGTTGTCCTGCGGTAGCGAGGGCGCGGTGATGCACGCGATCACGAAGACCGGCACCTTGCCGAGGTTGTCACCCAGGTACGCCGAACTGTCGTAGACCCGCTTCTGTACCGGATCGGTCTCGGGCCCGCGGGCAGCCTCGTTCGCCGCGAAGTACGCGTGCAGCGAAGCGCGGTAGTACTCCGCGATCTTCGCGCGCTTGTCCGGGTCGGTGACGACCAGCCAGTGCCAGCGCTGGCCGTTGCTGCCGGAAGGCGCCTGGGTCGCGATCTCGAGACACTCGCGAATCAGTTCGGGAGCGACGGGCCGATCCAGGTCCAGGCGCTTGCGGACGGCGCGGGTCGTGGTGAGCAACTCGTCTGGGTTCAGGTCAAGGGTGTACACGCATGTCAGTGTTTCACCCACCGAGCCCACCCCGCGACTCATCTCATGTCGCAACGGCAGTGGCCGGTGACACCTCCGCCGCTGCCGCCGGATGACGCCGTACGGCGACCGGGATGAACGCGCCCGCGATCCCGAAGAGCGCGGCCGTGAGCAGCCAACCGGGCCAGCCCCAGCTGACCGCGATCGTGGTCAGGACGAGCGGCGCGACGAGATCACCGAACTGGTGACCCATCGCGTACGCACCTTGGTACTGCCCCTGCGCACCCGGCGGAGCGAGCTCGAAGCTGACTCCCCAGCCACCCGCGGACTGCAGCATCTCCCCCAGCACGTGCACGAGCGCAGCAACGATCAACAGAGCAATGGTCACCGGCCCCGACGTGAGATCGGTGATCGCGAGCACGCCACAGGCGGCCGCGAGCAGCAGCCCCGACCGCCGGCCGGCTCGTGCAGCTCCGGCCAGGTGTTCCGTTCCCCGAGCTGCACGGATCTGGAGAAACACGACCACGAGAGCATTGATCACGAGCAACACCGAGATCATCCACCGCGGCGCATCGGTCGCGGTCACGATCCAGAGCGGGATCGCGAGCTGCGCCATCACGTTGTGCATGTTCAGCACCCCGTCCAGTACGACGAACGCCAGGAACGGCCGGTCCTTCAGCGCCGTGAGTCCCGAGGGAGCGCTCTCTGACGCCACCCCGGCCACGATCGGCAGACCGAACTGGATCATCGCGGCCGTCAGACAGTAGGTGACCGCATTGGCCAGCAGCGCCCCGACGTACAGGCCGGGTTTGTCCAGGGCGAGCACGATCCCCGCGAGGGCCAGACCGACGCCCATCCCGATGTTCGTGGTGACGCGAAGGACCGCGCGGGTCCGCACCCGCTGGTCGGGTTCGGACAGTCCGGCGATCAGCGCCCCCTTGGCGCCGCGCTGCCCCGAGTCCGCGATCGCGGTCACCGCGGCGACGGCGATGTACGCGCCGAACGAGTGCACCTGCGTCAGCGCGCTCATCGTGATCGCCTGCAGCAGAAGGAAGCCGACGTACGCGCGGTTCGGTCCAAGGCGGTCGGCGACCACACCGAGCGGCGTACTGGTGACGAGCCCGAGCACCCCCGCGATCGTCAGACCGACTCCGACGTGAGCAACCGACAACTCCGCGACCCGGGTCAGGTACATCGCCCCGATCGCGGCGTACACGCCGTTGCCCAGCGTGTTGACCAGCGTCGCGATGATCAGGCGGCGCACGGCCGGCGACAGAGCAGTCGATGATGGGGACGTCACCCCAGGACTCAACCCCACAGCCGCGCGCAGCGCGACCGGATTGACGAATCCCGGCAGCCCAGCGGTCAGGCCGGCTTGAAGCGGTTCTCGATCGTGTCGATCAGCGTCTCGACCTGGCGGTAGGTGTCCGAACTGAAGGCGCCGATACTGCGCTCGGCGCCGAGCGCGTCGCGCATGGCGTCCAGGTAGCGGCGCTGAACGACGGCCATCTGTTCGAAGCTGTCGGGCTTGGCCGCCGCCGGGGCCTGCCGGCTGGCCGAGACGAGCCGCGGAATGATCCGATCCTTCATCGTCGCGACCAGCTCCGGATCGAGCGGCTCACCGGCGATCGTCTGCTCCTCGAGTGGACCCATCGCATCGATCGCCGACTCACCGATCCGCCGCAGCAACGCCTGCGTCGCGTCCCGCTTGTCCTCCGGACTCACCGACTGGAACTTCAGCCGCGCAATCACCCACGGCAACGTCAAACCGAAGACCACCAACGTGAACAACGCCACCAGGAACGCCGCGAGCACGACTGTGGCGGCATGCGGCGTGTCCGCCGGAATCGTCTGTACGGCGGCCACCGTGACGACCCCGCGCATCCCGGCCCACGCCAGCACGAGTGTTCCGCGCGAGGTCAACGGCTCCCGCTCCTCGAACTCCACATCGGCCCGGCCGCGAGCCAGCCGGCGGCGCGCCCAGGCGAGGCGTGACTCTTCCCGATCGCTCTCCGGGTTCATCGCGTCCAGCACTTCTTCGAACTGACTCAACCGCGTTCGCTGCTGCTCGTTGCGATCACCACGACCGAAACGCCCGGACAACGCGGGCCAGGCCAGACCGATGAAGCGCAGCACCACCAGCAACGCAACGACGATCAGCACCAGCCCGGTGATCTCACCGACCGTGGTCTCCTCCCGGGCCGCATCCACCAGCTCGGGCAATTGGTAGCCCATGGCAAGGAATACGGCACTCTCGAGGAGGAAGCTGATCGTGGTCCAGGTCGTCGCCTGCGTCTGCCGGTCCCGCGCACTGAACCGCTTGCTGCCCAGTACGCCGGTCAGCAGTCCGGCCACGACCACCGCGAGTACGCCGGAAGCGTGCAGCTCCTCGGCCGGAAAGTAAGCCAGGAAAGGAACGGCGAACGAGATCGTTGTATTGAGCACCGGATCGTCGAGGCGTTGCCGCAGCAGCACGGTCAGGATGCCGACCACGGCGCCGATCAGACCGCCGCCGATCACCGCCCACCCGAAGTCGAGGATGGTGTGGCCGATGTCGAACCCACCACCGACGACCCCGATCGTGGCAATCGCCGTCCGCAGCACGACCAGCGCGGACGCGTCGTTGACCAGGCTCTCCCCCTCCAGCACGGTCATCACCCGGGGCGGCAGACCAACCCGGTGACCGATGGCCGTCGCCGCGACCGCATCGGTCGGGCTCACGACCGCTCCCAGCGCGACGGCCAGGGCGAAGGAAATGCTCGGGAACAGGGCATGAACAACGGCCCCGATCGCCAGCGACGAGACGATCACCATCACGATCGACAGCCACGCGATCAGCGAGAGGTTCCGCCGGATGTCGAGCACCGGCAACTGCACTGCCGACGAGTAGAGCAGCAGCGGCAGCACCCCGGCCAGGACGATCTCCGGTGCGAGGTGGATGGTCGGCGTACTGGGCAGGTAGCTGGCTCCGATGCCGAGCGCAACCAAAAGCAGTGGCGCCGCGACACCGGTCCGCCGCGCGAACACCGCGGCCGCGATCATGATCGCGAGCCCGGCTCCGGCGATGAGCAAGAACTGATGGTCCACGTCCTGACACTAGCGGTCTCCGGCCGCCCGGACGGCCACATCCGGCAGTCTGAACGGGCAGCTTTCGGCATTTGGAAAGCGTTCACCGCTCGACAGTCCTCATTACTTTGATAAGGTTCCTGCGAATACTTCCATAAGGACACTACGAAACTCCGTGAAGGAACAGCCCTGCTGAGCTGAACCGGTTTGGCAGGCCGACCGTACTGGGGACGATGTGCTATGCCGACCACTGGGACAGACCTGTACCGCGCCGCTTCGAAGGTGCCCTACTCCAGCGCTGATGCCGATACCTATCTCGCCGCTACACCGCTGCGGGACGTCCGGAAGACCCTGCCGCTGCGGGTCCTCTCCGCGGCCGACTACGACCACTGGCAGACCTACGGGTACACCGTGGTGAAACACGCTATTCCGCATGCCAAAGAGCTTCTCGACTTCGCCTGGGAATTCCAGGGTCTCGAACCGGACCACCCGGAGACCTGGTATCCGGAGTATGAATTCCGTTCAGAGCTCGAACGCGATCTGTACATCTACGGATTTGTCGAGGCTTATCAGCACCAACTCATCTGGGACAGCCGGCAGGCGCAGCGCGTGTACGACGCCTTCGTCGACGTCTGGGACTGCGAGGAGCTCTGGGTCACGCTCGACCGGCTCAACCTGAACCCGCCGAACGTCGGCAACCGCGACCGGGCGCTGATCCCGGCCACCGAGACCGGCTTCGACATCGACCTGCACTGGGATGTCGACAGCACGCTCGACGTACTGCCGCAGCGGGTCCAGGGCATCATCGCGCTGACCGACACCACTGCCGACAGCGGTGGGTTCCAGTGCTGCCCCGAACTGTTCCGCCAGTTCGAGAGCTGGCGAGCCGAACAGCCGCTGGACCGCGATCCGATCCGACCCGCCATCGATCGGAGCGCGTTTCCGGTGATCCGGCCGCAGCTCGAGGCCGGCGATCTCCTGATCTGGAACGGGATGCTCGCGCATGGCGTGGCCCCGAACCGCTCCGCGAACAGCGTCCGCTCCGTGCAGTACCTGTCGATGATGCCGGCGCTTGAGACGCATCAGGATCTCGTGCGCTCGCGCATTGATTCCTGGCGAACGCTCAGTACGCCGGAGTGGAACGCGACGCTGATCGGCGACCGGATCAAGCACGAGTCGCTCCGGTACCCGACCGCCGAGCTGACCGATCTGGGGCGCAAGCTGCTGGGGCTCGACTCCTGGCACAGCGCCACGGGAGGGGAGACCCGGTGAAGCGCATCTGCCTGGCGTTGCCCACCGACCGCGCCTGCGCTCCGATGCTGCGCGAACTGGCCGAAGAGGCGACGTACGCGGTCACTCATTTCAACGTTGAGATCGCTGTTCTGGTCCTGGACTCGAGCGCTCCGGCGGACTTCGGCGAGCACGCTCGCGTTCTCGCCACGCTCCCGCTGATCCCTGGGATCGAGATCGTGCATCTCGACGAGAACGCGCAGCGGGCGTTTCTCCAGAACGTGATCAAGGACGCGGCGATCGCCGAACCCGAGCGGATCCTCGACCTGATGCTGCCCGGGCGGCGCTCGTACGGCGCCTGCACGAACCGGGCCTTCGTGATCGCAGCCGCACTGGGATGCGAATCCGTGCACCGGCGCGACTCGGACTGCACCTACCAGGAGCTGGACGGCGCGAAGATCTTCCCGATCCATCACGAACTCACCATCGGTACGACGGCCGCGGCGGCCCGCGACCGGGTATCCACCGTCGACCTCGCACCAGGCAGCGACGACCTGCCGGTGGTGATGGCAGGCGCGTCGTTCATCGGTGACATGTCCGTGGACATCGACGACATCCGGCAGCGTGATCCCGAGATCTACTACGACGTGGTCAGTCTGTGGGCACCCGGCGACGCGACCGAGGCCGAAAAGCGTGCCCTGGTGGCGGAATCCTTCACCGGCGCGGGCACCGAGCCGTTCCGTGCCGACGAGTCGGTGCTGACGGTTGTCGACCCGATGCGTGTCGACATGTCGAACATCGCCTTCCACCGGATCCAGGAACAGGTTCCGTTGCCGCCAGCAACCGATACGATCGGCAGCGACTACTTCCTGATGCACCTCGTGCACGATGCCGGGCTGCCCGGTGTCCTCCACAACCGGCACATCGTGAACTTCCACACCGGCGAACGGAAGACCGACGAGGGGTTCGCGTCGTACCAGCTGGCGTTGACCAAGTTCTTCCTCTCGATGCTCTACCTGCACTTCGTCTACGAGCGCATGGGCGTGGCGGGCAGCTCGCTGCGTGACGCCCACGGAGATGTCGATGCGGCCGCGGTGGCGGAGATCGTCCGGAAGAGCATGCAGTTGCCCGTTGACGAGAACCTCGACCGGCTGGAGAAGCTCGGCTCGGCCTACCGCCGGCTAGGCGGCCGGCACGCCGACTTCGCCGAGACGCTGGCGGTCCGGCACGAGGTGTTGCTGGACGAGGCTCGCCAGGACATGGACGACTTCGCTGTGCTGATCGATGTCTGGCAGTCGTTGATCAGAGCAAGTACCTCGGCAGGAGCAGGTCCGTTCAGATGAACGCTGTTCTGAGTGATCGGCTGCGAACCGCCTTGGAACTCGCAGACCACGATCAGATCATCTTCGATCTGGGCGGGATCGAAGCCGCGTACGGCGCGCTGACCGAGGAACTGCCGGAGATCGCGGTCCGGTTCGCGATCAAGTCATGTCCCGTGAACGGCGTTCTCGCGAGCCTAGCCGGCCGCGGCTCGGGATTCGACGCCGCGAGCCCGCAGGAGATCATCCAGGCGCTCGAGACCGGTGTAGCGCCAGAACGCGTTCACTACGGAAACACGGTCAAGTCGGATCAGAACATCGCCGAGGCCTACCGGCTCGGGATCCGGGACTTCGCGACCGACAGCGTTCCCGATGTGGTCGCGATCGCCGCGAGCGCACCGGGATCACGGGTGTTCTGCCGGCTGGGGACCACTGGTGAAGGTGCGTTGTGGGGCCTCAATCGCAAGGCCGGCTGCTCGGTGCGGGACGCGTTGATCGTGCTGTCGATCGCGCGTGCCCAGGGTCTGGTTCCTTCGGGGTTGTCGGTCCACGTCGGCTCGCAGCAGATGACGAGCGCTGCGTGGGAATCCGCATTCAGCCAGCTGGCCGAGGCGATGACCGAGCTCGCGGATCTGGACATCCACATCGACCGGATCAACCTCGGCGGCGGGCTTCCGGCCCTGGGCTATCTCGACCGGGCCGGTACGGCGCTCGACCCGTCGCTGGCCGAGATCTTCGGCACGATCCGGACCGGGATGAAGCGGTTGCAGGAGATCGCCGGGACCGCGATCGAGTTCGTCATGGAGCCGGGGCGGCATCTCGTCGGTGACTACGGCGCGATCCGGGCCCACGTCGTACGGCTGTCGTCACGGCAGCAGCCGGACGGTGCGCGGGAGCGGTGGCTGTATCTCAGCTGCGGGAAGTTCAATGGGTTGTACGAGGTCGACCAGGTGCGCTACCGAATGGTGTTCCCGACGCATCCGGAGGGACTCCGGGTGCCGGCGGTCGTCGCTGGGCCGACCTGCGACAGCGACGACGTCTTCGGCCAGGAACCGTCACCGGCCCGGGTGCCGGCGACGATCGGATCCGGTGATCCGGTCTGGATCCTGTCCTGCGGCGCGTACTCCACCAGCTATACAACGCAACGCTTCAACGGCTTCGAGCCCCTGCCGGTGACTGTGCTGCCGGTCGTTGGGCTGCCGGTGGAGATCCATGCTTGAGACGGTTCGCGTGCGGCCGATCAGCGCTACCGATTGGCCGCACATCGCCGAGCTGGAACAGGCGGCGTACGGACCACTCGGCCTCTCCGAAGGCCGGCATGCACTGGAATCCTGGAGAGCGCTCTCTCCGGAAACGTGCTTCGTTCTCGGAGAGCCCGGAGCGCTCCGCGGTTACGTTCTCGCGATCCCCTTCCCGTACGGCGACTATCCGCAACTGGGATCGTCGGCCGGAACGCTGGTGGGTTCGCCGAACCTGCATCTGCACGATCTCGCGGTCGCCCCGGCCTTCCGCCGTACCGGCCTGGGGCGCGAGATCGTGACTCACGTGAACGCTGTAGCGCGAGATCGCGGGTTTCTCACGATCTCGCTGATCGCGCTCTCCGGCACGGAACTTTTCTGGTCGTCCAACGGCTTCCGCCCCGATCCGGCCGTCCCCGCCCCCAGTGGTTACGGCGACAACGCCCGTTACCTGACCAAGGTCCTCTAGAAAGGGCTCTCCGCATGCGCGACGAGTTCCGCCGCTCGCAGCTCTCCATCGCCGCCCTGTTCGGGTTCCTCGGATTCCAGTACTCGACCTGGGCCGCCAGGATCCCGATGCTCAAGAGCTCCCTCGATCTGTCGAACGCCCAAGTAGGGCTGCTGCTTCTGGCCACCGGCATCGGTGCGGCCATCGCGTTCCCGATCGTCACGTTTCTGATGCGGCGACTGGGTTCGCGACGGCTCGCGCTGGTTGCCTGCCTGGGGCTGACTCTCGTGCTGCTGGCCTTGGCCGTCGTACCGAATCAGCCTGTTGCGCTCGCGGTGATGCTGCTCGACGGCGTCCTGGTCGCGTGCCTCAACGTTGCGATGAATGCGCAAGGCACGGCGCTGGAAGTGAAGTACGAACGCAACACCATGGCGAAGCTGCATGCCGCGTTCAGCGGTGGCATCTTCACCGCAGCCCTCCTCGCCTCCGCCGTCACCGCCGCCACGACGAACCTGCTGACCCACTTCACCATCGGCGCAGCAATCCTCGCGGCCCTGGCGGCGTTCGCCTCGCGTGCCCTTCTCCCCACCGACCTCCCAGCAACCGAGAAGGTCAAGGGCAAACTCACCATCCCGTCGAGAACCATCGCGTGGCTGGCCGTCGCCATGGTGTTCGTCACCGTCGTCGAAGGCGCCATGAACGACTGGTCCGCCCTCTACCTCAAGGAGATCATCGGCGCGCCACCCGCGGTCCTTCCGCTAGGCATCGCCGTGGTCTCCGCCACCATGCTTCTCACCCGCCTGTTCGCCGACTCCCGCCGAGCGGCCTGGGGCGACCGCCAAGTCGTCCTGGCCGGCGCCACCATCGCCGGCACCGCCCTCGCCGCCGCCCTCCTCATCGGAGGCCTCATCCCCACCCTCATCGGCTTCGCCTGCGTAGGCCTGGGCATGGCCGCCGCCACCCCCTGCCTCTACGCAGCCGCCGCCAAACAAGGCCCCAACGCCCTGACCCTCGTCGCCACCATGGGCACCCTCGGCCTCCTAGCCGGCCCACCCGCCATCGGCGCCCTCACTAACGCCACCACCCTCCTCTACGGCATGGCAGCAGTAGCCCTCTCAGCCCTCCTGG
>NZ_SMKA01000117.1 GCF_004348455.1 Kribbella albertanoniae
GGCGTGGGCCGCGGGCCTGCTCCAGGCGGGTGTAGTAGTCGGTGGACATGGTGGCGAGGGTGGCGACCTCCTCACGGCGGAGGCCCGGCGTACGGCGACGGAGGCCGGCGGGTAGCCCGACATCGGCCGGCGTGAGGCGCTCTCGCCGTACCCGGAGGAACTCTGCCAGCTGCGTTCGGTCCACGCCTCCATGGTCGCAGGCGGCGCGAACGCCAGGCAGGGACTGCCGATCCCAGGCTCAGCTCGCTCTGCCACGCCCGGCGTCCGCGCACCAGCCTGGAGCCATGACTGACAACAAGATTGCGCTCGTCACAGGCGCCAACAAGGGCATCGGCAAGGAGATCGCACGACAGTTGAGCGAGGCCGGCTATCAGGTGCTCCTCGGATCGCGCGACCTGGGCCGCGGCGAGGAAGCAGCCAAGGACCTCGCCGGTACGACGGCCATCCAGCTCGAAGTGACCGACCCGGCGTCGGTGCAGGCGGCCGCGGACCGGATCGCGGCGGAGTACGGGCGACTGGACGTGCTGATCAACAACGCGGCGATCATCCCGGTCGGGGACACCGCGGTGTCGGAGGTGGCGAGCGACGTACTGCGGGATGGGTTCGAAACGAACGTGATCGGGCTGGTCGCGGTGACGCAGGCGATGCTGCCGCTCCTGCGGAAGGCCGAGCAGGCGCGAGTGGTGAACCTGTCCACCGGACTGGCCTCGTTCACGCTGGTCAGCGATCCGGATTCGCCGATGTCGACCATGCGGATCGTCGGCTACAACGCAACCAAGGCAGCGGTGAACATGGTCACCGTCATGCTCGCCAACGAACTCCGCGACACCGGCATCCTCGTCAACGCCGCCGACCCTGGCAACTGCGCCACCGACATGGGCGGCTGGGACGCCGCCCGCACCCCAGCCCAAGGCGCAGCCGTAGCCGTCCGCCTAGCCACCCTCGACACCGACGGTCCCACCGGCCAAGTCCACGCCGAAGCCGGCCAGCTCCCCTGGTAAGTCGCTAACGTCCGAAAACACGCCGACCACGCACTAATCTTCGGACGTTAGATCAGGGCGCCGGACCAGGCGAGGGCTTGTTTGAGGAGTTGGCCTCGGCCGCCTTCGAGGTCGGCCAGGAGCGACGGGGCGAGGGCTTCCTCGGGGGTCAGCCAGGTGAGTTCGAGGGCGTCCTGGCGGGGGTTGCACTCGCCGGTGACGGGGACGACGTAGACGAGGGCTACGGCGTGCTGGCGGGGGTCGTGCAGAGGGGTGAAGCCGGGGAGGGGGAAGTACTCGGCGACGGTGAAAGGGACCGGGCTGACCGGGAGGCGCGGGAAGGCGGCCGGGCCGAGGTCCTTCTCGATGTTGCGCTGGAGAGCGTCGCGGATGGTTTCGCCGTGGAAGACGCGGCCCGAGACCAGGGTCCGGACGATCTGGTTGGTCTGGGTCGAACCGCGGAGCAGGACGCCGACGTGCTCGATCTGCCCGGTCGCGTCGACGCGGGCCGGGACGGCCTCGACGTACAGGATCGGGACCCGGGAACGGGTCTCCTGCAGGGCCAGGTCGGACAGCCAGCCAGGGTTCGGGTCAGGCGTACGCACAGAAGTCACAGGCACATCTTTACCTATGGTCGTTCCGGACGATTCCCCGCCTACTGCGCTGCACTCGGCACGGCACCTCGCCGCACGGGAGGAAAGGCCACGATGAACCACATCGAGGCCTCCCCTCCCGCGCACCGATGCACCGCACCGAGCACATGCTCGCTACGGCGCGGAATCGTCCGGAACGACCGGCCGAAATGTCTCTCGGTAGCGGGTTGGACTCAGACCGAAATGGGCGCGGAAGCGGCGGGTGGCGTGGCTCGGGTCGGGCCATCCGACGAGGGTGCCGATGGTGGCGATCGGGAGCTCGGTCTCGATCAGGAGGCCGGCAGCGCGTTCGGCGCGGAGGCGGTTCAGGTAGGCGATCGGGGAGACGGAGGCGGTGCGGCTGAAGAGGCGGACGAGGTAGCCGGGGGCGAGGTTCACGGCGGCGGCCAGGCGGTCGAGGGTCCACCCGGCGGTCAGATCCGCTTCCAGCAATCGCATCGCATGTTGTACGGCGGGGTGCGGTGCCCCGGGCGTACCAGCTCCGGACAGCAGCCCGAAGACGTCGGTCCCGAGGTAGGCGTTCCGCACGACCAGACCGGAGCACTCCGAGTACCCGTGCCACTGCCCAGGCCGCAGTACGACGACCGCCCCGGCCGACAGTTCGCGCGATCCATCGGCCGACACGTGGACGGCGGTGCCCGCGACCACGACCGCGATCTCGAAGAACGCGTGACTGTGCGGAGCGACGTCAGCGTTCACCTCGAGCAGTTCCTCGGCGACCGGCAGCCGGAGATCTCCGAAGACGTCACTGCTCAGGATCTTGTGCATGAGGTCAATTCCAGTCAAGGAGTGGTCAATAGCCGTCTGGTCGTCATCCGCGGGGTCAGTCCAGGCTGGATGCGTCCGCTGCCGATGCGAGGAGTCACTCCGATGATCGATGAAAAGTCCATTTCTGCCTACCGCCGGGACGGCGTGGTCCGGATCCGCAACATCATCACGCCGGAGGAGGCGGCCAGGTTCCGGGACGCGGCGGTCGAGGAGAGTAACCGAGCGAGCGACTACGCCCCCGGCTCGGCGATCTTCAACCAGTACGTCAACGTGTGGCAGCAGAACGCCGTACTGCGTGAGCTCACCCTGCACCCGCGAGTCGCCGCAGCGGCGACCGCGCTCGCCGGAGTACCGCTCAAAATCTGGCACGACCACCTGCTGATCAAACCGCCCCACAACGGAGCGGCGACCGAGTTTCACCAGGATGCGCCGTACTGGCCGCACAGCGGTTCGCGGCAGTCGCTGTCCGCGTGGATCGCCCTGGTCGACGTGCCGGTCGAGCGCGGCTGTATGACGTTCATCCCCGGCTCGCACGACCACCAAGGACTGCGCGCCCAGGACCTCGCGGATCGCGACGACCTGTTCCGCGTCGCACCAGACCTGCAATGGGAGAAGCGGCTGACGATCCCCTTGAAGGCCGGCGACTGCACCTTCCACAACGCCTACCTCGCGCACTCCGCGACCCCCAACCTCACCGACGACCCGCGGATCGCGCACGTGACGATCTACATCGACGCGGAGACGACGTACACAGGTGGCGGTCATGTCGTCACCGATGGTCTCGGTCTCCCGGCAGGTCAATCGTTGGAGCACGCGAACTTCCCCAGGGTCGGCATGACATAAAGTGCGGATTCGTGCCGCTTCTCACCGACATCCGACCGCTTCGGGAGTCCGCCGATTTCCGCCGGTTGTGGATCGGCTCGACGGTGTCGCAGCTCGGTCAGCAGATGACCGCGGTGACCGTCTCGATCCAGGTGTACGCGCTCACGCACTCGACTTTCGCGGTCGGTCTGGTCGGCTTGTGCTCACTCGTTCCGCTGGTCGTCTTCGGCCTGTACGGCGGCGCGATGGCCGACGCGATCGACCGCCGGATGCTCGCGCTGTTCTCGTCGGGCGGTCTCTGGCTGCTGTCGATGGTCCTCGTCGTGCAGTCCCAGCTGCACTGGAACCAGACCTGGGTCCTGTACGGCGTCGTCGCGTGTCAGTCGGCGTGTTTCGCAGTGAACAACCCGGCGCGGGCGGCGATCATCCCGCGCCTGATCCGGCCGGAGCTGCTGCCGGCCGCGAACACGCTCAGCCAGGCCGCGTTCAACCTGGGTTTCACCGCCGGACCGCTGATCGGCGCGGCGGTGATCGCCTGGCACGGCTTCGCGGCGGCGTACCTGGTCGACGTCCTCACGTTCACCGCGGCGCTCTACGCACTGTTCCGGCTGCCACCGGTGCCACCGACCGGGCTGGTACGGCGGGCCGGGCTGCGCTCGGTGCTCGAAGGGTTCACGTTCCTGCGTGCCGCGCCGGCCCTGCTGGCGACGTTCCTCGCGGACATTCTGGCGATGGTGTTCGCGCAGCCGCGGGCACTGTTCCCAGCGGTCGCGGGCGGGTTCTTCGCCGGGGGAGTGCGGACGGTCGGACTGCTCCAGGCCGCACCGGCGATCGGCGCGCTGGTCGGCGTGCTGTTCTCCGGCTGGGTGACGCGGGTCCGGCGGCAGGGGGTCGCGATCGTGGTCGCGATCACGGTGTACGCGACGGCTGTCGGGCTGTTCGGCTTGGCCCGGACGATCTGGCTGGGCGTCGCGCTGCTCGCGTTGTCGGGCGCGGCCGACATGGTCAGCTCGGCGTACCGGAACACTGTGCTTCAGTCCGCGGCGCCGGATGCGATGCGCGGGCGGCTGCAGGGCGTCTTCATCGTGGTCGTGGCCGGTGGGCCGCGCCTCGGAGACTTCGTCGCCGGTACGACGGCCTCCCTGACCACCCCGACCATCGCCCTGCTCGGCGGTGCCGCGGTCTGCATCGTCGGCCTGCTCATCCTGCTGGCCCGCAACCGCCCGTTCCGCGTCTACGACTCCGAGGTCCGCGCCCTCAGCTAACCGCCGGTCACCAGTTTGCCGAGGACCTTCGGCCAGGACAGGGCGTCGGCGTCGATCCGCTGCATCTCCTTGCCCCCGACGGTGACGAGCTTGCGGTCGGCCAGCGGCTGCTTGAGCTTGAACGAGGTGAGCGACACGCCGGTGTCGCCTGGGCACGGCGCGTCGGTATCGACGAACACGGTGATCTTGTCATCGGCCTCCTCGACCCGGAGATCCATCGCGCACTCGATCGACGTACCGAGCAGCAGTGTGTCGTTCTCGTACTTCGGCGGGTTCTGGATCCAGCGCAGGTACGACGGCTTCTTCTTCTCGATCACCTGGTAGACCGTGACCGGCTGGGGCTTCTCCTCGAAGGTCGGGCCGGTGCCGTCACCGATGAACGTCCCGAAGATCATCGAGATGCAGGGGTCCTCGGAGGACTTGCTGTCGATCGCGCCGAAGGCCTTGGCCGCGGTGTAGCAGCCGTTGGACTCCCGGTTCAGGCTGACGTTGAAACCGACCAGCGCGAGCGCGCCGGCCACCAGCAGCCCGGCCAGCATCCGCCGCGACCTGATCTGCTGCGGCCCGAGCGTCCCGGCCGGTTGCCCGGCCTCGGCCTGGTCGTCCTCCGGGTACTGGCGGAACAGGTTCAGCACCGTCTTGGTCCACTGCGGATTGATCAGCGTGGGGATCGCGTAGAGCAGGATCAGCCCCACGATGACGGCGATGGCGGGGAGGAGCGCCCAGTAATTTCGCACGGCAGCAAGATACGGGGTGCACGGGTTCTCAGTAGTCGGCGCCGCCCCACGGGCGGTGTCGTTCCACGGGCTTCGCCCGAGCGGATAGGCTTCAGAGGTGCCCGCAGAGACCTCCCAGACGCTCGACCGGGGACTGACCGTCCTCGAGTTGCTGGCGGACGCGCCGGACGGTCTCTCGATCACCGAGCTGGCCGCCGCGCTGCGGGTCAGCCGGACGGTCGTCTACCGCCTGGTGAACACGCTCGAGCTGCACCGATTGGTGCGCCGCGACAGCGAGGGACGGGCCCGGCTCGGCCTCGCCGTCCTGCACTACAGCCGCCGGGTGCAGCCCACGCTCCGTGACGCCGCCCTCCCGGTCCTCCGCTCACTGGCCGAAGACACCGGCGCCACCGCCCACCTGACGGTCGCAGACGGTGACGAAGCCCTGGCCATCGCGGTCATCGAGCCGTCCTGGACCGACTTCCACGTCTCGTACCGGATGGGCTCCCGGCACGCCCTCGACCAGGGCGCGGCCGGCAAGGCGATCCTGGCCGGCCGCCGCAAACCCGACCCCGCCGGCCGCCCCTTCGTCGTCACCTCCGGCGAACTCCAGGCCGGCGCTCAAGGCGTCTCTTCCCCGGTCCTCGGCGTACCAGGCGTCGAAGCCTCCATCGGCGTCGTGGTCCTCGGCAAACTCGACCGCGACTTCGTCGGCCCCCGAGTAGCCCGAGCCGCCGTAGAAGTAGCCAAACGCCTCGCCTAACCCTTGGTGGCGGCCTCTACCAGGGGGAGGACTCGGTGGGGGATTTGTTCGGCCAGGGCTATCACGGTGCTGGCTCGTTGGATGCCGCGGACTTTGACGACCTGGTCGATGACGCGTTGGAGGTCGGCGTTGGAGCGGGCGACGATGCGGCACCAGAGGTCCTCGGCGCCGGTGATGGTGTGGACCTCAAGGACTTCGGGGATCCGGGCCAGGGCGGCGGCGACGCCGGAGTGGCCGGAGCCTTGCTCGATCTGGAGGGTGGCGAAGGCGGTCACCGGGTAGCCGATGGCGGTGGTGTCGATGTCGGGGCCCCAGCCGCGGACGACGCCGTCGCGGTGCAGGCGGTCGAGGCGGGCCTGGACGGTACCGCGGGCGACGCCGAGCCGGCGGGACGCCTCCAGTACGCCGACCCGTGGCTCGGCCGCGAACAGCTCCAGGATCCGGGCATCCAGCGCATCCACTGACATGACGCCTCCCGCGATAGTCAGACTGACCAAATAGTCCAGCAGAGTCCACCACATACTAGGCAGATTGCGCACTCATACAACAAACTCTTGCGCAACCTGCATGGCGACAACCAGGCTCGGCGTACTGATCCGAAATCTGGAGGAGCCACCGATGACCAGCACCGACCTCACCCCCGCAGAGCTCGACGCCGATCTCGACCTCGACCAGCTCAAGCAGCTCGTCGGCCTGGTGCCGTACGACGAGAGCACCGACCCGTTCCCGGTGACCGCGATGGACGCCGTGGTGTTCGTCGTCGGCAACGCCACTCAGACCGCGAAGTACTACCAGCTCGCCTTCGGGATGGACCTGGTCGCGTACTCCGGTCCGGAGCACGGCAACAAGGACCACAAGGCGTTCGTGCTGAAGTCCGGATCGGGCCGGTTCGTCATCACCGGCGGGGTCGCCCCGGACAGCCCGCTGAACGATCACCACCGCAAGCACGGTGACGGTGTCTCCGACATCGCGCTCGAGGTGCCGGATGTGGACAAGTGCATCAAGCACGCCCGCGAGCAGGGTGCGACCGTGCTCGAGGAGCCGAACGACATCAGCGACGAGCACGGCACGGTCCGCCGGGCGGCGATCGCGGCGTACGGCGACACCCGGCACACGCTGATCGACCGCAGCAACTACCACGGCCCGTACCTGCCCGGCTTCGTCAAGGCCGAGACCCAGGTGCAGCGGCCGGAGGGCCACCCGAAGCGGCTGTTCCAGGCCATCGACCACGTGGTCGGCAACGTCGAGCTCGGCCTGATGGACGAGTGGGTCACCTTCTACAACAAGGTGATGGGCTTCGTGAACATGGCGGAGTTCGTCGGCGACGACATCGCCACCGACTACTCGGCGCTGATGAGCAAGGTGGTGGCCAACGGCAACCACCGGGTCAAGTTCCCGCTGAACGAGCCGGCCATCGCGAAGAAGAAGTCGCAGATCGACGAGTTCCTGGAGTTCTACGACGGCGCCGGCGCCCAGCACATCGCCCTGGCCACCAACGACATCCTGCGCACGGTGGACATCATGCGGGCCAACGGTGTCGAGTTCCTGGCCACACCGGACTCGTACTACGAGGACCCGGAGCTGCGGGAGCGGATCGGCCACGTCCGGGCGCCGATCGAGGAGCTGCAGAAGCGCAAGATCCTGGTCGACCGCGACGAGGACGGCTACCTGCTGCAGATCTTCATGAAGCCGCTCGGCGACCGGCCGACCGTCTTCTACGAACTGATCGAGCGGCACGGCTCGCTGGGCTTCGGTAAGGGCAACTTCAAGGCCCTGTTCGAGGCGATCGAGCGCGAGCAGGAACGCCGCGGCAACCTGTAATCGCTTGCCACCGGCAACGGGCGACGGCGACACACCGCCTGTACGGCGTGTCGCCGTCCGATTACCGGAATGACTGTTAAGGCAGGGGTTGTTCGCGTAGTGTGCGTTCCTGAACGCGCGTCGGGGCGTGTGTTCAGGAAGGGTTTCATCATGAGGACTCTGGGCATTCTGCTCAGCACCGCGGGCCTTGCCGGGGTGGGCGCCATCGCGCTGACCATCGCGCCGGCCCAGGCAGCCGAAGCCGCTGCTTGCTCGGGTGCACGATCCATTTCGTCCGCGCAGATGCTGCGTGATCACCGTCCGCCGAGCTGGGGCTCGGTCCGGTTGATGCGCGACAACTGCTCGCAGTACTGGGCCGAGGTCGTGATGGATTCACGACTGCCCGCCAACGCCAGAGCCAACGCGTTCCTGGTGCAGTACGGCGGGACCAACAACGGCCGCGTGCTGAACTGCAACAGCAGTGGTGGTAACGGCATGGTCGTTCAGGGCCAGCGCACCTGCCGCACTCCCAAGGTGCGGACCACCAACAACAACATCAGTTTCGCGGCCATCGGCCGGGAGTACCACAACTACGGCGGCGGCTACGAGGAGATCTCGGAGAACGCCACCGCCAAGGCCCGCTGAAAATCAGGACACGGCAACCCACCCGCCACGGCACCCACTTCACCTAGGCTCGCGCTATGAGTGAGGTTCTCGAGGAGCTGCGGCGGGTGTTGCCGCCTGAGGCGTTGGTGACCGACCCGGACCGGATGGAGAGCTACCGGTACGACCGGGCCATGTTCTGCCCGGCCGGGATGCCCATCGCTGTCGTCCTGGCCCGGGAGACCGCCCACGTCCAGGCTGCGGTCAAAGTCGCCGCCGCGGCCGGCGTGCCGGTGGTCCCGCAAGGAGCACGATCGGGCCTCTCGGGGGCGGCGAACGCGCTCGAGGGCTGCATCGTGATCTCGCTGGAGAAGATGGACAAGATCCTCGCGATCGAGCCCATCGACCGGTACGTCGTCACCCAGCCGGGAGTGTTCAACGCCGTACTGTCCCGTGCCGTGGCCGAGCAGGGGCTGTTCTACCCGCCGGACCCGTCCAGCTGGGAGTTCTGCTCGATCGGCGGCAACCTCTCCACGAACTCGGGCGGTCTGTGCTGCGTCAAGTACGGCGTCACCACCGACTACGTGCTCGGTCTCGAGGTGGTCCTGGCCGACGGCCGGATCCTGCGCACCGGCCGGAAGACCGTCAAGGGCGTCGCGGGGTACGACCTGACCAAGCTGCTCGTCGGCAGCGAGGGGACGCTCGGCATCATCACCGAGGCGACCCTGGCGCTGCGTCCGGAGACGGCCCGCCCGCGGACGATGGCCGCGCTGTTCAGCAGCGGTGTCGCGGCCGGCGAGGCGATCGTGGAGATCATCCGCAGCGGGGTCTCGCTGAGCCTGCTGGAGATCATGGACCGTACGACGATCGCCGCAGTCAACTCGTACAAGCGGATGGATCTCCCGACCGAGGCGGCCGCGATGCTGATCGCCCAGTCCGACGCAGGCGGTGAGGCGGGAGCGGCCGATGTCGCCGCGGTGGCCAAGCTCTGCCGCGACAACGGGGCGATCGAGTGCATCGAGGCGGACGACCCGGCCGAGGGTGAGCTGCTGCTGGAGGCCCGGCGGGCCGCGCTGGTCGCGCTCGACCAGCTCGGTACGACGATGATCGACGACGTCTGTGTTCCGCGGTCCCGGCTGGCCGACTTCATCGGTGCGGTCGAGGCGCTGGCCACCGAGCTCGACATTACTGTCGGTGTCCTGGGGCATGCTGGTGACGGCAACATGCACCCGACGGTGGTCTTCGATCCGACCGACCCAGGCCAGGCCGACCGGGCGCAACAAGCGTTTGACCGGATCATGGAGGTGGGGCTCGAGCTGGGTGGCACCATCACCGGTGAGCACGGCGTCGGCGTACTGAAACGAGCCTGGCTGGCCGAGGAGATCGGTCCGGTCGCGGTCGACGTGCACCGCGCGATCAAGGCCGCGCTCGACCCGCAAAATCTGCTCAATCCCGGCAAAGTGGTGGAGAGCTGAGGGCTGTGACTCAACCGCAACGGAACTGCCGGGGCCATTCGACGTCCATGGCCGTCGAATGTGACGTGAGCCCAGCACTATGGAAGGTAGTTGTCTGAATCTCCCGGGGGAATCATTGATGAGGCAGGGTAGGAGGCGCCCTATGCGTATGCAGCGCCTACTCGCCCCTGCTGTCGCGGCCGTGGTGGCACTGGCCGTCCTGTCCGGCTGTGGGAACGGCAGCGGCCTGCGGGTCGAGGGTGCCGAGCCTGCCGAGGGTGGTTCGGTGAGTCCGCGGGTGGCTGCGCCGTCAGCGACGACCTCTCCCAGCGTCCGCTCGAAGCCGGTCCAGGCCGCCCCGCTGACCGAGATTCGGACCAGATTGCTCGCCGACAGAGGCCTCGACAGCCACTCGCGGGCGATTCTGGTGAAATGCACAGTGATTTCGCGTTGCCTAGGGCCTGGTCCGACCGTTGATGTTATGCACAGCGGTGTTCCCCAGCAGGTCGTCTACATCCACACCCTGGAAAAGTTCGTGTTCGGTGCCTTCCTGATGGCGCTCGAACCGGCCGGCCCGCGGCGGATCTGGAGCCTGAAGGTGGATCAGCCGACGATCAACGCCAATCCCCAGGGTGACCTGGTGGTCGCATCCGAAATCTTCCAGCCGGACGACAAGCCCTGCTGCCCCTCCGAGGGCAAGGTCGAGGTCTACCGTTGGGACGGTCGGCAGATGACCAAGGTGAGCTCGACGGACCAAAAGGGAGACTGAAGTTCGGTGGTACCGGAAGAACCGGCAGCGCGCATTCTCATGGTCGAGGACGACGCGGTGATCCGTGAGGCGACACAGTTGACCCTCGAGCGGCACGGCTACGACGTCACCACGGCCGAGGACGGCCTGGAGGCGATCGAGCGATTCGAGAAGATCCATCCCGATGTGGTGATGCTGGACATCATGCTGCCCGGGCTGGACGGGATCTCGGTGTGCCGCCGGATCCGGGAGACGAGCACGGTCCCGATCGTGATGGTGTCCGCGCGCGGTGACGCGCTGGACGTCGTCCTCGGGCTCGAGGCGGGTGCCGACGACTACGTCACCAAGCCGTTCGACACCCAGGTCCTGGTGGCACGGCTGCGGGCCGTGCTGCGGCGGGCGGTCTCCGACCCCGAGCGCCCGGCCCCGGCCGCGGGCTCCGGTGTGGAGTCGTTCGGCGACCTCGAGCTGGATCGGGAGGCTTTGGAGGTACGCCGCAGTGGCGCGACCGTCCAGTTGACGCCGACCGAGCTCAAGTTGCTGATCGAGTTCGCGAACAACCCGGGTGTGGTGCTCAGCCGGTCCACGCTGCTGCAGCGGGTCTGGGACTACGAGTGGGGTGGCGACGGCCGCCTCGTCGACGTCCACCTGCAGCGTCTGCGGACCAAGATCGGTGCCGACCGCATCGAAACCGTCCGCGGATTCGGATACAAGCTGCGAGCGTGAGATGGGCCTGAGGGGAAAACTCGGGCTCATCTTCCTGCTGGTCTCGGCGCTGGCGATCCTGGTGCTCTGCGTGGCGGTGTACACGCAGGCCCAGTCGGCGCGCCTGGATCGGACGCGGAGCTTCGCCGACGAGCGGCTGCAGCTCGCGGCGCAGAGCTACGACCAGACCGAGATCCCGGTCTTCGGGTCGAAGGTGGACGATCCGGAGCTGCCGGCGCAGTTGCGATCGGCGGTGCTGGAAGGGAAGCGGGCGACCTTCAAGACCGGTTCGCCGAACTCGAAGATGTGGGCGGCGGTGACGGTCAAGGACGGCAAGATCCTCTCGATCGTGCAGGACTACGAGACCACCGACGACTCGATGCGGGCGCTGCAGCAGGCCCTGATCGTCGGCGGTCTCGGCACGGTCGGCCTGGTCGCGCTGGTCAGCGTGATCCTGGCCGGCGGCCTGTCCAAACGGATCGTGGCCGTCGCCAGTACGGCGCGCCGGATCGCCGCCGGTGATCTGGACGCGTCGGCGACCGAGGCGGTCGGCAAGGGCAAGGACGAGGTGTCGTCCCTGGCCGCGGCCCTGGACACTATGGCCAGCTCACTGCGCGGTCAGCTGGAGGCGGAGCGGCGGTTCACCGCCGACGTCGCCCACGATCTCCGTACGCCGGTCACCGGGCTGACCACCGCGGCCGAGTTGCTGCCACCCGGCCGGCCCAGTGAGCTGGTCCGGGACCGGGCGAAGGTGTTGCGCCGTCTGGTCGAGGATCTGCTGGAGATCGCCCGGTTCGACTCGGGCGTGGAGCAGGCTGATCTGGAGCTGGTCGGGCTCGGGGCGTTCGTCGGGTCCGCGGTCGCCCGGTTGCGGATGCAGCAGTCGCTCGCTCCGGACAGCGTCGTCGTACAGCTGAACGGGAAGGACGAAACGGTCTCGACCGACTCCCGCCGGATCGAACGCATCCTGGCGAACCTGATCGTCAACGGGCTGCGGCACGGTCGCCCGCCGATCGAGGTGACGGTCACCGGCCGGATCGTCGAGGTCGTTGACCACGGCAACGGTTATCCCGAGGAACTGATTGCCGAGGGCCCCCGTCGGTTCCGCTCCGGGATGGCCGAGCGTGGCGTCGGCCACGGTCTCGGTCTCACCATCGCGGCCGGCCATGCCAAGGTGCTCGGCGCCGAGCTGACCTTCGGTACGGCGCCGGACGGCGGAGCGCTGGCTCGCCTGGTCCTGCCTGCACTGGAGAGCGATGCCTGATGCCTGTGACGAACTCTTAACACAACCTCTTGCGGAGTCCGGGCGTCTCCTCTGGTGAAAGGCTCACAAGAGCCTGGACCAACGAGGGGAAAATAAACATCATGCGCAACCGTTCGCAGTTCGTCCGTCGTACCGCCGCCACCGTCGCGGGTGTCGCTCTCGCCGCCACCGGGTTCGGTGTCGCCGGCGCACTGCAGGCCAACGCCGCAGACACGAAGCCGGTCGCGGTCACCCAGCCGGCCGTCGCGAAGTCGGTCACCATCAAGGCCGACAAGACCACCGCGAAGGCATGGGCCAAGGTTTCCTTCACCGGCAAGACCACCGGGATCGCCAAGAACACGGTCGTCCAGGTGCAGCGCCTCGAGAACAACAAGTGGGTCAACTTCCCCGCCACCACCAAGGTGACCGCGAAGTCCACCTACTCGGTGTGGGTCCAGAGCGGCCGCGTCGGCGTCAACAAGTTCCGCGTCGTCGCCGCCAAGACCGCCAGCCCCGCGGTCGCCGTCACCATCACCAAGTGATCTGAGGAACAGGAGCGGCGCCTAGCTCCCCTCGGGGGGAAGCCAGGCGCCGCTGAGTCATCGAGTGCCGTAAACGTTGAGTTCGGCGGCTGAGCCGAAGACTGCTCCGTTCAGGGAACTGGTGCCGACGAACTTCACGTAGCGGCCGGCGACAGCGGCGAAGTCGACCCGCTGCACCGCCGTCGAGTTCGGGAACTGCCCGGTCGCCACCGGCGAACCCCAGCTCTGTCCATCCGCACTCACGTAGATCTCGTACCCCTTGAACATCCCGTTCGTCCCCGACTGCCGAGGCAGGTAGCTCAAACCGTTCACCTGGTACGTCGACCCGAGGTCGAGCGTGACGTGATGCGGGAAGGTCGCCGGGGTGCTCACCTCGGACCACGCGGAATGCCAGAGTGTGCTGGGATTCCCGTCCAAAGCCGCGGTCGCCGCGCCACCGGTCCCGGTGTCCTCACTGCTCACGTCAGCAACCTTCATCCGCGACTGCGGCACGATCCCCGGCGGCAGCACCGTCGCCTCCGCGGTCGTCACGGACGGACCGCCCGTTGCCGTGAGCACGTACTTTCCTTCGGCCGTTCCCGCCGGGGGAGTGACATCCCAGGTCGTCTTCACGGTGGCCCCGGCCGCAACCGAGCTGTACGTCGCCGGCGAGGTCGCCGCGATCGTCCAACCTACCGGCCCTGTCAGGCCCAGCGTGATATCGGCCGCGGCCACGACATCGTTGTTGGTGAACGACGTCGTGATCGTGTTCGCCTCACCAGAAACCAGACCGCTCGTCCCGGTCACAGCCACCGACGTGCAGTCGGCCGGCTCGGACGTCGCGCCGAGATCGGTCACGGCGAAGTTGTCCATGATGAAGTCGGTCTGGTTGCCACCGTCGCTCAGCTTGCGCAGCCCGACCCAGTTGTCGCCGCCGCACCCGGCCACAAACTCCTGATTCATCGGAGCCTTCGTCCGCTGCTCACCGATCGGTATCGCCTTGATTTCAACAGCTTCCGGCCGATCCACCCCCTGCACCCAGGCGTACTGTCCGGCCCGCCCACTCGCGTAGTCGAAGCTGACCTTGTACTTGTGCCCCGGCTGGAAGTTCACCGTCCACGGCACAGTCCGATAGACGAGTCCCTCGTTCTCCTCGTGTGACTTGAGCGACCACTCGCCATCCAGTACGTCGTCAACCAGCTTCCCGTTCCAGCCAGCCTGCGTGTACGGCGCGTGCTTGCGCGCGAGCACGGTCCGCGGATCGGTCACGCCGCCGGCGTCACCCTTGACGAACGGTCCCCAGCCCTGGTCGACGTTCTCGAAGCCCTCCGTGGCGGTCTTCGTGGTCTCGACCACCCGCACGTCATCGATCCGCACCTTCGCCGGACCGGCCGCGGCGCTGATGCTCAACGAAGCCGTCGAACCCTTGGCAGTAAAGACAACCCGCGCCCGCTGGTAGTAGCCCCCGTGCTTGTCGTCCGAAGCGACCTGGTTCTTTGCAGTCGACCGAACCACTGCAGTGCGAACACCGTCCACAGTGATCGTGGTCGGACGGGACTTACCCGGTTCGACCTCGATCCACGCCGACGCGCTGTAGGTCTTCCCAGCAGTCAGACCGGTGATCTGCTGCCGCACCGACGAAGAGCGTGTGCCAAGCGACGCAACGTGCTGCCCGGTCGGCAAGGTGTCGATGGTCGCACCGCCAGAAGCGTTCCAGGCCTGCAGGTTGCCCGCGTTGAAGCCCGGATCCTGCAGATGCGTGCCATCACCCCAGTACGCCGGTTTCGCAGCAGGCGCGGCGATCGGGTAGAGCACGTACGGCTGGCCCGCGACCGCGTCCAGCGTGACGGAGCCACGCCGTACCGGCACTGTGCCGACCTGGACGCGACCGGTGTCGGTCAGTTTGTAGACGCCGAAGCTCGGGGCCCACGACAGGGCAGACGGGATCTGCCAGGTCGTCCTGCCGCCGGTCGGGTTGTAGTGGTAGAGCTTCTTGTTCCCATCCCACGGCAGCAGGTACTTGTCACCATCGAGCACCTTCGCGCTGCCGACGTACAGAGTGCGCTTGCCGTCGGCAACAACCCCGCGGACGCCGCCGGTGAAGCCGATCTCGCCGGAGTTCCAGTCGCTGATCTTCTGCTGCTGAAGGAACTTCGTCGGCAGGTTCTTCTGCCAGATGTTCGCGTAGAACTTGTTCCAGTCGACCTCGCCGGTCCAGCCCTCGAACTCGACCAGGCTGGCCTGACCCAGGATCGGATCGTTGTTCCAGACATCCTTCTCGTGGTTGCGGACGAACCGGATGATCTGCGAGTTCAGGCCCTTGTTGGTCGCGCCGCCGTAGTCGAGGTCGGTGGCCCAGTGCGACCACAGCGACGTGCGCTCGTGCCGGTCGGCCCACTCGGTGGCGATCTGCCAGCCCTGGTCGCCGAGCTGCCGGGTCAGTCCGTCGGCCAGCCAGCCGGACTGGTAGTAGACGTCGATGTAGAGCTCTTGGAGGTTCTTGTCGGTCTCGTCGCGCAGTTGCTGGAACCGCTTCACGATGTTGCCCGAGGCAAGGTCCGGACGCTGCTTGATGTAGTAGCTCTGGTTCAGCCAGTTCCAGCCCTTGGCGTTCTTGTCGACCAGGTCCTCGCTGAAGGCGTTCGCCTCCGGATACGACTCGGTCGCGTTCACGTGCACACCGAAGCCGGCGTTCCAGCTCTTGCCCTTCTTCAGCAGCGTGTTCAGGTCGGCGAGCCCACCCGCACGAACGTTGTAGTTGCCGCCGTAGTCGGGGTGCGCGGAGTCGTGCCCCTCGGAGCCGTAACCCTTCAGGATCGCCATCTGCCCGAGCCCGTCGGTGGCCAATGAGATCCGCTTGACGTCGTCCAGCGTGCGCAGGAACGGATGCGTCGCCTGGCTCGCGAAGTTGAACGGGATGTGCGTGATCACCCGGTCCTTGACCTGATCGCCGCCTTTCGGCTCGGTCATGATCGAGCGGAACGCGATCGCGCCGTCCTGCCAGTCGACCGTCTTGTCCTTGTTCGCATCCGGAGTCACCACAACCTTTGCCCACGGCAACGGCTCCGTGTACGGCGACGTGTCCGCGCGGTAGGTCCATTGACCACTCCACACGCCGACCCGGGTGCTCCCGTCGGTCCCCTTCCGCGCGCGATGCCAGAGCCGCGCGCCGTCGTCGACGGACTGCCCGGCCGGCTTGTCGTAGATCGAGTTCGACTCGATCCCCGCGGCCAGCCCACTCGTGTTCACGAACGCGTACGTCGCTCCGACCGCCGCGGCATCGGCAGGCGTCGTACCGGTGACCGACGCGATCTTGTCCGCAGTCCGCGTCGAGTCCGGATCGAGTGTGGTGAACGCCGTTGTCGCTCCGGCATCCGTGCTCGCCACCGAGACCAGGTCGTGGTCCGGGATGTCGATCGTGTGGACGCGGCTGCTCTCGGTGTCGCGGACAGCGTCGATCCGGAACGTCGTGACACGACCGGCCAGGCTCAGACTCGCGTCGAGCTCAACCCCCGGCAGCGCATCGAACGCCAGCTTGTACGACGCCGTGCCGCCACTGACCGTCGGTTCCGCGGCGAGGTGCGCAGTCCGCGCGACCCCGTCGATCGTGACCGCCGACAACGCCTCGGTGCGCCCGGCCAACGCCTGACCGGACGCGTTCTCGACGTACTTGATCACGCGCGGGAAATCAGCTCCCACCGTGACCGTCAACTCACCCGACCGCAGCGTCAGGTCACCCGCCGCCTGGGCCCCCGTCGGGACCGTCAGGACCCCAGCGACGAGTACCACCGCACACCCCACTGAACGTTTCATGCGCAGAAAGTTCGCACGTAAGCGCTAACTAGTCAAGAGAAACGAACACTAATGAACAAAACCGGCCTGGTGGCGAAATGGTGAAAAGGCACCGTTGTGCAGGAGTTATGTGTTGCTTTCAAACAGCTGACAGTGCTGGACTGATTGCCCCCTGTAGCAAAGGCGATCCCTGAGCGAAAGGCAGACCATTCATGACCCCCACTGCGTTCGACCTGGACATCGATGTCATCCCGGTGTCCGACCCGACCCGCCACGAGCCGGTCGGCCCCGATGAAGCCCAGCAGGTAGACGAGAAGTGCAGTCTCACGCCGGGCACCGTGAACACCTATCCGGTCGGCATCGCCGCATGCTGGCTGTGCTGCTGACAGGCGCACGCTGACCGAGCGCACGCCCGGTCCGGGATTGTTCCGGGCCGGGCGACCCGCTGTCCTCCGCCTGTCGGCGACCCGCCGCAGCGCTGTCGCCGACGGTGATCCCAGCAGCCTCGACGAGCTGCGGCATGCCGTCCGCGCGCTGGCCGCTGATCCCTTACTGACCGAGGCGATCGCCGTCTCCAGCGCCTCGCTGGCCGCGAGCCTGGACCGGATCGACGACCTCGACCGCGCGAAGCTCGAGCGCGTCCTGCTGGCTGTGAGCCGCTACCAACTCCGGGCCGGCGGACGTCCGACGCCGTTCGGACTGCTGGCCGGCGTCACACGTGTCTCCTTGGAGGACGGCGCCAAGGTCCGCATCGGTACGGCGCATCAGCGCGTCGTGCACGCGGACGCAGGCTGGCTGCACCTGCTGGTCCGCGAACTGTGCCGTGAGCCGGCCAACCGACAGACGCTGCGTGTGGTGGTGAGCAACCTGGTCGAGGTCCGCGGCGACCGAGTCGTCCTCCCATACCTGCGCAAACTCGACAGTGACACCGCCTCGGGCCGCGCCCTCTCGATCGCCAACGGCGTAGCCGTGCAGGCTGTTCTCGCCGCTGCCCAACAGCCGATCGAGTACGCCGAACTTCACGCGCTGCTGTTGTGCGACATCCCCGAAGCCACGCCACAGCACGTGGACACGCTGCTGGGTGGCCTGATCGACCGCGAGATCCTCCTGACCGACCTCGCCGGTCTGACCCTTGGTGAGCTGGCTGACCGGTTCGATGACGAGCGGCTCCGCCCTGCCGCTCGTCAGCTGACCGCGTATGCCGAAGGTCATGGCAACCTCCGCGAGCTCGTCACCGCGATGCGTGAACTCGTGCCGAGCGAGCGCCCACCGGTGCAGGTGGATCTGCGGATGGACGCGGATGTCGTGCTGCCGACTGCGGTTGCTGATGAGGTGGCTCGGGTTGCTGAGGTGTTGTGGCGCTTGGCGCCGCACGGGGAGGCGCTGCCGAACCTCAAGGCGTTCCACCAGGAGTTCCTCGAGCGGTACGGCGTCGATCGCGTCGTACCGGTGCGTCAGCTGCTCGATCCACACCTCGGGCTCGGTGCTCCGTCGGAGTATCGGCAACCGCCGACCGAGCGGAACAAGATCCCGATGCCGGGGAATCCCTACCCGGCCTGGCGGGATGAGCTGCTGGGCGAGTGGGTCGCGGAGCTCGACGGATGGGAGCTGCAGCTCGACGACGCCATGATCGACCAGCTCGCCGGTGAGCAGGACGACGCGCCACCTGACTCGCTGGACCTGTGCGTGCAGGTCCTGGCCGAGTCACCGGACGCGGCCGCGCGGGGTGAGTACAGGCTGGTCTGTGGCGCCGGTGCGGGTGCGGTGAGTGCCGGGGCAATGTCCGGCCGGTTCGCCGACCTGCTGGATCTGACGGCCGAGCTGCAAGAGCTCGTGTCGGCTGACCGCGACGCTCCGGTTCCGTTCCAGCTGGAATTCCAGCCGGCCGACCCGCGCTTCGGCAACGTGCTCCGGGTGCCGCGGCTGCTGCCTGCGCTGTCGGTCGGAACGTTCGCCGAAGGTGCTCTGGGGGTCGACAAGATCCGGGTCGGCAGTACCGGGGAGCGGTTCTACTTGGTGGCCGATGGCATCGATCGGGAGATCACCGTCATCCGGCCGCACATGATCAACATGGCCACGGCAGCACCGAACGCGGCCCGATTCGTCGCCGGAGTCGCGCTGGCCGGTCGGCGCTTGTGGACCCCATGGCAGTGGGGACGCCTTGACGCCCTCGCGCGATTGCCACGGGTGCGCTACGGCCGCACGATCCTCGCACCGGCCCGCTGGCGCGTACCGCGAGGACTCACCGGCTCCGAACTCGACCGTTGGCGGACCCGGCAGCAGGTGCCAGACGTCGTGCGCATCACGAGCGGCGACAACCACCTCGATCTGGACCTGCGGCTGCCCCTCCACCGCCGGATCTTCGAGGACGAACTCAAGCGCACTCGCGTCATCACTGAGTCACCACTCGAGTACGGCGGCTTCGGCGTCACCGCGGGTCATGCGAACGAGCTCGTCGTGCCGGTGGTCGCGCGTGCTCCGCGCCCCGCCGTACCGCGGACGAGGGCGTGGCAGACCGCCGCCGGCAAGCGGCATCGGCCGGGTGGTGAGTGGATCTCGGCCAAGGTCTACGCGCAACCGGACAGTCATGACGGGTTGCTCGCCAAGCAGGTGCACGCGCTGCTCCGACGGCTTCCGGGTGGTGTCGATCGCTGGTTCTTCCTTCGCTACAAGGATCCTGACGCACACCTCCGGTTGCGTTTCCATGGAGCTGAGGTGCTGCCCGTGCTCAACGACTGGGCGGAGGAGACGGCGGCTGCGGGTGCGCTGCGCTCGCTGGTTCTCGACGAGTACGAGCCCGAGGTCGCCCGGTACGGCGGTGCGGACGCAATGCGCCCCGCCGAGCGTCTGTTCCAGACCGACAGTGCGGCCGTGATCGGTCAGCTCCAGCTCCGGGCGGCCCGCCGGCTCGACCTGCCGATCGAGACGTTGGTCGCGGCGAACCAGGCCGATCTGCTCGCCTCCCTCGGTGACTGGGACTGGCAGAAGTGGGTCCTGAACGCGTTCCCGATCGCCTTGTCGAACGACGTCCCACCGGCGCACCGGAAGGCGGCGATGCCGGTGATCGACGAGCCCCCGGCCGACGTCGTACCGCTGTGGACACCACGACGAGCGGCCGCACGCGAGTACGGCGAACTGATCGGAATCGGCACGGACGCCGTACAGCATCAGGCGATCGGCGCGGTCCTCCACCTGCACGCCAATCGGTTGCTCGGGACCGATCGGGCCGCTGAGCAACGTGCGTACGGGCTGCTGCGAGCGGCGGTCCGGCGGCAGGTCGGCCGGAGGGAGCATCGATGACCCGGGAACGCGCGGCAGGAATCGCCGCCGAGCTGGCCGACCGGCTCCGGGATCCCGATCGGGTGATCGCGGCAACAGTTGCCAACGGCACCGAGATCGAGATCGGCAATGTCCCTTGCCCGCCGTGGGATCCGCCGACGTTGTCGCGTGGACCGGGTGCGCTCGCGATCCTGTTCAGTGAACTCGGGCAGGCGGAGGACGCACATCGCTACCTTCGGCTCACCATGGACGCGTGTGCGCAGTTGCCGCTCGACGGACCATGTGAGGGTCTCGGGTCCCTCGTCTCCGCGGCACGGATCGCGGGTAGCGCCTACGAGCCGTTGCTGGCGCGGCTCGACGCCCGGGCCGTCGAGCAGGCGCGGTACCTGATCGCCGCCCACGCGGCGGCACGTGGCGCGGGCCGGCCGACCACTGCCGGGGTGGTCGACCTGATCGGCGGCCTCACCGGCATCGGCCGCTATCTGCTGCACCGCCGTTCGGATGCGCTGCCCGACGTACTCACGGCCTTGGTCACGTTGACCGAACCGGTCGAGGTCGCCGGGGTGAAGGTCCCGGGCTGGTGGTACGACGCGACCTCGAAGACCGTGGTCGGCGAAGGGTTCGAGCACGGCCAGCTGAACTTCGGCCTCGCGCACGGCGTTCCTGGACCGCTCGGTCTGCTCGCTCTGGCCTGGGACGCCGACGTCCGGGTCGCGGGTCAGGATGAAGCGATCGCGGCGATGGCCGACTGGCTGGTCGAGTGGCAGGAGATCGATGCCTTCGGCCCCTACTGGACCGGCCACATCAACCTGGACTACTACGTCAACCGGGTGCGGCAACCGAAGCCGGCCCGCGCGTCGTGGTGCTACGGAGCGCCCGGGATCGCCAGGTCGCTCGAGCTCGCGACCAAGGCCTTGGATCGCCCGGAGTGGGAGTCGGCCGGGCTGGCCGCCGTCCGATCGCTCGTCGCGCGGCCGATGGACGATTGGGCGGTGACCGATGAGGCCTTGTGTCATGGCTGGTCCGGCCTGCTGCACATGTTCGCCGGCCTGGATCGTCGGCGTCCCGGTGAGTTCACCGCGGTCACCGAGGCCATTGCCGAGCGGCTGATCACGGCGTACGACCCGGACACGCCGTTCGGCTATCGCTACTACCAGCCGATGGCCGAGCTGTGGCTCGACCTGCCCGGGCTCCTGGAGGGTGCCGCCGGGATCGCGTTGGCGCTGGATTCCTATGCGCGCAACGCGGATCCCCGCAGCGAGTGGGACACGTTGTTGCTGCTCAACTGACCGCCGGGGTGATCCTTCCGGTGACTTCGCCGAGGCCGATCGGGCCGGCGTGGGCGGTGATGGTGACCTCGTCGCCGTCCTGCAGGAAGGTGTAGTCCTTGCCGTCGACGGTGATCGGTTCGCGGCCGGCTTTGGTGAGCTCGATCAGGGAGCCGAGCTGGTCCTGTTCGGTGCCGCTGACGGTGCCGGAGGCGTAGAGGTCGCCGGTGCGGATCGAGGCGCCGTTCACCGTCATGTGGGCGAGCATCTGGGCGGGTGACCAGTAGATGTCGCGGTACGGCGGGGTGCTCACCAGGTGGCCGTTGATGCGGACCTCGAAGGTGATGTCGTAGTTCACCAGGTTCTTGCCGGCCAGATACGGAAGCACCGGCGGATCCTGGGCCGGCAGGTCGACTGTCGCAGATTCGAGCGCGTCGAGTGACACGACCCACGGGGAGATCGAGGTGGCGAACGATTTGCCGAGGAACGGGCCGAGCGGGACGTACTCCCAGCCCTGGATGTCGCGGGCGGACCAGTCGTTCACGACCACGACGCCGTACACATGCTCGTGGAAGTCCTCGACGGAGACCGGCTTCCCGAGGGCGGACGGGGTGCCGACGACGTAGCCGAGCTCGACCTCGATATCGAGGCGCTGGGACGGCCCGTACGTCGGTGCTGCCGCGTCGGGCGCCTTGAGCTGGCCGGACGGGCGGACGATATCGGTGCCGCTGGCAACGACTGTGCCGGCCCGGCCGTGGTAGCCGACCGGGAGGTGTTTCCAGTTCGGGAGCAGGGGTTCGGCGTCCGGGCGGAAGAGCCGGCCGAGGTTCGTGGCGTGCTGCTCGGAGGCGTAGAAATCGACGTAGTCGCCGACCTCGATCGGCAGCAGCATTGTCACCGCGGACTGCGGGATCAGGTGTGGTTCGACGGCGTCGCGATCGTTGACCAGGTCGAGCAGCCAGGCCCGGGTCTCGCTCCAGACCGGGCGACCGAGAGCGAGGAATGCGTTCAGAGTGGGCTGGGCGAACACGTCGGCCAGCTCCGCGGACGCGACTGGCGCGAGGTCGATGATCTGGTCGCCGATGGCGGCGCCGATCCGCGGCTCCTGGTCGCCGTGCCGGAACACGCCGAGCGGCAGGTTGTCCGCCCCGAACGGCGATCCGTCCGGGATATCGATCCAGCTCACAAGCCCTCCATCAGGTTCAATGCGGTCAAATCGGTGCGCGGCTCGTCGATGCTGCAGGATCCGAACGAGTGGAACCACCGCCGGGTCCCCGTCACCTGCGCCTCGGACAGGTCACGCGCTTGCGCGGCGAGCGCCGTACCGTCGCGAGAAGCCAGTACGGCGGCCACCTCGTCCGGCGAGGCGCCGTCGAGTGAGGCTCGGGTTGCCAGCAGCACATTCAGGAAGCCGTGGTGCTCGAAGCCGGTGTCCGATGCGGTGTGCCGGACGGCGTTGTGCAGACCGGCCGTGCACTTGAAGGCGACCTCGCGGTCGAGGCAGGCCGTGATGTAGGCGGCGACCTGCTGCTCGGTCGGGAACAGGTCCGCCTCGAGGCCGCCGGTGCGCAGCTTGGCGTGGTACCCGTGCTCGGCGATCAGATCGAGGGATCCCTCCCAATTGCCGTCCATCCCGGTCTCGACGTACGCGCTCTCGTCGTCCAGGTACTCGTCGCACATCCGGACGACGCGGTCGGCGTTCCGGGACATGTCCTCGGACAGCCGCAGTCGCACCTCGACAGCGGCCAGCTCCACGTCGGGGGAGCGGCGGGCCCACATCACCGCGGGCTCGATCGCGCCGGCGCCGCCGGTGACCACGACCGAGACGCGGAGGGGGTCGGTTGCTGCTTCAGCAACGTTCATCAGGTCGGTGTCGGTGCACACGAAGGTTCTGACGAGATCGGCGTACGGCGCGGCGCGGTGCGCGTGGTGGGCAGTGACGGCCTCGGTCAGCGGGAGCTCGCCGGGTGGGAACATCGCCGCGTCGTCGACCAGGTGCCGGTACAGGGCAGGGACGGTTGACATGGCTCCGAGCCTAACGGATGCTTTCGGTAAGCGGACGCATGCGTTCGATTATCGTACTCGGGAGTCTGAAGAGATGACGTTCTACCGGCAGGTCGGGGAGATCCCACCCAAGCGGCACACGCAGTTCCGGAACGCGGACGGTGGTTTGTACTACGAGGAGCTGATGGGCGAGGAGGGCTTCTCGTCGGACTCGTCGCTGCTCTACCACTCCGGAGTCCCGTCGGCGATCGTCGATTCGCAGATCTGGGAGCTGCCCGATCTGGCCACGGTCCCGAACCACCCGCTCACGCCGCGGCACCTGAAACTGCATGACCTGTTCGGTGACACGTCGGCCAGCAATGTGGTCGAGCATCGGCGGCTGGTGCTGGGGAACGGCGACGTACGGATTTCGTACGTCGTTGCCGAGCAGCCCTCGCCGTACTACCGCAACGCCATCGGCGACGAGTGCGTGTACATCGAGAAGGGCACGGCCTCGGTCGAGACGGTCTTCGGGGTGCTGCAGGCGGTCGAGGGCGACTACGTGATCATCCCGCGGGCGACCACGCACCGCTGGCTGCCGGGTCCGAACGGTGTGCACGCGTACTGCATCGAGGCGAACTCGCATATCGCGCCGCCGAAGCGGTACCTGTCGCGGTACGGGCAGTTCCTGGAGCACTCGCCGTACTGCGAGCGTGACCTGCACGGGCCGACCGAGCCGTTCACGGTCGAGGGGACGGATGTCGAGGTGCTGGTGAAGCATCGCGGTCATGGCCCGAGCGGGATCGTCGGCAGCCGGATGACGTACGCGACGCATCCGTTCGACGTGGTCGGCTGGGACGGCTGCCTGTACCCGTACACGTTCAACGTGAGCGACTACGAGCCGATCACCGGCCGGATCCACCAGCCGCCACCCGTGCACCAGGTGTTCGAGGGCTACAACTTCGTCATCTGCAACTTCGTGCCCCGCAAGGTCGACTACCACCCGCTGTCCGTGCCGGTGCCGTACTACCACTCGAACGTCGACTCCGACGAGGTGATGTTCTACTGCGGCGGCGACTACGAGGCCCGCAAGGGCTCCGGCATCGCCCTCGGCTCGATCTCCCTGCACCCCGGCGGCTACGCCCACGGCCCGCAACCGTCCTCGATCGAAGCCTCCCTCGGCGCCGAACGCTTCGAGGAACTAGCCGTCATGGTCGACACCTTCCGCCCCCTCGAACTAGGCGAAGGCGGCCTATCCGTCGACGACGGCGTCTACGCCTACACCTGGGCCGGCCGCCGCCTCCACCCCTGACCCCGCACCTTGAGCACC
>NZ_SMKA01000118.1 GCF_004348455.1 Kribbella albertanoniae
GGCGTGGAGTGGTCGGGGCGGACCGCCGGCCCATCACAACTGCACGCGGAGCGCCGTTCCCCGCGTGAGCACGCGGCCGGCGGCCATTTGTGATGGCCTGGGGGTACGGACCCGCACCACCGTCTAACCCGCGCATGAGCCGCCCGGACACGCCGTGCTGAGCGTGAACCAGGCCTGCCGCGCAGAGTTAGACGGTGGTGGCGGTCCGCCCTGCCTCACAGGGCCACCCTGCGGCCCGGTTGCGCGGTAGGTTGTGGGTTTCGGGGTGACCTTTCGCTGTCTGGGGGCGGCATTGGAGATTCGGCTGCTCGGTCCGGTTGAGGTGTGGGCCGGTGATGCGCGGCTGGAGATTGGTTCCGCCAAGCCCAGGCTGGTGCTTGCGGTGCTGGCGGCTTCGCCGGGCACGTTGGTGCCGGTCGAGGTGTTGATGGATCGGGTCTGGGGCGAGGGTCTGCCCGGCCGACCAGCCGCTTCGCTTTATCCGTATCTGAGCAAGCTGCGCCGGGTGCTCGAGCCGGCAGGCATCGAGCTTGTACGGCGTTCCGGCGGCTACCTCTGTGCTGTCGGGGCGGGCGACGTGGATGTGGCGAGGTTCCGCGAGCGGGTGCGGGCCGCGAAGGAGTCCGATCAGTCTGCCGCGATCGAGTTGCTGGACGAAGCGCTGGCGTTGTGGCGGGGACAGCCGCTGGCCGATCTGTCCGGGGACTGGGTGAACAGCTTCCGGGTCACGCTGAGCCAGGAGCGTCTCGCCGGTTGGCTGGGACTCGCGAGGCATCGGGAACGGGCCGGAAGCCTCGACCTGATCGCGGAGGAACTGCTCGCGCTCACCGAGGACTACCCGTTGTCCGAGCCGCTCGCGGGGTACGTGCTGAGTGCCTTGGCGCTTGCCGGCCGCCGGGCCGAGGCTCTGGATCACTACGCCGGGTTGCGGGAGCGGCTGGCGGACGAGCTGGGTGTGGAGCCCGGCCACGAACTCAGCGGACTGCATACCGCCTTGCTGCGCAACACTTCAGCAGCCCCGTTGCCGCATCGCGAGGCCGGCGCCGCCGTACCGCGTCAGTTGCCTGCGGTCGCGCGGCCCTTCGTTGGTCGGGCGGAGCACTTGAAGCGGCTCGACGAGCTGGCCGACGCAGTGGGATCCGGTGATGAAGGGACGGCCGTGGTCGCTGCGATCACCGGCCCTGGCGGGATCGGCAAGACGACGCTGGCGGTGCACTGGGCGCATCAGGCGGCGGGGCGCTTTCCCGACGGGCAGCTCTATCTGAATCTTCGTGGCTTCGACCCACTCGGTACGCCGATGCCGCCTAGCGAGGCCGTCCGCGGCGTCCTTGAGGCGCTTGGCCAACCCACACAGGAGATTCCGGCTGGTTTGGAGGCGCGGGCCGCACTGTTCCGGAGCCTGATTGCGGGCCGGCGTGTGCTGGTGCTGTTGGACAATGCGCGCGATGCCGAGCAGGTCCGGCCGATGTTGCCGGGCGCTGGTGGTTGCTTGGTGGTGGTCACGAGCCGCAACGCGCTGGCCGGGCTGGTCGCCGAACGCGGTGCCGAGCCGATCCGCCTCGATCCGTTCGCAACCGCCGATGCTTGGGCACTGCTGCAGGCTCGGCTGACCGAAGAGCGACTCACAGCCGAACCAGCCGCGGTCGCCGACCTGCTCCGGCCGTGCGGTGGCCTACCCCTGGCGCTGGCCGTAGTCGCCGGGCGGGCTGCCCAGCACCCCACCCGGCCACTGGCTGAGCTGGCCGGTGAGCTGGCGAGTCCGCGACGCTTGGACGCGTTCGACACCGACGATCCGAGGACGACGATCCGGGCAGTGTTCGATTCGTCGTACGACGCACTGGAGCCGGAAGCGCAGCGGGCGTTCCGGCTGCTTGGGCTGCATCCGGGGCCGGACATCTCTGCAAGCGCGGCCGCGAGTCTCACCGGCAACGCCAGCGTGCACACCGCCCTACGGCAGCTCGAGGCGGCCCATCTGGTGACAGTGCAGGGCGGTCGATACGGCATGCACGACCTGGTCCGGGTCTATGCCGCCGAGCTCGCGGAGTCCGATCCGGAGCGCGGTGTCGCTGCGCGGCGCATGCTGGACCACTACCTGTGGGGCTCGTACACGAGCGAGCAGTTCCTGGTTCCCCATAGGCTCCCGCCTGCTCTGGTGCCGCCGCCTGTCCGTCCTGGCGTCGCGCCCGATGAGCCGGCCGACCCCGACACGGCGATTGCCTGGTTCGGCGCGGAACGTCTGGTCCTGCTGAGGCTCGTGCACGCCGCCTGGGCCACCGATCTCGACGCGGTGGTGATCCAGTTCAGTGACACGTTCGGGACATTCCTCTGGCAGCAGAGACTGTTCGACGACTGGATCACGGTGGAGAAGCTCGCGCTGGCGGCCGCCGAGCGGCTCGGTGACCGGGCCGCGGCGACGATGGCTCATAAAGGGCTCGGTCGTGCGTATATCGGCCTGGGCAGGTACCCGGAGGCGGCCGGCCAGCTCGACGCTGCCCTCGAGATCGCCTGTAGTAGTGGTGATCAGATGGGCGTGGCCGGCTGCCACCAAATGCTGGCCGCGCTGCACGAACGGCAGCGGGACTACGCCTCGGCTCGGCACCATGCACAGCAAGCTCATGAGCTCCATACCCGTCTCGGAGACGAGGCCAACTGCGCGAGCTCGCTGAATCAGATCGGCTGGTTCAGCGCCCTGCTTGGCGAGTACGCCGCTGCTGTGTCCGCCTGCAAGGCGGCGATCGAGATTGGTAGGGGCAGGACTCTAGCGGCGGCCTGGGACAGCCTCGGTTACGCCTACCACCACTCCGGCGACCATGGTGCTGCCATCGATGCCTACCGGCATGCGGTGGCTGGTTGGCGCGAGACCGGTGACCAGCACTTCGTCGCCGATACCCTGACCCACCTCGGAGACGCGCTAGAGGACGCCGGCGAGCACGCCGAAGCCCGTCGTACCTGGCGTCACGCCCTGGACACACTCGCCGGCTTCGCCGGTCCGGCCGCGGCAGAGGCCCGCAGCGCGCTCGCCGAGCGGCTGGCTGTAGACCCCTCGAGGTAGTCGGCCTGACCACGGGTTGGTACGGCGCTTTCTGGTCGCTTTCTGCGGCGTTTCGGGGGAATGCGCGGGGTACTCGGGCGCGGTTAGCGTCTCGCCATGGTTGAGATGACATCGGAATTCGACGGAATGTCGCGTCGACGACTACTGAAGATCGCGGGGGCGGCCGGGCTCGGCGGCGCTGCCGGACTGATCCTTCCCGGCCAGGCCAACGCAGCGACCGAAGCGCTGGTCTCCAGGAACTACCTGGGTGTGACCAGCTGCGATCTGTACTACGAACCGAACGGCAACGCCGACAGCTTCAGCTTCGAATCGAACTTCTACAACCAGCTCAGCTCGTGGCGGACCTACCTTGACTCCAACGCCCCGACCTCGTGGGGAGCGCCGACCCGGATCTACTCCTACGGCGCCTATACCGACAAGCCGGGGATGCATGGCGCGGGCCGGGCCTTCGACATCGGCCGGATCATGTTCGAGAACAGCAGCGGTACCCGGCAGTGGGTCAGCATGCGGTACGACGTCTGGCGCGGTTACGCCAACGCGGACTACTGGAAGCGCCGCTACTGGGGCACCGCCGCGGGCCTGATGCGCCGCTTCCGGCACGTCCTCACCTACATGGACAACCGCGACCACTGGAACCACATCCACGTGGACAACGACCTCTACGGTGAGCTGGCCAACTGCAAGTTCACCACCAGTTCGTCGTCCCAGACGTACATCGTGCAGGCCGCGTGCCACCACGCCTGGGGCATTTCCACCGTCGTCGACGGCGACTACGGCCCGAACACGGAGCGGAACTCCACCGCCGTACTGCGCCGGATCGGGCGGACCTCCGGCACGATCACCAATGCGGCCAACTTCCAGGCGTTCTGTACGGCGTCGTACCGCAAGGCGCTCGGGACGCAGGCCTACTGACGCGCTGATCCTGGGCCGGCGCCCCTACCATCACCGATGATGGGGGTTCGGCTCGGGAGGCGCGTGTGCGATTCGAAGTACTGGGGACTGTCCAGGCGATCGTCGACGCGCAGGTGGTGGCTCCGATCTCGGAGCTCCGCCGCCGGCTGCTCGCTGTTCTCCTGGTCAGAGCGAATCGCGCCGTACCGGTCGAGACTCTCGCCGAGGCTCTGTGGGGTACCGAGCCACCGAACAGTCCGTCGAACAGTCTCCAGGTCCACGTGCACCGGTTGCGTCACGTGCTCGACCGCCCGGAGCGCCTTCGCGGCGTTCCGGGCGGTTATCAGTTGGAGGTCGGCCCGGACGAGTTCGACGCCTTCGAGTTCACCGACCAGCACACCGCGGCCCGGAACGCAGTCGCGGCCGGTGATCTCGAGCGGGCGGTGCCGCGGTTCCGATCGGCGCTCGGGTTGTGGCGCGGGACGCCGTACAGGGATGTCATCGAGCCACGCATCGTCGCGGCCGAGGCCAATCGGCTCGCGGAAGCCAGGCTGATCGCGTACGAGGAGCTGTACGACGCTGAGCTCGCACTGAGCCGGGCGCGGGAGATCGTGCCCGAGCTGACCGAGTTGGTCGCGGCGTACCCGCTGCGGGAGCGAATCGTCGGTCAGCTGATGCTCGCCCTGTACCGGTCCGGCCGGCAGTCCCGGGCGGAGACGACCTACCAGGCCACGCGCCGGCGACTCGTCCAGGAGCTCCGGGCTGAACCCGGCCGCGCACTGCGTGAGCTTTTCGAGTCGATCCGCACCGAGAGCCCTGCGCTGGACGGCCCACCCGCCAGGACCGGTACGGCGCCCGCCCAGCTGCCGCCCGCGCCGGGTGCCTTCCTCGGTCGCGAAACCGAGTTGGCCGCGCTGGATGCCATGGCCGACGGACCGATCGTGCTGTCCGGCATGGCAGGGGTCGGCAAGACCACGCTGGCCCTGCACTACGCCCACCACGTCGCGGACCGGTACGGCGATGGTCAGCTGTACGTCGATTTGCGCGGACACTCACCGGCGCCCGCGCTGGAGCCACTGGATGCCCTGGGCCATCTGCTCCGCGGACTCGGCCGGGAGCAGGTTCCGGAGTCGGTCATCGATGCCTCCAACGAGTACCGGTCACTGGTTGCTGGGCGCAAGATGCTGATCCTGCTGGACAACGCGGCCTCTGCTGAGCAGGTGCGTCCCCTGCTGCCGGCTGGTTCCACCTGCCTGGCGCTGGTCACGAGCCGCACTCGGATGACCGGTCTCGTCGCGCGCGAAGGCGCGCACCGGATCGTCCTTGGCACGCTGGAGATTGCGGTGGCTCGCGACCTTCTGGACCGGCTCCTCGGCACCCAGCGCGTCGAAGCCGAACCATCGTCGGTCGCCGAATTGATCGAGGCTTGCGCCGGTCTCCCGCTGGCATTGCGGATCGCGGCCGCCCAGCTGACCGACGAGCCACATCGCACCATCGCCGACTACCTCCTCGAACTGCGGGAACGCGGCCTCGCTGCGTTCGCCCTCTCCGACGACGAGCAGTCCGCCGTCGCCGGTGCCTTCGACCTGTCGTACCAACGGCTGGAGCCCGGAGTACGGCGGCTCTTCCGGCTCGCCGGCCTGGTGCCGGGGCTGGACTTCACCGCGCCCGCAGTGGCTGCCATGAGCGCGCTGCCCGTAGCCGACGCGCGGGCCGCGCTGCGGACGCTGACCGGCGCGCATCTGCTCGACGAGCATGCGGCCGGCCGTTATCGCTTTCACGACTTGCTCCGTGATTACGCCCGCAGCCGCGCTATGGAGGAGGAGACGGAGCCGCAACGCGCCGAGGCGAGGAACCGCCTGTACACCTGGTACTACCGCGGCCGGGAGGTCGCCGCTCGGCTGCTCATCGCCTGGCGTCTCGAACCACCGTGCCCGCCACTGCCCGACGTACCGGCTGTGCAGTTTGCCTCCAGGACCGAAGCCCGTGGCTGGCTGACGGACGAGTTCGACAACATTCATGCCGCGATCCGGGACTGCGCCGATCACGGGCCTGTGCACTGGTGCTGGCATCTGGCGCTCGGCGTCGTCACGGACATGGAGCGGTACGGCCGCCGGGTCGACGTACTGTCCATGCTGGACACAGTCGTCGCGGCTGCCCGCGCTGCGAACGACCAGCAGGCGGTCGCGCTGTCGCTCGGAGAGCTGGGCATCATCAGTACCGGCGTCGGTCGGCCTTTGGATCCTGAGCAGGTCACCCAGCTGATCAATGCGGCCGAGCAGTCCGGAGACGATGCCGTACTGGGTTATGGCTTGTACGCCGCCGGGACGATCGCGGTCCGCGGCGACGATCGGTCGGCTGCACGCGAGCATCTGCAGCGCGCCCGCGATGTCCAGGAGCGTGCCAACGACACCGTCGGTCAGTCGCTGACTCTTCTTCAGTTGGGTTTCCTCAGTTATCACTCCGGTGATCTCGGCTCCGCGGCCGACGCGTGGGAGCGATCGGCCGACCTGGCCGGTCCCGATGCGCCGAGCATCGCCGTGGCCGGGGTGCTCTACGCCTGCCATGGCCGGATCACGCTCGGTCGCCTGGACGGGATCGACGAGCTGTTCGAGCGCGGCCGACGACTGGTCGAGGAACTACACGACACCTCCCGGCAGTGCGTCATCGGTTATCTGCGCGGGAGTCTGCTGCGCGATACGGGTCGCCCGCACGAAGCGCAGGAGCTGCTGCTGGCGGCGCGCCGGGTGGCCGACGAGATCGACATCCTTCGGTCCCGCGCTCTGGTCCGCAACGAACTCGGGTTCTGCTACCTCACGCTCGGCGACGTCGCCGCGGCGCGCGAGTCGTTCGAGGAGGCGGCCGAACTGGCGAGCCCGGACCTGCTGCGGGAGTACCGCGCCCACGCAGTCCGCGGACTCGCCTTCGTCGCACTGGCCGGCTCGGACCTGGACACGGCCGAGTCACTCGCCCGAGACGCCGTCGAACTCTCGACCGGCACCGACCGCATGCAGGAAGGCGACGCAATCGTCGTACTGGCCCGCGTCAAGCTGGCCCTCGGCGACATCGAGGCCGCGGCTGAGTACGGCGCCCAGGCCCTGGCCATCCTGCAGGAAACCGGCTACCTGCTTGGCATCGCGCGTGCCCACCAACTCCTAGGTGAAATCCACGCCGACCGCGAACACCTCCTGGAGGCACTCCGCGGATTCGAAGCCTTCGGCTCGCCCGAAGCCACCAACGTCCGCAAATCCCTCACCGACCTGTGACGGCCCGGGCGAACTGCTTGATCGCGTCTGGATCTGTTGCGTTGTGGAAGCCGACGACGAGTTCGGTCACGCCGGCTTTCGCGTAGGCGTCGATCCGGTCCCGGATGGTTTCGGCGGTGCCGTAGAGCAGGTAGGAGCCGAAGTCGCCGGGGTAGAAGGCGCCCATCCTCGGGTCCAGGAAGGCCTGGGCAGCTTCGTCGGTCTCGGCGAGTAAGGCGGCGGTGGTGGCAGTGATCCTGATCGACTCGATGTCGCGGCCGGCAGCCGCGGCGTGGTCACGCAGGATCTTCAGCTTGCGCTCGATCTCCGCGGGCGACGTCATCAGGTTGCAGACGTCGGCGAACTCGGCGACGATCCGCAACGTGACCTTCTCGCCGCCCCCGGCGACCATCAGTGGGATGTGCGGTTGCTGGACGCCTTTGGGTTGCGAGTAAGCACCTTTCAGTTGGTAGAACTCGCCGTCGAAGTCAGTCACCTCCTCGGTCCAGAGCGATCGGATGACCTGCACGGCCTCGCGCAGTTCCCGGAGCCGCTGGCCGGCCCGGGGGAACTCGTAGCCGAAAGCGTCGTAGTCGGGCTGGTACCAGCCGGCGCCGATCCCGAAGGTGAGGCGGCCCCGAGACAGTACGTCGAGCGTCGAGGCCATCTTGGCCTGCAGTGCGGGATGGCGGTAGCCGTTGCCGGTCACCAGCTGCCCGATCCGGATCGTGCTGGTCGCTCGAGCGACCGCGGTCAGCAGCGTCCAGGCCTCGAAGTGATGGTTGTTCGTCGGGGGGATCGTCTGCAGGTGGTCGGGGAGCCAGACTTCGGCGAACCCTGCCTCCTCCGCGACCTGGGCGAGTCCGATGATCCGCTCGATGATGTCCACCGGATCCTCGGCGGAGGAGAGGTCCGCACCGAAGCCGGTGGGGAGGAACAGGTTGAACTGCATGGCATGCTCCCGCGAGGTAGTCAGAACGATGAGGTGTACTGACTTCACTGCGCGGCCGAAGGAATCGCGATCGCCCCGTCGACTTTGACACGTCGGACAGCGCTGGCAGGGGCGGGCGATACCGCCGTACGATGCCGGAACCATGGCGGACGACGAAGTGCTGCTGCGTGAACTGGAGCGACTCCACCACGAGTTGCTCGCGCACTGTTATCGGATGATGGGGTCCGTCGACGAGGCGGAGGACATGCTCCAGGAGACCTCGCTCCGAGCCTGGAAGAGCTACCAGAACTTCGACGGTCGCGCGTCCGTCCGCGTCTGGCTCTACCGGATCGCCACGAATACCTGCCTGACTGCCCTCAAGCACCGCAGCAGACGGTTCCTGCCGTCCGGACTCGGCGCGCCGACGGACGATCCGGACGCGCCCGTCCGGGAGCTGGGTGCCGGAGTACGGATGGTCCAGCCGATTCCGCAGGCGCTGCTGGATCCGGCGGCGATCGTCGGGTCCCGGGAGACCTTGCGGCTCGGCGTGATTGCGAGCCTGCAGCATCTGCCTGTGTCACAACGGGCAGTGCTGATTCTGCGGGATGTCCTCTCGTTCTCAGCGGCCGAGACGGCCGAGGTTCTGGAGACGACGACGACCGCGGTCAAGAGCAGCCTGCAGCGGGCCCGCGGCAAGATGGCCGAGGTTGCTCCGCGCCTCGACGAGGTTTCGGAACCGAACGATCCGGTGCTCAGCGATCTGCTCGACCGCTACATCGCGGCCATCGAAGCGAGCGACGCCGCGGCGCTGGCCGAGGTACTCCACCACGATGCCGTCCTGCAGGCGGCCGGTACCAGCACGTGGTTCGCCGGCCTGAAGACCTGCCTGCGGTTCCTGATGGATCGTGTCCTCGTCGATGGTCCGGGCAGTTGGCGGATGCTGCCGACCGCCGCCAACGGCCAGCCGGCAGCGGCCGACTACATTCGGCGATCCGACGGTTCGTACGAGGCCTTCGGCCTGGTCGTTCTCGACATCACGTACGACGGCGTTCGCGGCATCACGTCCTTCGCCGATCCAACCCTGGTGGAGCGCTCCGGCCTGCCGCTGCTGCTCGCGCGCTAGCCCGTGGTCAGCCTGCGGCGAGCATGACGTCGCGGAGGCGCTCGACGTACAGGCGCATGCTCTTGTAGGCGGCGTCGGTGTCCGGGTAGCGGCAGGCGAACTGCAGGCCCTCGTGGACTCTGCTGATCCAGACGCACACCTGGTCGCCGTACGAGACCCGGATCAGGCCGTAGGCCTTCAGCTCCTGCCACCGCTCCGATCCTTCGACGGAACGTCCGTCGGCGAAGGAGACGATCGAGTACAGGTCGGGGGACGTGGGGCGGAAGTCGGTGCCCAGGAGTTGGAGCACGCGGGCGACGGGCACGCGCGACATCGGCCGGTTCTTGCGAAGTTCGGTGCGGACCGAGTCGAGCGCGTCGTCGAAGTTGGTTGCCTCGGCGACCGGGATCTCGAGCGGCGCACCACCGACGTACCAGCCGACCGACTCGGACAGCTCGGACTTGACCCTCGTGTGGAACGGGGCGACGGTCCGGTAGACGTCTTGGCCGGTCAGGTCGCGAACAATCAGGGCGGTGGCTGCGAGCACGCCGACCAGGCTTCCGCCGTACGGTCGGCAGTGTTTCTCGAACGCTGCCGCGTCAGCATCGTTCACCAACATTTCGGTGAGGAACTTCTGCGTCGGCAGTGGGCCTTCGGGGTCGAGGCCGAGGTCGAGGGGGAAGTTCGGGAGTTTGCCGTCGCAGTTCGTCACGAATTCACGCCAGCGATCGACGATCGGGTCGTCTACGTCGATCTGATCGGCCTTCGTGCGTTCGGCGGCGCTGAAGTCGACGTAGCTGGCGACCGGCACGGTTTCGTCGGCACGGCCTTCAAGGCCTGCCGCATAGAGCTCGTGGATCTCGGTGGGAATGCGGTAGATCGAGTACGCGTCCACGTTGCTGTGGTCGAACGCGAGATAGACACTCGTGCAGTCGTCTCGGACGACGGCGGTGTAGATGAAGTTCGGCCAGCTCAGCGCGTCGGCCGCGACATCGAACCTGTCCTGCAAGTACTGCGTCAGCACCTCGGCATCGGGGAAGTTGCCGGCGTCTTTTCGTTGCAGGGTCAGGGAATCGGCCTCCAACGTGAAGCGCTGCATCTGCCCGTCGACCGCCCGGAAGCCGCTGCGCATCGTTTCGTGCCGCAGCGTCCAGACGCGAAGCGCTTCTTCGAGTACGTCGAGATCCACCTGACCCGGGATGTCGAACGCCGTACCCAGCCAGGTCGGCACGAACAGCCCGCCGTCGCGCACCGAGCGCGCAGTTTGCACGTGCGACTCCTGGACGTAACTCGGCGGACGCAAATCCTCCGGCAGTTCCGCCGCGGCCTCGATGGCCAACGGATGAACAGTCCACTCCACAAGACGTCCAGCACGGACCTCACAACGCTGGATATCGGTCATGCGCATAGGTGTACTCCGGTTCGCAGGGCGTCGAAACGCGAGCAGGGCAAGGGGAAATGGCCGACGACTGCTGGAGAGTCCGCAGTCAATCGGACGTTCACAACCCTTGGGGGAGACGCACGCCCAGGTCAAGCGAAAACGGAAATACCTACCGATATCTCACGTCGCTGATTGCCTCGGGCACCCAAGTGCCGCAGTGGACTACAGGACGCCGGTGTGCTGCAGGTGGGATCGTGCGGCCTGGATGGCTTCGGGTGTGTTCGGGAACACCTGGCCTGCGGCGTGCAGGTGCTTGATGACGTCGAGCGCATCGAGCGTCCGGTGGTGGCCGGGCTGGATGCCGGAGACGAGGACCGTCATACCGCGGTGCTGGAGTTTCTCGATGGCGTCCTTGAGGACGAGAGCACCGCTGGCATCGATCGCGCTGACCGCCGACATCCGCAGGATCACTACCGAGACATCCGCGACCTCGGTCAGCTCCAGCAGGAACCGGTGCGCCGCGAACAACAGCGGGCCGTCGATGCGGTAGGCAACGATGTGCTCGTCCAGCAGTGCTCGTTCCTCGGCGGTATGGTCGCCGGGAAGGTCGGGGTGCAGCGGCATCTGCCGCAGGCGCGCGCTGCGGGCAACAGCGCGCAACGCCAGCGCGCCGGCCACAACGAGACCGAGAATGACCGCTTTCACCAGGTCGAGCGCCAAGGTCGCGGCGGCAGTCAGGGCAAGCACGATGGCATCCGATCGGGTGGCGCCGGCCATCGCCCGCACCGACCCGACCTCGACCATCCGGACAGCGGTCGCCAGCAGTACGCCGGCCAGCGCGGCCAGCGGGATCCGCTCGACCAGAGGTGCGGCCGTGTAGACGATCGCGGCGAGCAGCGCGGCGTGGAAAAGCGCGGCCAGGCGTGATCCCGCGCCGGACCGGACGTTGACGGCTGTCCGGGCGATCGCGCCGGTGGCAGGGACGCCTCCGAACAGCGGCGTCACCAGGTTCGCCAGGCCTTGGCCGAACAGCTCCCGGTCCGGGTCGTGCCGGTGACTGACTCCCATCCCATCGGCCACAGCCGCCGACAGCAGTGATTCCAGTGCGGCCAGGGCAGCGACCGCACACGCCGGTCCGGCCAGCGACCAGACCGTCGACAGGTCGAGGAACGACAGTGACGGCGCCGGAATCCCGGTGGGTAGCTCGCCGATGCGTGCCACGTCGAGTCCGGCGATCTCGACGATGACCGTGCCCGCCACGACTGCGAGGATCGAGAACGGCACGGTCGGCCGGAACCGGGCCCCGGCCAGGATGATGGCCGCGACAACCACCGCGAGGGCTGCTGCGATCCAGTGCGGATGCTGCGCGAACGCCGCGACGGCGCGGGCCGCGATGACGACCACCTGGTCGCCGTCCGGTGTCGCGACGCCAAGTGCGGCGGGTAGCTGCTGGAGGCCGATGACGCAGGCGATTCCGAGCGTGAATCCTTCGACCACCGGCGCGGGAACGAAGGCCATGTAGCGGCCGGCCTTCGCGATGGCCAAGCCGATCAGGATCAGTCCGGCCAGTAGCCCGACGGTCAGTACGCCGCTGGCTCCGTGCGCGTGCATGATCGGGACCAGTACGACGGTCATTGCGCCGGTGGGCCCTGATACCTGGAGGCTCGACCCGCCGAACACCGCGGCCAGAGCTCCGGCCACCACTGCTGTGGTGAGGCCGGCGGCTGCACCGAGCCCCGACGAGATCCCGAACCCCAGCGCGAGGGGCAGCGCGACGATCGCCACGGTCAGGCCCGCGAGCAGATCGCGGCGGGGCTGGTGCAGCATCGCGGCGAGGTCGCCTCGGGCCGGAAGCAACTCCCGGGACCGGCCCAGGACGCTCATTGAGCGGCGGCCTCGGCTCCACGCAGCTCGGCGAGCAGTTCGTTCTGGCCGGTGATCAGCTCGGTCAGGATCCGGCGCGCAGTCCGTAGCAGCTCGGCGATGTCGCCACCCGCGAGCTCATAGACCACACTCGGCCCTTCGCGACGCGACACCACGATCCCGTACCTGCGCAGTACGGCGAGCTGCTGGGACAACGCCGACGGCTCGATCGCGATGTCGGCCAGCAACTCCCGCACCGGTCGCGGTCCGTCCTGCAGCAGCTCAAGCACGCGGATCCGGACCGGATGCCCCAGCACGCGGAAGAACTCCGCCTTGGCTTGGTAGAGCGGAACCGGCGCGCTCATCGCTCGCCGGCCGGGTCTGCGTTCTCGTACTCATCCGCGAGAAGGACGCCGTTCTCCATCGCGAGCCGCAGCAGGCTGTCGAGCTCACCGGTCCGGATATCCACCGCATAGAAATCGCCCTCGGCCCGCGCCTCGCCCAGCGCCTGCCTGGCCTCACGCACCCGGCGCCGCAGATCGCCGGCGAACTGACTGCTCTCCACGACGAACCTCTTCCTCGCGCTGGCTCAGGGTCAGTTCATCATGTAGCGAATTGAAGAATGTTGCAAGTCGTGAAGACGCCAACGACGCCGGGCCCGCTGCGAGTGCGGGTTACGTCGCGTCCATGCTCACCTTCGCCGCTCCCCGAGTGCAGGATCCGAGGTGTCCGGTGTTTTCCGCCTCGGCGGCCGTAGCTGAGCCGCAAGTCCAACCATCAACCTCGGCGAAACCGCCGCTTCCTGTGTGAGAGAGCGAAGCGTCGTTGTAATACCGGTCGGCGATCCGTACCGCCTCCGCGCACGTCGTGCCCTTCTCGACCCGCACGACCGCCGTCCTGGTGGCTGTGCGTACCGTTCCGCACGACCGGAGTGCGGCACGACAGATCGCTGCGTCTGCGCAGTAGGTCTTGGGGTCGGGCTTCTGAATACCGGTCACCTCGACGTGATAGACGGTGCGGTAGCGCACGGCGTACGCCGTCATCCGGAAGGGCGGCTGGTCCGCGGCCGGGACGGTCACGGTGCGGTCCTGATCGTGGTACCGGTAGGTGACCTGCAGCCGCCAGGTGCAATCGCAGCGCTGCGTCACGGTGCGAAAGTGCATCAGATGTGTCTCGCCGGGCTCGAGGACGATGTTGTGGCCGGAAAAGAACGGCTCCTTGGTGGGCCGGCCGGCTTCGGTTCTGGTCGGCTGCGGCTCTGGAGCGTCGAGGTCAAGATCGACAACCGTTGTCTCGGCACCACCCTGACTGAAGTACTTCACCAGGGTTCCGTCGAGAGGTTTCGCCTGCTTCTCGACAACCGGCTTGATGCCGGTCACCAGAACCTCGCTGGAGCGATGGTTCCGGAAGGTCAGCCGTTGTCCGGACAGGCCGGCCGGCTGACCTCCGGCCTGGTAGGCAAGGTCAGCGATCGCGCTGGATTCCTCGGCCTTCGGCATGTCCCCGGGGGTTGCCACAATGGGCACCCCGGCGATGGTCGTGCTGACATCGGCCGTCTCGATCGTGATCGGATCATCGCTCCAGAGGTCCCGGGCCGCGTCGATCGTCGCCGGGAACACCGACGGGATCGCCACGCTGATGATTGCGCCGACCAGTGCCACCAGCAACCAGTTCCGGCCGCTCAGAAGGCGCCGCGCTGGAGTCTCCGCAGCGGTCCGGCGCCTGGCCGCCGCCTGGCGCCGGAGTCTCACCCCGATGGTGCTGGGCTTCTTCGACATCATGATGACTCCCTCAGACGACGGACAACTTCACCAAGCGCTGCGTCGAGGAACGCGAACATCAGCAGTACGGCGGCGCCGACGGCCAGGTAGTAGGTCGGCCGAATGTCGACCGTGACCGCCGGGACCCAAGCGATCATCCGCCCGGTCAACAGGACAACCACGGTCACCCCGCACGTGACGATCCCGGCCCTCGCCATCCAGTTGCGGACCCGCGCCGACTTCGACACCAGCAGCACAGTCAGGAAGATCAAGGCGGCGATCGTCGTGAACCGGAAGACCACCAACCAGGACGCGAGCTGGGGCGGTCCGCCCCACGAGCGACTGACGGACGACGGGTCTGGTGGCTGCCGAAGCCACGGCTCGGAGAACGAGCCGAGCAGCATGACCAGGGCAACCCCGGCGCACACATACCCAAGACGGTCCAGCTGCACCCCCACCGCGCGGTGCGGGAGGGAGAGCGGCCGGCGGGCCAGCGCCGACCCGACGGCCATCAGCAGAACACCGAAACAACACAACGAGAGGCCAGTAGCCGGCACAGTGTTGTAAATGGCGCGATCGAATCGAACCGCCTCGCCGACCTCACGTGTGTAGCCGTAGTCGACAGTCCTGAGCACGACGATGTACGCGATTCCGATGAACCACGCGCCGAAGGTGCCGATGGCCGGCGCCGCAACCCGCAGTACAGCATTGACCCACCCGCTGGTCCCGAAACACGCAGCGACGATCAGCGCAAACCCGATCACCATCAGAACGGTCACCGTCGAAGCAGGTTCGTAGTTGCTGATTCTGGTGAGGAACGGATCAGTAGGCCCGCCCGGCGTGACTCTCTGTCCCGGCCGCGGATAGACGAACGTCCAAGGCAACGTCACCGACACGATCGCCAGCAGAAAGCCCAGCGAACACGCAACCAGCCCGACCACCCAGCCGACCGTAACCTCGATCTTCGCCTGACTGTCCGCGTCACCCATTGATCTCTCTCGGTAGCCCACCAGTGCCCGACCATGATGGCCTGCCCCACGTCATCGTGGCTACCCGGTCTAAAGCAGACCGGACTGCCAGGCCCAGATGGCGATCTCGGTGCGGTTGCGGGCGCTGAGCTTGTGCTGGATGCCGGCGACGTGGCCTTTGACAGTGCTCAGCGCGATGAACAGCTCGGCCGCGATCTCGTGGTTGGTGCGCCCGCGCGCGATCGCCTTCACGACGTCGGCTTCGCGATCGGTCAACGGCGTTCTGGTTTGGCTGACCGGTGTGAATTGGCGAAGCAGACGCGCCGTGATGGAAGGGGACACGAGCGCATCCCCAGCGTGTGCTGCACGAACTGCCTCAGCCAGCAACGCCGGCCCCGCATCCTTCAGGATGAACCCGGCCGCCCCACCGCGCAGCGCGCCGTACACGTACTCATCCAGATCGAACGTGGTCACAATGACTACCTTCAACGGCTCCGGTACGTCGGGACCGGCGAGCGCGCGGGTGACCTCGACACCGTCGAGCCGTGGCATCCGGATGTCGACCAGGCACACGTCCGGCCGCAACTCCCGGGCCAACGCGATCGCCTCGACGCCGTCCGCCGCCTCCGCGATGACTGAGATGTCAGCCTGGTTCTCCAGGATCAACCGCAGGCCGTTGCGAACCATCGCCTGATCGTCGGCCAGCAGCACGCTGATCGTCATCGCGCCGGCCCGAGCGGAAGTGACGCGGAGACGGCCCATCCTTTGACGGCGCGGGGACCGACGGTCAGTGTGCCGCCGAGCGCCTCGACGCGCTCCCGAATGCCGACCAGCCCGAACCCGCCCCGCCGATAGCGCACGGGACCGGCCTCGGCGTCATCCAGTACGTCGACAGTGACGGAACGCCCGGCCTGGATGACGTTCACCGTGACGGCGCCGGCGTGGGGAGCGTGCCGAGCGACGTTGGTCAGGGACTCCTGCACGATGCGGCAGACGGTGGTCGTGACTTCTTGCGGCCATTCGGGTTCGCTGTCAGGGAGGTGGAGCTCGGGCGTCGGCCCGTTGAAGCGTTCGACGAGTTCTTTAATTTGGACCAAGCCTGCCGGGCCGGGCATCGCGTCGCCGTCTCGCAACAGGCCGACCACACGACGCATCGCAGCCAACGCCTCCGCTCCGGCGGACTCGATTCCCGCGAGCGACTCGTCGTACTGCGCAGGTTGCCGCCGCCCCGCGATCCGCGCACCCTGGGCCTGGAGCACGATGCCCGCGATGTGGTGCGCGACGACATCGTGCAGCTCCCGCGCGAGGTCCACCCGCTCGTCCCGCCGGATTCGGGTGGCGATCGCATGTCGCCGTACGGCGCGAAGTCTTAGCCAGGTCCCGACTGATGCCGCGACGACCCAACCGATCGCGTTCATCGTTGCCACGCCTGAGGTTTGGCTGATCAGGAGGCTGCCCGCCGCGACCAGCAACCCGCCTACTGTGATGGTGATGGCTTGTGTCCCTGGCAGCCTCGCGACCCCGGAGCCGACCAGCACCGAGAGCGCCAAGGCCATCGCCGGCCCTGGCTCCGTCGGCAGGTCCGCAAGCCACGCGGACACCACCGTCACCGCTCCTAGAGTTATCCCTGTGATTGCCGCATACCAGCGATCGCGCCTGCGCAGCAAGGCGATCACACCGACAACCGCCCCTGCAACAGCATCGAGAACCCAGTACGCCGCGCCCCAGGCAACCGCGAGCTGGTACGCCGAGAATCCCAGCAGCACAACGAGGATGCCACCCAACGCGATGTCACTCGCCGTCCTCGCCAATCGCATCTGCCCAGCGTACGGAATCACCGATGCCGGGTAGAACCGGCCGAAAGTACTGTCTGCAACGTACTTTCGGCTGCTATCCCTGGCTGCCCGTAGTCCCGAGGGTTGAGTTCATGCCCACCTCTTCAGGACAACCGCGGATCGCCGAGCTCGACGTCATCCGCGGCTTCGCGCTCTGCGGCATCCTGCTGGCGAACGTCCAGCCCATCTCAGGCGGCCGAACGGTCGAAGTCTCTACCGGCTCAGACGGCTCCATCTGGCTCGGCCTTCTTGTAGAGCAACGCTTCATGCCGATCTTCGCGCTCCTCTTCGGCATCGGCTTCTCCCTACTGCTCCGCTCCGCCTCAGCCCGCGCCCCACGCCCGCGCGTCCTGCTGGTACGCCGTCTCCTCTGCCTACTGGCGATCGGCGCCGCCCACTTTCTGCTCCTGTGGTGGGGCGACATCCTCTCGACCTATGCGGTAGTCGGCCTACTAGTCCTGCTCCCCTCAACCTGGCTACCAAGACCAGCCGTAGCAATCCTTGGCCCGGTCCTCCTGATCGTCTCGCTAGCCACCGGCGACGGCCGCTTCACCCTCACCGCAGCCCTGTTCCTCACCGGCTCGGCCCTGGTCCGCTACAACCTCGTCGACCGTCTACCCCAGCTCGGCCGGGGCTTGCCGATCACCACACTCGGCCTCGCTCTGGCCGCCGTACCGGTCCTGATCTGGCAGACAACCCTTCAGCCTGACGACCGCGCGTTCTCAACCGCCCTAGCCACCGGAGGTCTGCTCGTCGCAGCCTTCTACGTTTGCCTCTTGCTTGTGCTCTTGAGGACTCGCCTCCGTCCAATCCTCCAAGCGATCTTCACGCCACTGGGCCGAATGGCCCTCACCAACTACCTCGCAGCAACTGCTCTCGTCCTCACGATCGTCGCAGTCTTCGACCTACAGACGATCGCGACCACGGACGTCGTACTGATCGCCGCCGCAATCCTCACCACGCAATGCGTCTACTCCACCCTCTGGCTCCGCCGTTTTACCCAAGGCCCCCTCGAATGGCTCTGGCGCTGGGCAACCTGGACCCACCGTCCGCCCCTGAGATCGCTTACGATCGAGACTTGGCAGAACGAAACGCGGTAATCGTCGGAGCGGGCATCGGCGGCCTAGCCGCCGCCATCGCTCTGCACCATCGCGGCTGGAACATCAAGGTCCTGGAGCGCGCCCCCGCTCTCCGCGAGGTAGGCGCCGGAATCTCCCTCTGGCCCAACGCAACCCGCGCGCTAGACCTATTAGGCGTAGGCGACCAGGTACGAGCCTTCAGCACCCCCGAAGGCCCAGGCGGCTTCCGTGACCACCACGGCCGCTGGCTCTTCCGCTCAACCCTCCAAACCCCCTACGGCGAAACCCTCATGCTCCGCCGTCCCACCCTCCTGGACATCCTCCGCAAAGCCGTTCCCGCCAACGCGATCGTGTTGAGCACGACAGTCGCTAGCGTCGAGAACTCCGGCGGCCAGGTGACGGTCACCCACGACGACGGCGTACAAACCTCGGCCGATCTGTTGGTAGGTGCCGACGGTCTCCACAGCACAGTCCGCGCTGCCCTATGGCCGCACGCCAAACCACCCGTGTACGCCGGCTACACCACCTGGCGCCTCATCGCCCCACCGACCGACCTCGACTCGGACGTCACCGAATCCTGGGGCCGAGGCGAGCGAGTAGGCATCTTCCGCCTGGCCGACAATGCCATCTACTCCTACCTAACAGCCAAAACCCCAGCAGGTACGACGTTCCCCGACAACCGCGCCGAACTCTGCCGCCGCTTCGCCCACTGGCATGCCCCCATCCCAGCCATCCTCAACAGCGTCACGAACTCCGACATCCTCCAGCACGACATCTACCGCCTCCCCGCCTTGCGCACCTACGTCACCGGCCGCGCAGCCCTACTAGGAGACGCCGCCCACGCCATGACCCCCGACCTAGGCCAAGGCGGCGGTACTGCGCTGGAGGATGCGGTCGAGCTCGCCGAGGCCCTCGACGGCGACATCGACGACGGCCTAGTCCTCTACAACCGCCGCCGACGCCCCCGAACCCAAGCCATAGCTCGCCAATCAGCCACCTTCGGAGCGTTCGCCCAAGCATCCGGACCCCTGACCGTCCCCCTCCGCAACACCGCCACAAGACTCCTCCCCGAGCGCCTCTTCCTACGCGCCAACCAATCCATGCTCACCTGGCGGTCGAAATAGGCCCTCTACGATTTGGCAGGCCGGTCTTGATCCATGCCACGACCAAGTGGGCCGACCCGCCAGGGCCGGCCCACTGCCATCCGTTGGATCAGACGTTGGGTGAACTGGTCAGCAGGTTGGTGCGGTCACGGTGTTGGCGATCATGGTGACTGCGGTTTGGGCCAGAGCTCGGCCTGGCGTCAGTGTCGCTCCACTTTGCGCGACGATGGCGGTTTTGCCGAGGATGACGCCTTTGGTCTCGGCGCCTCCTGCCAAGGTCACCTGGCTGGCGGATTGCCAGATCACGTTGCAGGCGCGTGCTCCGCCGGTCAGGACGATCTTGGCGGACCCTGAGAAGTTCAGGGTGCCGGCAACCTGGAAGATGAACACGTCGTTGACGCCACCATTGAGGGTGACAGTCCCGGACACGGTCACGCCAGTGGTCCATTTGTAGACGCCGCGGCCGAGGGTCTGGGGTCCGGTCACCGCACCGGCGAGGTAGTTCAGGGAGTCTGCAGGCGTCCGGCCGGCAGCGTCGTTGTAGGCAGTAACCTCGTTGCCCACGGCCGTGGTGAGGTTGGCCGGGGTAGGCGCGGTGTAGTCGGCGGCGTACACCATCCCAACGACCTGGGGAGAGGTTGCGAAGGTGCCGAACTGGGTCAGGCCGAAGCCAGTGATCGAGGAGGCCCCGGCCGGCGAGATCCCCATGTCACCGGTAACGGCGGTGACGCCCGTCGTTCTGATCCCCGAACTCGCCAGGATCGCATAGTTGCCCGCGGCCCCAAGATTCACAGGCGAGGGATTGCTATAGGCATAGGCAGGACTCGCAACCACTGTGCCTGCCCCCAGCAGGGCAACCCCACACAGCAGGGCCAAACCCCTTCGCGCCCGCACGCGGCGGCCGCTTGGTTGAACGGTGGAAATGACGTGAACGGTGTCGACTGGCATGAAAGCCAAGCCTTCCCTGGTTCTGTCTGCGCTCGGCCGCTGTGATGTCGGCGACCCGGGTGCGCGATGGAGATCAGCGTGCGGTACCTGGCCTACAGCCATCCGCGACGTAACGCGTCTCCTTGATTCCGCTATGTAATCACGGCTTCGCCTCATGAGCCAGGCCTGGGGCCACACCATCGCTCAAACCCGTCTCGCCGAGGGGTGGGTGGCGAGCTGGGTGCGGAGTTTCTCTGCCAGGGGATGGTCGAGCTCGTCGAAGATGCCGAGGGCATCCGTCCAGGCCGTCCGGGCGGCCCGGTTGTCGCCTGCCTCGGCCTGGATGTCGCCGATCGACTGGAGGGTCGTAGCAGCGTAGAACCTGTCGCCGATCTTGCGATAGATCTGCACGGCTTGCTCGTACGAACGGACTGCAGCCCCGTAGTTCTGCTCGCAGTTACTCACATAGCCGAGCAGCTGGTGACCCGCGGCGACAGACTTGAGGTCGCCGAGGTCACCGGCCAGCGCAAGTGCCTCCCGGCCGGCTGAGGCCGCGGCGTCGAGCTCGCCGAGTTGAGCCTGGTACCAGCCGATGGAACCGAGACAGCGCAGCTGACGGATCCGATGCCCGCGGGCGGTGAAGATCCTGGCCGCGTTCTCGAGATGGCTGATCGCTGCGCGGTACTCGCCGCTCTGGTCCAGCACCAGCGCCGCGGTCTCCAGAGCTGACGCCAGCCCGATTCTGTCGCCGCTCGAGCGGTAGAGCTGCAGGGAACGGCGAATGTGCTGCCGGGCCTCGGTCAACTGATCGGCCCGGCTGTGGAAGTAGGCGAGACCGCGATAGCTCATCGCGAGGGCAGAGGAGTCGCCGAGCCGCTGTGCGGCGGCCAGCCCGACCTCTTCGACGGCGATCGCGTCCTGGTAGCGACCCTTCCGGCCGAGGAAGCGGGCGGTGAGATCCGCCAGCCGCCAGGTGTCGACGTGGTTCCCGGTAGCGGATGCCAGTTCGATCGTTGACCTGATCACGGGCAACTCATCGGTGAACCAGGCGAGCGCCGTACCAACGTCGGCAATGTCTTCTGGACGTGCGCCGCCGCACGGCTGCCCGAGATCGAACTCGTCGCGGCCGGGGTTGAGCCTGCCGATGGCCCGGTACGCCGTGTGGAGGTAATGGTCGAGGAGCCGACGGAGGGCCGCGTCCCGGTCCGCCGGGGACTCCTCGGCGCTGAGCGTCTCCGCGGCGAAGACCCGGAGCAGATCGTGGCAGGCGTACCGGTCGGCGACATGCTCGACGAGCAAACTCGCCTGGCACAGTCTGCGGAGCGCCCGTTCGATGCTCGCGCGATCCGTTCCCGCGAGGCTCGCCGCCGCAGGCGCAGAAATGTCGGGACCGGGATGCAGGCCGAGCAGCCGGAACAGTCGCCGTGCCTCCGGATCCAGCACGTCGCGGGACCAGGACAGTACGGCGCGCACGGACGTCATCGGATCCGCGGTTTCGAATCGGTCCAGGCGGGACCCGCTGTCGGTCAGCTGACACGCAAGTTCGCCGAGCGGCAGCTTCGGCAGCAGCGCAGCGTGTGCCGCCAGCACGGACAACGCGAGCGGGAGACCGGAACAGTGCCGCGCCAAGGCCGCGACTGCCGCTGGTTCCGCGGGGACTTGGCGGACACCCATCCGCTCGCTGAGCAGCTTCTCGGCATCGGCCGCACTCAGCAGATCGAGCATGACCGGACGCGCACCGAACTCGGCGACCACGCCAGTCAGCTGATTCCGGCTGGTGACGACGACAGCGCACCCAGGCCCGCTCGGTATGAGTGGACGGACCTGAGCGGCGTCACGGGCGTTGTCGAGAACGACCAGCAGCCGTCGCTCCGCGGTGAGGCTCCGGAACATCGCAACCCGCGCTTCGAGTCCATCCGGCACCTCCTCCGGCCGGACACCGATCGCCTCGAGACACACGCGGAGCGCCTCGGCGGGTGCGGTCGGCTCGCCTGCCGGGTCGAACCCGTGCAAGTTCAGGAAGATCTGGCCGCCGCCGTACCGGTCCTTGATGCGGTGAGCCCAATGCAGCGCGAGCGTGGTCTTGCCGATGCCGGCCGTCCCCACAATGATCGAGATCGCAACAGCCGGTACTGCGATGTCGAGCGACTCGTCCAGCGCCCGCAACTCGGCGGCCCGTCCAACGAGTGCCTGGGTGACCGCTGGAATCTGACGCGGCACGGGCTTGATGGATTGATCGGTCGGCGTCCGCTCGCGCCGAAGAATGCTCAGATGCAGTTCCTGGAGCTCGTCATTCGGCTCCTCGCCGAGCTCACGAATCAGCCGATCCCGAAGCTCGGCATACGACCGCAACGCTTCAGCCCGCCGTCCGGCCTGCACCAACGCCCGGATCAGGAACCCAGCCAGCGGCTCCGACAACGGATACTCGCCCGCAACCCGGACGAGCTCATCGGCCAGCCCTCCCAAACCCTCCGTCCGTTCGGCAAGCCGCAACCACGCCGACAACCGGTCGTCCAGCAGACCGTTGCGATACGACACCGCCCAACTGCTGTCCATCCCCGTCAGCGGCACCCCACGCCACAACGCCAACGCCGCCCACAGCCCCGCGGCATCGGACTCCATGACTAGGCGCCGGAACCGGAGCGCGTCGACAGCGGTCTCCGGCGCGTCGAGCACGTAACCACCACTGCGCCGATCGATCCCGAACCCCGCCGGCCCAAGCGCACTCCGAAGCAAACTCAGATAGGGATACAAAGTGCCAGCCGGCCGCTTCGGTAACTGCTCACCCCACACCCGGTCAGCAAGCACATCAATCGGCACCACCTGCCGAGGCTGGGCCGCAAGCGCAGCAAACACAAGCCGCTGCTTAGCCGCGCCGATGTCGACCTCCACCTCGCCGATCCACAACCCGACCGGCCCCAGCAGACGAATCTCCGCCACGTCAGCCCTCCCCCCGTGAGCACCAGCTGCCCCATCAGCCACGCACCCCGGTCCGCGGGGCGGCGGCAGGGCCCACGGTACGGGGCAAGGAGGGCCAAAGGTTTTCCGAAGGTGAACTCGCGAGGCTCTACACAACCTCAGCTTGCCCAGACCCTCAGCTGTCACGCATGAACTGGGCAAGCACCTACATCTCGGGAGATCAAATGCGCAAAGTCATCGCCGCGGTCAGCGCCGCAATCCTCGGTGGAACCCTCCTCGCAACCCCCACCCTGGCCAACGCCGAAGGATGCCCGAACGGCCTGAAGTACCGCGTCCTCGGTCCCGTGGGCACCACCCCGCCGGTCGTTCGAGGCGTCTACGAACTGCCCGACTTCAACAACATGCAGACTTCTGTCGGCGCAGGCGCCGCCGTCAAGGGCCCAGGAGGCTCAGTCGACGGCGCCACCCCAGTCACCCACCGCTGGGACAACGGCCCCAACCAGTGGGTCAAGCTGTCAAGCATCACCGCTCCCCACGACGTCGACTGGATGTCAAGCCTCTACCTCGAATACCTGGGCTGCGCCAGCGCGTAACCCCCAGGACCTGTACGGCGAGTCGCCGCGATCCAGGAATCGCGGCGACTCCTCCGTGCCTATGCTCGAAAACGGTTCGGCAGCTAGTCGGGTGATTGCTAGGGTCGCCGACATGCATCGCATCATCACTCCGCCCGCCGCCGCTTAGCGGACGGCAAACCTCAGCGCGCCCAGGTGATGACCCGGGCTTCTTAGGGCTGTTCGCAGACGCCCCAATCTCTCCGTGCGAACACCCTGGAGTGTCTGATGCACCACCGTCTCGCGCCGTCTTCGGCGCGCGGTCTCCTGTACGTCGCCCTGGCCGGAATCGCCTGGGGCACCGGCGGCCCCACCGGCGCCCTGCTCGCCCAGCACAGCGGCCTGAACTCAACAGCAATCTCCTTCTGGCGCTTACTCACCGGCGCCATCTGGCTAGCCGCAGCCTGCCGCCTACTAGGCCGCACCCGAATAACCCACCATTTCGCGACCGCCCCACTCCGCTACCTCCTCAGCGGCCTAGGCCTAGCCGTCTGCCAACTCGGCTACTTCGCCGCCATCCCCCGCGTAGGCATCGCCGTAGCCACCGTCGTCTCCCTAGGCGTAGGCCCACTCTTCATCGCCCTAGGCGCCCGCGAACGCATCACCACCGCCCTACTACTAGCAATCCTCGGCCTAACCCTCCTAGTCATCGGCAACGAAGCCTCCGGCACCCCCTCAACCTCAGGCATCGCCCTCTCGCTCATCTCAGGCGCCGGCTACGCCCTAACCACCCTCCTCAACCGCAACCAACAAGACCCAACAACCAGCGCCCTACTCGGCTTCACCACCGCCGCCCTAATCCTGTTGCCTCTAGCAACGACAACACCCCTCACCCCAACCC
>NZ_SMKA01000119.1 GCF_004348455.1 Kribbella albertanoniae
CCCCGGCACCACCGCCCTGACAGTCACCGTCAACGGCGTCACGAAATCAGCACCCCTGACGGTCACCTGGTGATCCAAATGGGCCGGGATAAGGTCTGCGCGTGATGAACGTGGTGGTGCCGCGGTCCCTGCAGGTTGGTGACCGGATCGCGGTGGTGGCGCCGTCCGGGGCGATGCGGGCGGAGCGGCTCGAGATCGGTACCGAGTACCTGAAGGGGTGGGGGCTCGAGGTCGAGGTGATGCCGTCGGTGCTGGCCGGGCATGAGCGGTTCGCCTATCTGGCTGCTGAGGACAAGGCGCGGGCCGGCGACTTCCGGGACGCGTGGCTCGACGACCGGTTCGCTGCGGTCTTCTGCGGACGCGGCGGGTACGGCGTGCAGCGGATGCTCGAGGCGGTCGACTTCGACGAACTGGCCGCCGTACCGAAGTGGTTCGTCGGCTTCAGCGATATCACCGCACTGCACGAACCACTGAACGCTCGCGGGCTCGTGACCATCCATGGTCCGATGGCGGCCGCAGTCGAGCAGTTGGGCGTGGTAGAAGGTCGCTCCCGCCTGCACGACCTGCTCTTCGAGCCCGAGAGCGTCACCGACCTGCTCGCACCACGCGGCGCACGCACTCTCATCGGAGGTGTCGCGGAAGGCGTGCTGCGCGGGGGCAACCTCGCATTGCTCGCCAGCAGCATCGGTACGCCGACCTACGCGGCACCGTCCGGCGTCGTCGTACTGGAAGACGTGAGTGAGCAGGGTTATCGCATCGACCGGATGCTCACCCAGCTCCTGCGGTCCGGCTGGTTCGATCAGGTGACCGGGATCGTGGTCGGCGACTTCAGTGGGTCGGACGACCAGGGGCTCGCGGCAGACGTCGTACGGGAGCGCCTGGAGCCACTCGGCCTCCCCATGGTGGAGGGGGCTGCGGTCGGCCACGAGGACCTGAACCTCGCCGTACCGCTCGGGCTGCCGGTCCGGCTGGACGCGACAGCCGCGACACTCACTCCACTGTGGCCAGGTGCTGCCGCAGGAAGCTGAAGGCCCTCGGGTACGCGTCCAGCCGGTTCTTCAGCTTGGCCAGCCCATGTCCTTCGTCCGGGTACACGGCCAGCTCGCACGCCACGCCACGCTGCTCCAGCGCCGCAGTGATCTGCTCGGCCTCGGACAGCGGCACCCGCGGGTCGTTGGCCCCGTGGATGACGAACAGCGGCGCCCGGATGTCGTCGACCCGGCTGAGCGGGCTGGCGGTCTCCAGGAACTCCCGGTCGGTCGCGAGGTAGCCGTACTCCCGCTCGCGCGTCGCACGGCGGTAGTCGGACGTGTTCTCCAGGAAGGTCACCAGCGAGGCGATCCCGACGATGTCCACGCCGGCCGCCCACAGCTCCGGCTGGAACGCCAGACCGGCCAGCACCATGTATCCGCCGTACGAACCGCCCCAGAGCACCGCACGGCTCTGGTCGGCGCCGATCGTCGGCAGCCAGGCGTGGATCGCGGCCAGGTCCTTCACCGAGTCCAGCCGCAGCTGGCGGTCGTCCAGCGAGTACCAGCGCTTGCCGTAGCACGCTGAGCCGCGCACGTTCGGCACGATCACGGTGTGCCCCTCGGCGGCCAGGGAGGCGATCACCGGGTGCCAGATGCGCATCGACGCGCCCTCGGGCCCACCGTGGATGTGCAGCACGGTCGATCCCAGATCCGGTCCGGTCGGCCGGAAGACGAAAACCGGCACCTGCTCACCGTCGAACGACGGCACCCGCAGACTCTCCGGCATGGTCAGCTTCGGCACCTCAGGCATGTCCGGCGCCGGTACGGCGATCACTTCGCCACTGGCCGGGACATACCGGTACACCGTCGGCGGTGTGATCGGAGAGCTGTAGGTGAACGCGGCAAACGAACCATCCGGCGACCAGACCGGGTCGGGCGTCCCGAAGGCCAGCGCTGTGCAGCCACCGGCCGGTAGGTCCAGCCGGGCGAGCTCAGACCCGTCGGACAGCCGGTGCGCCGCGAGTGCAACCTCACCGTCGTCGACCACTGCGACCAGCAACTGCTCACCGTCCGGCGACAGCCATGAGGCCAGGTCGTGCGCATCGTCGACCAGTACGTCGCTCCAGGCCGCAGTGCTCAAGTCGTAGCGGCGCAAGGCCTTCCGGTCGCGGTCGGCGTCGCTGGAGACCACGATGGCCGATGAGTCGGGCAGCCAGGACACCTGGCCCTGGTCGTTCAGTGCGTCGGCGGGGGTGAGCTCGGTGACCGTCTGTGTGGCGGTCTCGACGAGCAGGAGCTGTATGGAGTTCGCAGGGGCGCTGGCGACGCACAGCACTACCCAGCGGTCGTCGGGCGAGGCACTGACAGCCATGACCCAGCCGCCGCCGTCGTACAGCACGGTGTCCTCGCCGGTGGCCAGCTCCCGGGCGATCAGGTCGAAGTCGACCCGGTTCCGCCGGTTGGTCGTGTAGAGCACGCGGCCCGGCTTCGCGGCGATCAGGTGGTGCAGGTAGTCGAGGTCGTGCACGAGCGGGGTCATTGTGGGCAGCCCGGGCTCGTCGAGATCGAGGATCGAGAGCTGACCGCGCTCGTTGCCGCCGCTGTCGTGTTCGACGATCACCGACCGGCTGCCCGGGACGAACTGCGCGTGCCGGCAGCTGTCACCGAGGTCGGTGAGTGCGCGCCAGCTGCCGTCCGGGGCGATCTCGTTGACCTGGCGGACACCGGTCCCGTCGTACAGGACGAGCATCCCGCCCTCGTCGTTCACATCGAGAGCTGTCGAAGACGGGAGCGATAACAGCGTAGTCAGCACACTTTCATCCTGACACGTGAGGTGTAGCAAGTGGCAGACATCGCGTCTGCCACTTGCTGCAACCCATTCAGCGGTCGCCGTGCCAGGAGTGCCACAGCGCGGCATAGGGGCCTTGGGCATCGACCAGTTCGTCGTGACCGCCCAGCTCCACAATCCTGCCGTCCTCCACCACCGCAATCACATCCGCATCGTGCGCGGTGTGCAAGCGGTGCGCGATCGCCACCACGGTCCGGCCCTCGAGTACACCGGCGAGCGAGCGCTCCAGGTGCCGAGCGGCCCGCGGGTCCATCAACGAGGTCGCCTCGTCCAGGACCAGCGTGTGCGGGTCGGCCAGCACCAGCCGGGCCAGTGCGACCTGCTGAGCCTGTGCCGGCGTCAGTGTGACGCCGCCGGAGCCCACCTCGGTGTCCAGACCGTCGTCGAACCCAGCCACCCAGCCGTCGGCATCCACCGACCGCAGTGCAGCCCACAGGTCCGCGTCGGTCGCCTCTGTCCGAGCCAGCCGCAGGTTGTCGCGGACACTGCCGACGAACACGTGGTGCTCCTGGTTGACCAGTGCGACATGACTACGGACCTGCTCGGCCGACATCCGGTCGAGGGCAGCACCACCCAGGGTGATGTCACCGACCCGCGGTGAGTAGATGCCGGCCAGCAAGCGGCCCAGTGTCGACTTACCGGCACCGGACGGGCCCACCAGCGCGACCCGCGCTCCGGGCTGCACGGTCAGCGTGACGCCGTGCAGCACGTCGCGCCCTTCCAGGTAGCCGAACCTGACCTCGTCGGCCAGCACGGTCCGGCCTTCCGGCTCGCGCTCCTCACCGAACTGCTCGGTCTCGACCTCGCGAACCCCGACCAGCCGGGCGAGCGACACCTGCGCCACCTGGAGCTCGTCGTACCAGCGGATCATCATGTTGACCGGCTCCACCAGCATCTGGATGTACAGCGCGCTCGTGACGAGCGCACCGACGGTGATCCAGCCCTGCAGCGCGAATCCGCCACCGATCACCAGCACCGCGGCCAGTGCGACCGAGTGCGTCATGTTGATCACCGGGAACAGGATCATCCGCAGATAGAGCGTGTACTTCTCCCAGCCGACCCACTGACCGATCCGGGTGTCACCCAGCTCGATCCGGCGAGTACCGAGCCGGTGCGACTCGACGGTCCGGCCGGCGTCCACGGTCTCGGCCAGCGCCGAGGCGACCGCGGCGTACCCGGCCGCCTCCGAGCGGTACGCCTGCGGCGCCCGGCGGAAGTACCACCGGCCGCCGATGATCAGGATCGGCGCGGCGATCACCACGGCCACCGCCAGCGGCGGCGCAGTGACGATCAGTGCGCCGATCAGCAGACCGGCCCACAGCACAGCGATGGTCAGCTGCGGTACGGCGTCGCGCATGGCATGCGAGAGCCGATCGATGTCGGTGGTGATCCGGGACAGCAGGTCACCGGTCCCGGCGCGCTCCAGCACACCAGGCGGCAGGCCGACAGCGCGGACCAGGAAGTCCTCGCGCAGATCCGCGAGCATCTCCTCACCGAGCACCGCACCACGCAGTCTGGTCATCCGGACGAACACCGTCTGGACCAGCAGCGCGATCGTGAAGCCCAGCACCACATAGGGAAGGTCAACGTCCTGCTGCCCCTGGGACAGCTTCTCCACCACGGTGCCGAGCAGCCAGGGCCCGACCATGCCGCTCAGCGCCGCCACTGCGTTCACCAGGGTCAACCAGGCGAATGCTCGGCGGTGCCTGCGGAACAGTGTCTTCACATAGGCGCGCACAGTTGCGCGACTTGCTACCGGCAGCCGGGCCGCTTCCTGCGGGGCTGCCGGGTCGTACAGAGGGGGTCTCACAACGACTCCTCGAGCGTTGGTTCTTCTTCACGGGTGACGACCGCGCGGTACCGCGGATTGGTGTGCACCAGCTCGTGGTGCGTGCCGACGGCGTCGACGCGCCCGTCCGGCACGAACACCACCCGCTCCGCGCGGTCCAGCATCAGCGGGCTGGACGTGAACACCACAGTGGTCCGCCCTGCTCGCAGTAGTCGCAGTCCGTCGGCGATCCGGGCCTCGGTGTGCGCGTCGACCGCACTGGTCGGCTCGTCGAGCACCAGCACCTGCGGATCGACGTACAGCGACCTGGCGAGTGCAACGCGCTGCCGCTGCCCACCGGACAGTGAACGGCCGCGCTCAGTCAGCACCGCCTGCATCGCGTCGGTCTCACCAGCCGGCAGAGTCTGACGCAGTACGTCGAGGATGTCGGCGCACTGTGCAGCCTCCAGTGCTGTCTCCGGGGAGACCGCACCACTCGCCGGTACGTCGAACAGCTCGCGCACCGTGCCAGACAGCAGCACCGGGTCCTTGTCCTGCACCAGTGCGACCGTGCGCGCCGAATCCAGCGGCAGATCGTCCAGGCCGACACCACCCAGCTGCACCGACGCCTCGTCCGGCTCGGCTGTCGGGCTGTGCCCACCGAGACGGTCGGCCAGCAGACCGCCCGCATCCGGATTGCCCGACACCACTGCGGTGAACGAGCCGGCCGGCACCAGTAGCCCGGAGACCGGGTCGTACAGGTCGCCGTCGGGCAGCTGCGCGGCCGCCGTACCCATGGTGTCGTCGGTGCGCTGCAGTGACAGCACGCGGGCAGCACGCTTCGCGGACACCTTCGAGAAGATGAACGCGCTCGCGGTCTCCTCGAATGTGTGCAGCGGCACCAGCAGGAAGGTGATGAACCCGTACGTCGTGACGAGCTCACCGACCGTGATCCGGCCGGACGCCACCATCCGCACGCCCATCCAGACGATCAGCACCAGGAACAGGCCGAACAGCAGCACCTGGAGTGCGGCGATCAGCGACCACATCCGCGCGCTGCGGACTGCGCTGGCGCGGTACTCCTGTGAGGCCGCGCGGTAGCGGTCCAGGAACAGCTGCTCACCGCCGATACCGCGCAGCACGCGCAGACCGGCCACGGTGTCCGCAGCCAGCTCTGTCGCACGGCCGCCCTTGGCGCGCTGCGCATCGGCACGGCGCTCTGCCGGGCCCATCAGCGGCACGATCGAGAACGCCAGCACCGGAACGGCGATGGCGACCACCAGACCGAGCTGCGGCTCGTAGAACAGCAGGCCGATGACCACGGCGAACGACGTCAGCAGGGCGGCCGTGAACCGGCCGAGCACCTCGACGAACCAGCCGATCTTCTCGACGTCGCCGCTGCTCACCGCCACCACCTCGCCAGCAGCGATCCGCCGGGTGAGCAACGAGCCCAGCTCCGACGCCTTGCGCATCAGCAGTTGCTGCAGGCGCGACGCCGTACAGATCCAGTTGGAGACCACCGCACGGTGGAAGAACGAGTCCGCTCCGGCTTTGGCCGCGCCGAAGACGAGCAGCAGCACGCCGGAGAGGATCAGCTTCGGCCAGGAGCGGTCGATCACGGCCTGCACGGCCAGGCCGACCGCGATCGGGGCGGCCGCGATACCGCCGAAGAAGATCAAACCCCAGAAGACGGCGATCGCTTGACCGCGGAGCTGCTGGTGCTCGAGCCAGAGAATGAGTCGGAGACCGGACCGGGTGTCTGGCACACCTGGGTCGGCAAACGGGATGAGGCGCAAAGACATGACGTCCCACAGACACAGCGTTAGACGGGTGTAGGCATAGAGGGGTAAGGAAGGCACCTGACCAGGCGAATACATCCAGCGTAGGTGGGGCCTCCGACAGTCCGCCAACCCTTTTCCCACCCCTCGGCGGGGACCGGAGTAGATTCGGGACCAATGGATGAAGAGCTGAGTCGCAGGCGGCGGCTCCTGGTGTTGGCGATCTGCTGCTGCAGCCTGTTCGTCGTCGGACTCGACACGACCATCGTGAACCTGGCGCTGCCGGCGATCCGGGCCGAGCTGGGTGCCTCGGTCACTGAGCTGCAGTGGACGATCGACGCCTACACGCTGGTGCTGGCCAGCCTGCTGATGGTCGCCGGCTCCACTGCGGACCGGGTCGGCCGGCGGCGGACGTTCCAGGCCGGTCTGGTGGTTTTCGGCATCGGGTCGTTGCTGTGTGGGTTCGCACCGACCGTCGAGCTGCTGATCGTGTTCCGGATGCTCCAGGCGATCGGTGGCTCGATGATGAACCCGGTGGCGATGTCGATCATCACCAACACGTTCACCGACCCGCGTGAGCGTGCCCAGGCGATCGGTGTCTGGGGTGGTGTCGTCGGCCTCAGCCTGGCGGTCGGTCCGGTGGTGGGTGGCGCACTGGTCGACAGCGTCGGGTGGCGGTTCATTTTCTGGATCAACGTGCCAGTGACGCTACTGGCCGTCGTACTGGCTGCGCTGTTCGTGCCGGAATCGCGGTCGCTGGTACCGCGGCGGATCGATCCGGTGGGGCAGGTGCTGGTCGTTCTGCTGCTGGGCGGGCTGGTCTACGGGATCATCGAGGGCCGTGAGGCCGGGTGGACCTCACCGCTGATCCTGGCGTGCTTCGGACTGACGGTGGTCGCTCTGGTGACGCTGGTGCTCTATGAGCAGCGCAGAGAGCAACCGCTGCTGGAGCCACGGTTCTTCCGCAGTGCGCCGTTCTCCGGAGCCACACTGATCGCAGTGGCCGGTTTTGCTGCGCTCTCCGGTTTTCTGTTCCTCAACTCGCTGTATCTGCAGTCGGTGCGTGGGTACTCCGCTTTGCATGCCGGGTTGCTGACGCTGCCGATGGCCGCGATGGCTGCGGTCTTCGCACCGATCTCTGGCTGGCTGGTCGGGCACCGTGGGCCGCGGCTGCCGCTGGTGGTGGCCGGGACGATGCTGGGCGCGTCTGGGTTGATCTTGTCCCGGCTGACCGGTTCTACGACTGTGGTGGAGTTGGCGGTCGGCTATCTGGTCTTCGGGATCGGTTTCGGCATGCTGAACGCACCCATCACCAATGCGGCCGTTTCTGGCATGCCGCGTGCGCAGGCTGGGGTTGCGGCCGCTGTTGCTTCCACCAGTCGGCAGGTGGGTGCATCGCTCGGTGTTGCGATCGCGGGCACAGTTCTGTCGGCGCGACTCGTCGGACCGCTGGAGAGCGGGTTCGTGTCGGCCGCTCGCCTGTACTGGTACCTGATCGTCGGCTGCGGGCTGCTGGTGCTCACACTCGGTCTGATCACCACAGGTGCCTGGGCCCGCCGTACTGCAGAGGCACTCAGGCTTCCGTGATCCCAGCCCGGTTGAGTGCCTTCAGCCGACCGCGGAGAATCGTCTGCCGCCGCTCCTCGCCCGGGAACAGGTCCAGGTACGCCGCCCCGCGGGCCGCGAGCAGGTCGTCGTCCAACCGCCGTACGGTGCCGGCCGGGTATTTGTGGTTCATCGCGGCTTGTACGGCGAGGCTGTCGATGTCGGTGAGCAGTTCGGTGAGCTCCTCCTCGGTGGTGACGCCCATCCGCGCCAGGATGCTCAGAATCCACGCGTAGTGGGTCGTTTTGGCGTGCGGCGCCTCGGGGTAGCGACGGGTCAGGTAAGTCGTCAGCGTGGCCGGGTTGAGGTCGCGCGGCTGCTTGTCCGGTTCGGCTGCCGCCAGCTCGCGGTAGAGCCGGTCGATCTCGGTGAACTCGTTGTCGGCCAGCTCCATCAACGCGGCCGCCAGCAGGAACCTCCGGTCGAACTCCGGCTTGCGGTTCGGCGGGATGTCCAGCTTGTACCGGATGTCGTGCTCGAACTCGGCCCACGCGTGCTGAACCGCGGTCCGGACCTGGATCTCCATCGTCAGGTTCTTCAGTACGGCGTACTCCGGCAGCTCGCGCCGATGCGCGTTCAGCCGGACCAGGAAGTGCTTGCTGGCATAACCGAACACCCCCTGCGCGCGGGTGTGCGCCCCCATGTCGGTGTGCTCGACGACCTCGAACTCCTCCTCGATCACCTCACACACCCGGTCCACCGCCTCCACCAGGAACGTGATCACCCGGGCCGCGACCAGGTCGGTGATCTGCCCCAACGGATCGTCGTACTTCGGCCGGTTCGGATCATCCGGATGAGCCTTGGCCGCCTTCGCCAGAAACGACTCCGGATCCTTGGCCCGAGCAGTAGCCGTCAGATAGTTGATGCCCTCTTCCTCACCGATCAACTCATTGATCAGTGACTCCAGCTTCCGCGCACCCCCGACGTACTGCTGGTGCACCCGCTCATACAAAGCCGCAGCCTGCACCGCCCACTCCACCCGCCCAACCATGCGGGAACGATAGTGCTCTTCGGGTCGCTGCGGGTGTCTATCGATGTCTACTGTTTCTGCTAGAAAGCTGTAGAGAGTGGTCGCGACACGCTCTCGTTGTTGATTGGTCAATCTACGGAAAACGCTAGACGGCCGCATACAGTGACAGCATGGATCCGATCCGGAATCCCTATGCGCCCGGCGCCGGTCAGCGGCCGCCTGAGCTGGCCGGACGCGACACCGAGGTGCGGCAGTTCGAGGTGGTGCTCGAGCGGGTCGCGGCGGGCAGGCCGGAGCGGAGTCTGGTGCTGAGTGGGCTTCGTGGGGTCGGTAAGACGGTGCTGCTCAATACGCTGCGCAGTCAGGCGATTAAGCGGGCCTGGGGTACGGGGAAGATCGAGGCTCGGCCGGATCAGAGCATTCGGCTGCCGGTTGCGCAGGCGCTGCACACCGCGATGCGCGAGCTGGGGCACCGGCACCGGGATGACGATCGCGTCGACCAGTTCAGCGCCGTACTGAAGGCGTTCGCGCTGCGGACCGATGTGAACGACCGGAAGGGCATCCGGTGGCACCCGCCGGTGGATGTGGCCGCGGCGAAGGGCCGGGCGGACTCCGGTGACCTGGAGATGGACCTGATCGAGCTGTTCACCGATGCGGCGGATCTGGCCGGCGATCTGTCCGTTGGGGTCGGACTGTTCATCGACGAGATGCAGGACATCAGCGCCGACGACCTGTCCGCGCTGTGCGCCGCCTGCCACGAGATCTCTCAGCAGAGCGCACCCATGGTCGTGGTCGGGGCCGGCCTTCCGCACTTGCCCGCCGTACTGTCCGCCAGCAAGTCCTACTCCGAGCGCCTCTTCCGCTACGTCCGCGTCGACCGCCTCGCCCGCGAAGCCTGCGACCGCGCTCTGATGATCCCCGCCGGGAGCGAAGGCGTGGAGTACGACGCAGAGGCCCTGGACGAGCTCTACGCCCAGACCGACGGCTACCCGTACTTCGTCCAAGCCTTCGCCCACGCCACCTGGGACCACGCCCCCACCTCACCCATCACCATCAAAGACGTAGCCGTAGCCGCCCCCGAAGCCTCCGCCGAACTCACCGTCGGCTTCTTCGGCTCCCGCTACGAACGCGCGACCCCAGCCGAACGCGAGTACATGCGCGCCATGGCCGAGCTAGGCATAGCCGCCGACGACGGCTCGGTTCCCACCGCCGAGGTCGCCACCACCCTCAACCGCAAACCCCAGTCCCTCTCCCCAGCCCGAGACGGCCTCATCAAAAAAGGCCTAGTCTTCTCCGCCGAACGAGGCACCGTAGCCTTCACCGTCCCCCACTTCGGCAAGTTCCTCCGCACCCGCACCGCCTGACTCTTCGGGCTGCCCTTTTGTGCAGAGGGTGGGAGTCTGTAGGGTGAATCGGCATGACCACCGGGCGGACTGGCCAGCGTGCTGGGTTGTCTGCGCGTGGGCGGCACAGTCGGCGTAAGTCGCATCGGATGCAGTGGTTCTCGGTGACTGCGTTGGCGGTGCTGGGGACTGTGATGGTGGTGCATCCGGATGTGACCGGGCGGCGGAGTCTGGCGGCTGAGGTTGTTGCGGGGGCAGGTACTCCGGTCGCGCAGCAGGAGCCGGTGGTGGTTGTGCCGACTCCGGTGGTGGTGACTACTCCTACTCCTTCGGTGCATCTGACGACGCCGTTGCGGCCGGCACCTACGTTGACTCGGCAGCCGAAGGGCGCCAAGCCGAATGTGACGGTGTCGAGTGGGAAGCTCAGTGTTGTGCCGGGGTCGGACAAGGCCAGCGGGGTGCGGGACAGGCTGACCTACCGGGTGGAGATCGAGCAGGGGCTGTCGGTGAATCCGGTTGCCGTGGCGGCGAGTATTCACAAGACGCTGACCGACGCGCGCGGCTGGGAGGCGGTGCATCCGGTCAGCTTCGAGCGGACGGACGCCGCTGACGTGGACCTGCGGATCATCGTGGCGACGCCGACGCTGACCGACAAGCTGTGTCTGCCGCTCGACACCGGTGGTGAGGTGTCGTGCCGGGTCGAGGACCGGGTCGTGCTGAACGCCAAACGGTGGATGTACGCAGTTCCGGCGTACGGCGGGGATGTGGCGCTGTACCGCAACTACCTGGTCAATCACGAGGTCGGGCACGCGCTCGGGCACGGGCACTCGACCTGCGCGCAGCCGAAGGCACCCGCGCCGGTGATGATGCAGCAGACCAAGGGACTCGGCGGCTGCCGGCCGAACGCGTGGCCGACGATCAAAGCCACCTGACCACGTCCCGTGAGAAGCTGAGTCCCCAGGGAGGGAGCAGCGATGTCGTCACAGGACTTCCCGACGTACGGACGTGAGCCGGAGCGCCCCAACAAGGAGCGCCCCAACGAGGAGCAGCGCGGCGAGGAGCAGTACATCGCTCCGCCCACCCCGTACGGCGGCCCCACGTATGCCGACGGTGGTCAGCCACTGCCGCCTGCCCCCTACGCGCCTGCACAGCCCTACGGTTCGCAACCGGGTCAGTACGGCGGTCCGCCCACCGACCCCGCGCAGCCCCCGAGCTACCGACCAGGGCACCCGTACGGCGCTCCGGTGGATCCGCATCCGGAGGCGTTCCCGACGTACGGGCGTAAGGAGCCGTTCGAGGGCCGTGATCCGCGGGCGGCCAAGGTGCTGCTGCTGGCCACGCTGATCGCGGCGATCTACGGGCTGATGGTGGTGACGGTCCAGCGGGTCTCGATCCGGGAGATCACCCAGGCACCGGGCTCACCGCTCAACCACCCGCTGCGCACCGACGTGATTGACGCGCTCGGCCAGCTGCTGATCGTTCTGGTCGGCGCTGCGGCGCTAGTGCTGTGGGCGAGAGACGTGCTGGCTCGCCGTAAGGCCGCCCGCCAGCCTGAGGCCATCGAGATCGTCGGTGGCGTGCTGGTGGCCGTCTCACTGGTCCCCCTGCTCATCTGGGCAGGGATGGTGCTGTCGACTGGTCTCGGAGCTGTCGACGCCACCCTGGAGCGGCTGCCGACGGCGTATGCCTGGGGTGGTTTCGGTCTGCTGATCCTCGCGACCGGGCTGTTCCTCGGCTACCGCGAACTCAAGCCGGACCTCGACACCGTGGTTCGGGCCGCGCCCGGCCGTCCGCCCTGGGAGTGAGCGCACCGGTAGTCCTGGTCCCGGGCCTCGGCCTCGGGCCGGAGTCGTACGCACCGACCGTCGAGCACCTCTCGATGCCGTACCGAGTCGTCACACTCCCCGGGTACGGCGAACCGGCCGACGCCCGCGACGACCTGCACCCCCGAGGCTCTCGCTGCCCGCCTGGAGCAGAAGGTCCGGGAGCGGTCGGTGTTCGTCGGGCACTCGGCCGGCGCCCAGATCGTGGCCGAGCTGGCGGCCGCCCACCCCGAGCTGGTGCACGCGCTGGTCCTGATCGCTCCGAGTGGTGACACCAAGTCCGCGAGCTGGCTCGACCTGGGGATGCGCTGGCTGGAGTCGGCCGCACCGGAGTCCCCACGGCTGATCCCGGTCCTGGCACCGCAGTACGCCCGTACGACGTTCTCTACCATCGCCCGGGCGGCTGCCGCCTGCAGACGGCACGACCTGGCCGGTGTGATCAGCAGAGTCCAGGCGCCGGTCGTGATCATCCGCTGCCGCCATGACCATCTGTCACCAGCCGACTGGGCCGACCGCCTGGCCGAGCTGAGCCACGGTGAGTCGCGGACGCTGTCCACTGGGTCACACATGCCGGTGCTGACCAACGGCCCGGAGGTGGCCGCGCTCATCCACCGAGCAGCCGCCGCGCGGCCGACTGACTGAGGCGTTATCGTTGACGCGGTAGCAAACCTCTGCGGGAGCTCGCACCGACATGCGGGCTGAGAGGGCGACTAGACAATCCGGGTCGCCGACCGCCTGAACCTGACCGGGTAATGCCGGCGTAGGGATAGCGATGACAGAACAAATTGCCACGCCTCCGGCGCGGCGGCCATCGGGCTCTAATCCCCGTCCTTCCCTCGTCACTCCAGTCGCTGCGCTCCCTGCGCTCCTCAGTCCAGTCCGGGGCGCCCGATGACAGGCACTGCAGTTCGCCCTGCTTCCACTGAAGCTCCGCTGACACTCACGACGGATGCGCCCAGGACGCTCGGGTTTTTCGACCAGTTCACGCTCTGGGGCAACCTCGGCATCTCCCTGTTCGGCCCGGTGACCGGTGCGCTGGTCGCGGCGTACACAGGCTCTCTGTGGCAGGGCCTGCTCGCGGTGGTCGTCGGGTGCGGGATCGGAGCGCTCGTCCTGGGCGGCGCGGCCGTCTTCGGTTCGCACACCGGTGCACCGGCCATGGCCTGTCTGCGCGGCATTTTCGGTCGTCGCGGCTCGATGGCGCCGACCGTGCTGAACATCGCGCAGAACATCGGCTGGGCGACGATGGAGATCATCGTGATCTCGCAGGCCGCGGTCGCGGTGACGAGTGAACGCTGGCGCTGGCTGTTCGTCGTACTGGCCGGCATCATCGCCACCACGATGGCGGTCCGGCCGCTGGGCAGCGTGAAGGTCCTGCGGAAGTTCATGGTCTGGCTGGTATTGATTGCCTCGGTCTACCTTTTCGTCCAGGTGCTCAGCAAGCCGGTGCAGGATCTGCCGCAGGACGGCGTCTTCGGCTTCTGGCCCGGTGTCGACCTGGCCGCCGCGGGTGTCGTCTCCTTCGCGCCGCTGGCCGCGGACTACACCCGGCACTCACGGAGCAACAAGGCAGCCTTCGCTGGTTCGTCGCTCGGCTACGGCCTGGCCGCGATCCTGTACTACGCCCTGGGTGTCTTCGCGGTCGCGACTCTGCAGACCGACAGCGAAGGCGTGATCACCGCGCTCGTCACGCTGCCGGCCGGCGCGATCGCGTTGTTCGTGCTGCTGGTGGACGAGGTCGACGAGGCCTACGCGAACGTCTACTCGACCACGATGGCCGCCCACAACCTGATCGGTCACGTCGATCGGCGCTGGATCTCGATCGGGATCGGCGTCCTCGCCACCGGCCTCGCGCTGATGGTTGACCTGGGCAACTACACGCAGTTCCTCTACCTGATCGGCTCGGTCTTCATCCCGCTGTTCGCGGTCGCGATCGCCGACTTCTTCCTGGTGAGCAAGATGAACTGGGACGTCTCCGGTACGGCGAAGTTCCGCTGGCAGCCCGCGGTCGCGTGGCTGATCGGGTTCGTCGCCTACCAGCTCGTCAACCCGGGGACAGTCGCCGGCTGGTCGGAGCTCTGGGTCGATGTCCAGGGCAAGGTCTTCGGCGGCAACGCAGTACCGGGCTGGCTGGGAGCGACGTACACGAGCATTGTCGTCTCGATGCTCGCCGCCGTGGTTCTGGGCCGGATCGGGCGCAAGGATACGGTCGCGGCCGGATCGTGACCCGCGGACCGGTGGACAACTGACCGGCGGCACGCGGGATACTTGCGCCCATGCTCAACTCCGCACTGCGTAGCCGGGCCGAGTACGCCGAACTCGGCGTCGACGGTCTGGCTGCGCGGACTTCGCCCGAGCGGGACGCAGACATCGTGAAGGCCGTCGAAGAACTACTGGACGGCCGCGACTCGGTTCTCGATCTGTGCTGTGGCTACGGCCGGATCTCGCTCCCGCTCCGGCGGGCCGGGAAGACCGTGCGCGCCCTCGACATCTCACCGAACCTGGTCGAAGCCGGCCGGATCCGGGCCGCCGAGGAGGAGCTGGCGATCGACTGGGCGATCGGTTCGATGACCGATCTGCCGTACGCGTGGGATTCGTTCGACGCGGTGATCTGCCTGTGGACCGCGTTCCACGAGCTGTTCGCCGAGGACGAGCAGATCTCGACGATCTGCGAGATCTCCCGGGTGCTGAAGCCGGGCGGGATCGCGATCATCGAGGGCCCGTCCTGGGGACCGGCCACGGCCGGCGAGATCGCGCTGGGGATGCGGCAGGGACCGGAGCACCGGATCGTCACCACCGAGCACGCCGACGGTCTGAGCAGCGTGCACTACATCCACGACGAAATCAGCTACGGCCGGCTCTGCGCCGCCGCCGGGATCGACAACTACAAGGTCTACAAGCGTGAGTGGGGCGGCCGGCGCCGGCTGATCCTCGAGATCCACGCCTGAAACGCACCCCGAAAGAATAGGAGCAGATCCCCACTCCACATTGGGGACCTGCTCCTGATCGGTTCAACGGTAAAGACATTCCCGCGGCTACGGGGAAATGATTCTTTTCTTTTCAAGATTCAACAGATAACGCTTGGCCTCGAGCCCGCCCGCGTACCCGGTCAGCGCGCCACTCGCGCCGATCACCCGGTGGCACGGCAGCAGGACACACACGGGATTCGCGCCGAGCGCCGTACCGACGGCTCTGGCTGCCTTGGGCCGGTCGATCTCCCCGGCGAGCTGTCCATAGGTCTTGGTGTGTCCGTAGCTGGTGTGGTTGCGAAGGTCGGCGAGAACCAATTGCTGGAACGGTGTCGCAAGTGCGAGATCGACCTGCACAGTGAATTCCTGGCGTTTCCCGGTGAGGTATTCGTCCAACTCCCGCCGTACGACGTCCAGCGCGCGCGGCTGGCGGAGGACCCGAGGCGACACGGCGCGAGCCAGTCGCCCGGTGATCGTCTCCTCGTCGCCGAACGAACTCGCCACCACCCGGCCGTGCGCGACCGCCAGCAGCATGGTGCCGATCGGGGTGTCGTGCAGGGTATAGGCGACGTCCGCGTCCGGCAGGACAGGTGGTTTGAGGTCGGATGTGCTGAACCGGGTGAGCCGGTCCTCCAGTGAGTTCATGATGTGACTCCGAGGGTACGGCGCAGGGTCGCGAGAGCGTCGCTGACGAGTCGGCGCGAGGCTGCGGGGGTGGTGTCCAGGGCGGCGGCCACGCCGTGGTGGTCCAGGTCGCCGACGTACTTGAGGGTGATCGCGTACCGCTGCCGCTCGGGCAGCCCGTTGACCGCCTGCCACAGGTCGGGATCCGGCCAGTCGGCGGCGTCCGGGCCGTCGACCGCGATCGGCGGTGCGTCGTCGAGCGGCCGTTGCGGCCGGCGGGCCCGGTGGACGTCGGTCGCGCACCGGGCGGTGATGGTGAGCAGCCAGCTGCGCAGGTTCTTCGCCGAGGTCAGCCCCGGATAGGCAGCGAACGCCTTCTCCCATGCGCGTTGCGCCACGTCGTCGCCGTCCACGGGCCCGGCCAACGCGCGGGCCAGGCGGGCCACGTCCCGCCAGTGCGCGTCGACGAGCGCCTGGAACGGCGGCAGTCCGACAGTCACCATGCCCATTAAACGCAGCAGCCTCCCAGAGTGTGAGGGCAGCCCTGGCCGAGACCGGCGTCCCGTATCGCGAGATTGTGCAGTTCTCCAGTAGACATTGATGCGAAGATTGCTGACATGACGACGACCTTGCTCACCCGCCGTCGCGTCATCGATCTGCTGCGGACGGCGAGCGCCACCTGTCGGTGACCCCTGTTCTGCCTGCGCCATCACCCTGATCTTTTCTGCGTGCCCCCTTGTTCGAGGGAGACCCATGTCTGTCCCTGCTGTGCACCGCCCTGCCCTGTCACTGGTTCCGGACCGTTCCGAGGAGCGGATCGTCGACGCCGACGTCTACCGGAACGTCTTCCGTCGCCACGCCGCCGGCGTCGTGGTGATCACCGCCGACGCCGGGCACGGCCCGGTCGGCTTCACCGCCACCTCACTGGTCTCGGTGAGCCTGCTGCCGCCGCTGGTCTCGTTCGCGATCGACACCAAGGCGTCCAGCTGGCCGACCGTCAGTCGCACCGAGTCCCTCGCGATCAACTTCCTGTCCGACGACCAGCAGGCCATCGCCGGCCGCTTCGCCACCAGCGGCATCGACCGCTTCGCGGCGCCGACCCGCTGGTCCCGCCTGCACACCGGGGAGCCCGTGCTCGACGAGGCGCCGAGCGTCCTGCGTGCGCACGTCGAACACCGCTTCGCCGTCGGCGACCACTACCTGGTCGTCGCCCGCCTGATCACCCATACCGAACGCCGTGAGCACGAGCCGTTGCTCTACCACGACGGCCGTTACGCCACCGCCACCCCAAGGGTTCACCATGTCTAAGTCATTCAAGTACTTCGCTCTGGCCGCGCTGCTCGTCGTGAGTGGCTGCAGCGGCGCGGCGCAGGCGGGCGGTGGCGCGAAACTCGCGCTGGACGCACCGCTGCCGACGACCGTCCCGGACGGCGCGAAGATCGTCGTCGGCGACCCGGCCACTCAGGTCGCGTTCAAACTGTCCGGCCAGTTCGACAAGGTGTCGAAGTACGTCGAGTTCGCCAACCTGAGCGGCGGTCCGCAGACCACCGAGGCGTTCCGGGCGCACGCCCTCGACCTCGGTTCGGTGGCCGAGATCCCGGCGATCCACGCGACCTGGACCGGGTTGAAGGTGAAGATCGTCGCCTCGAAGTTCCGTCAGGACGCGATCAACCACCCGATCTACGAGCTCGGCATCGCACCCGGCGTCAACGTGAAGACACTCGCTGATCTGCGCGGGAAGTCGATCGCGTTCAGTCCGGGGCAGGCGCAGGGTGCGCTGATCCTCAAGGTGCTGAAGAAGGCCGGGCTGACCAAGGACGACGTGAAGCTGATCGAGCTGCCGAGCACGGGTGACGTTTATGTGAACGCCCTTGCAGGTAAGCAAGTTGACGTTGCGCCGATCGGCGGCGTACAGATCAAGCGGTATCAGACCAAGTACGGCAAGGACGGCGCGACGACCCTTCAGCACGGGATCCGGGATGATGCTGGGCACCTGTACGGGCCGGTCGAGTCGCTCGAGGATCCCGCCAAGGCGGCCGCGATCCGTGCGTACGTCGCCGCGTGGGGGGTGGCGCAGGACTGGATCGACAAGCACCCGAAGGAATGGATCGCCGGGTACTACGTGAAGGACCAGGGGCTCACCGAGGCCGACGGGCAATGGCTCGTGGACAACGCCGGCCGCCCGGAGATCACGGCCGACTGGAGCGACGCGATCACCCGGAACCAGGAGACGATCGAGTTGCTGGCCGCGGAGACCAAGAACCCGGTGATCCAGGCCAAGGACCTCTACGACCTGCGGTTCCAGGCCGTCGCGGCGGACGCTATCAAGGCAGGTGCGGCGAAATGACAGTCACCAGCCTGCCCGGGTTGCGGACCGCCCCCCGGACCGCACCAGTTGTACGGCGCCGCCGGCTCGGACCGGGGAAGCCGATCAAGTTCGGGGCCGCGATCGGACCGGTTCTGCTGCTCGCCGTGTGGAGCGTCGGCTCGGCCACCGGCTGGATCGATCAGCGCGTGCTGTCGGCGCCGTGGACGGTCGTCACGACCGCCGGTGAGCTGATTTCCGACGGCCGTCTGCAGTCGAACCTGTGGACGTCGTCGCAACGCGCCCTGGTCGGACTCGGCCTCGGAATCGTGCTGGGCGTCGTACTGGCGCTGATCTCCGGACTGTCCCGGCTCGGCGAGGCGATTCTCGACGGACCGATCCAGATCAAGCGCGCGATCCCGTCCCTCGCCCTGCTCCCGCTGCTGATTCTGTGGCTGGGGATCGGGGAGTCGATGAAGGTCGTGACGATCCTGCTGGGCGTCTTCGTGCCGATCTACATCCACACCCACAACGGCCTCCGCACCATCGACAGCCGGTACGTCGAACTCGCGCAGACCGTCGGATTGTCGCAGCGCGAGTTCATCCGCCGGGTGGTTCTGCCGGGTGCGCTGCCCGGGTTCCTGCTCGGTCTGCGGTTCGCCGTGACCGGAGCGTGGCTGTCGCTGGTGGTGGTCGAGCAGATCAACGCCACCAGCGGTATCGGCTACATGATGGAGCTGGCCCGGACGTACGGGCAGACCGACATCATCATCGTCGGCCTGGTTCTGTACGGCATTCTCGGGCTGCTCTCCGACGGGGCTGTCCGCTTGATTCAGAGGAGGGCCCTGACATGGCGCCGTACGCTGGCCTCGTAACCACTGTCCGGGTTCGCGATCTGGTTCGCCGGTACGACGATCGCGCCGTACTGGACGGTGTCGATCTGGACATCGCGCCCGGGGAATTCGTTGCCCTGCTGGGGAAGAGCGGTTCCGGGAAGAGCACGTTGCTGCGCGCGCTCGCCGGTCTCGATCCGTCGGTCGACGGTTCCGGGGAGATCGCCGTACCGGGGCAGGTGTCGGTCGTCTTCCAGGATTCACGGTTGTTGCCGTGGGCAAAGGTTCTGGACAATGTCGTGCTCGGGTTACGCGGTTCTGAGGAGCGTGGGCGCGAGAGCCTGGCCGAGGTTGGGCTTGCGGGTCGCGAGGACGCTTGGCCCAATGAGCTTTCGGGTGGTGAGCAGCAGCGGGTCGCATTGGCTCGGTCGCTGGTGCGGGAACCCGAGCTGTTGCTGGCCGATGAGCCGTTCGGGGCGCTGGATGCGCTGACCCGGTTGAAGATGCACGTGCTGCTGCGGAAGCTGTGTGCGGCGCATCAGCCGGCCGTGTTGCTGGTGACGCATGACGTCGACGAGGCGATCGTGCTGGCTGACCGGGTGATCGTCCTCGACGCAGGGCGGTTGGTTGCCGGAGAGATCATCTCGTTGGGTTCCGTGCGGAGTTCGGCGGATCCGGAGTTCGCCGCGGTGCGGTCACGGCTCCTTGATGCATTGGGGGTTTCGTTGTGAGTAAGCACTTGCATCTGAATGCGTTCCTGATGAGCACCGGGCATCACGAGGCGTCGTGGCGGTTGCCGGAGAGTAACCCGTTCGCGAACACGACTATCGAGCACTACCTGGAGCTGGCGCGGATCGCCGAGCGTGGATTGTTCGACTCGGTGTTCTTCGCGGATTCGCCGGCGTTGTTCGGGGAGGTCGGCCGGCGTCCGGCGGGTTCGCTGGAACCGACCGTGCTGCTGACGGCGATCGCCGCGGCCACGTCGCGGATCGGGCTGATCGCTACCGCGTCGACGACGTACAACGATCCGTTCAATCTGGCTCGGCGGTTCGCCAGCGTCGATCACGTCAGCCATGGGCGGGCCGGCTGGAACGTCGTGACCACGGCGGGTCCGGACGCGGCGAAGAACTTCAACCTCGCCGATCAGCCGGCTCATGCGGAGCGGTACGACCGGGCGGCGGAGTTCCTCGAGGTCGCGTACAAGCTGTGGGACTCGTGGCAGGACGACGCCGCGATCGCCGACAAGGAGGCCGGCGTCTGGGCGGTCAACGACCGCGTCGTACCGATCGATCACGTCGGCCGGCACTTCCAGGTCCGCGGCCCGCTGAACCTGCCGCGGTCGCCGCAGGGGCACCCGCTGATCGTGCAGGCCGGGTCGTCGGAGGATGGCAAGGGCCTGGCCGCGCGGTACGCCGAGGCCGTCTTCACCGCGCAGCAGACGCTGGCGGACGCGCAGGACTTCTACCGCGATCTGAAGGCCCGTACGGCGGCGTTGGGGCGGGATCCGGGGACGATCAAGATCCTGCCGGGGATCGTGCCGGTGATCGGGTCGACGGTCGAGGAAGCGCAGCGTCTGGAACGGCAACTCGATGAGCTGATCCGGCCGGAGTACGCGCGGGCGCAGTTGGCCAAGACGCTGCGAGTCGCTCCGGAAGCCCTGCCGCTCGACCAGCAACTGCCGGACGAGCTGCCGGATGAGGACGAGATCGAGGGCGCGAAGAGCCGCTACACGCTGATCGTCACGCTGGCCCGCCGCGAGAAACTGACCGTCCGCGAACTGATCGGCCGCCTGGGTGGCGGTCGCGGCCACCGCACCTTCACCGGTACGCCGGACCAGGTGGCGGACGCGATTGAGCAGTGGTTCGCGGCCGGAGCGGCCGACGGCTTCAACATCATGCCGCCGGTGCTCCCGTCCGGGCTGACGGTCTTCGTGGACGAGGTCATCCCGATCCTGCAGGCCCGCGGGCTCTTCCGCACCGAGTACACCGGGACGACGTTGCGCGACCACTACGGCCTGGCCCGTCCGCCCGGCCGGTCCGTCTTGGTGCAGGAGGCAACCGGTTAGACCCGGACCACCAGCTTTCCGACCGCGTGGCCGTCGGCCATGATCCGGTGCGCTTCGCCGATCTCGTCCATCGTGAAGACGCGGTCGATCCGGATCGAGAGTTTGCCGGCGGCCACCAAGTCGCAGTACCGCTGGAATGCCTCGGCGGGGAGGTCGTTGCTTTCCCCGCTGTAGGCGGTCAGCCGGACGCCGTTCGGAAGGTAGTCCATCGGGTAGAAGTCCGGGATCGACCAGTTGTCGCTGAGCATTCCGGTGAAACACGCGGTGCCATGGACGGCGACGGCTTTCAACGTGTCCGGAAGAGTATTTGTGCCGACGAGTTCGAGAGCGGCCTGGACGCCTTCGGGCTGGATTTCCCGCACCTTTGCCGCGACGTTGCCGTCGTCAACGATCGGATGGTCGACACCGTGTTGTTTCAGCACGTCGACGCGGTCCGGATTCCGGGTCGTGGAGAACACGGTCAGCCCGTGTTCCTTGGCGATCGCGGCCGCGGCCACCCCGACCGACGACGTACCGCCGCGGATCAGCACGCTCTGGCCGGGTTCGATCGCCAGGCCGGTGAACAACGAGCCGTGGGCGGTCTGCAGCATCTCCGGGAGTGCGCCGAGGGTGGCCCAGTCCAGGTCGGTGCTGATAGGGACGATCGAGGAGGCGGGGACGACGACGTACTCGGCGTAGCCGCCGTCGTACTGGCGGCCCATCCCGCCCATCATTGCGGCCACCTGCTGGCCCGGGGCGAACTCGCCGTTCGGGGCGGCGTCGACGGTGCCGACCGCCTCGATCCCGGGGATGATCGGGAAGGTCGCCCCGGTCGCCAGGCCGGCCCGGAGGTGGTACTCCGAGCGGTTCAGTCCGAAGGCCTCCACCTTGATCCGGACCCAGCCCGGATCCGGCTCGGGAACCGGCACCCGCCGTACTCGTAATTCCTCTGGTTCCACCGGGTGGTCCAGCACGATCGCACGCATGTCCATGGCGATCATCATGCCTTGGCACTTGTCGTGTCAGAGTTCTCGTATGGGGAAACGCCCGAGCGTGGTGGCGCACCGTGGATCCAGTGAGACCAGTCCTGAGCACACGCTCGCGGCGTACCGCCGAGCGATCGACGCCGGGGCCGACGGTCTGGAATGTGACGTCCGGCTGACCGCGGACGGTCATCTGGTCTGCGTTCACGACCGCCGGATCGAACGCACGTCGAGCGGCCGTGGCGTGCTGTCCACGATGAGCCTGCAGGAGCTGGAGGCGCTCGACTGGGGTTCGTGGAAGAACCCGTGGTCGGACCTCGACGACGAAGCCGAGTTGCCGGATCCGGACCTGTCCACGGTGCTGACGCTGGACAAGCTGCTGGCGACCGTCCGGGACGCCGGTCGGCCCCTTGAGTTGGCGATCGAGACCAAGCACCCGACTCGGTACGCCGGACTGGTGGAACGGCGGCTGATCGAGGCGCTCGGGCGGTACGGCTGGTCGCATCCGAAGATCGGAACGGAGTCGCCGGTCCGGGTGATGAGCTTCTCCTGGCTGTCGCTGCGACGAATGCGGGTGCTCGCGCCAGGGCTCCGAACGGTGTTGCTGATGGACCGGGTGCCACTGCGTTTCCGCGACGGCTCGCTGCCAACCGGTGTTTCGTGTGCCGGGCCGAGTCTGGAGATCGTCAGCGCACACCCGGAGTACGTCGATCGTGCGCACAAGCACGGTCATCAGGTGCATGTCTGGACGGTGAATGCCGACGCCGACATCCGGCACTGCCGGGACATCGGGGTGGACGCGATCATCACTGACCGGCCGGAGTCCGCACTCCGCGTGTTGTCGGACGAGAGCCGAGAGATAGGACGTCCGTAGTTGTGTCTTTGTGAATGCGGGCGGTCATTGTCACGTTAAATACCGTCGCTTTCATCACAGTTTCCTGACAATCGCCGTGATGTAGGCGGTAGCTGTGTAACGGAATTCGGACAGGTGTTTTCCACGGCAGGAAGTGGGCAGAACCTCTGATGGCTGTTCCGATCATCGAGGAGACCCTGCTTGTCCTCAGCGACCCTGCCTGCCGACGTAAGTGTCGTGGACGTCGTACTGCCGCACGAAGTGTCCGCGGTAGCGGATGCCCGGCGCCGTCTGGCCGCATACCTCAAGCGGTACCGGGTGACCGACGCAGCGTGTGACGACGCCGCGCTCGTGCTCTCGGAGCTGCTCTCCAACGCCATCCGGTACGCGCCCGCGCTGCCGGCCGGTGAGGTGCGCGCGGCCTGGTGGATCGACCAGGCCGGGATTCACGTCGAGGTCACCGACGGTCGCGGTGAGACCGAGCCGCAGCGGATCGACGACACCCACCCGGAGTCGATCGGCGGCCGCGGGCTCGCGATCGTCGACGTACTGACCTCGCACTGGGACGTCCGGACCGGCACCGCGCACCGGACCGTGCACGCGATCGTCCCGAACTGACTCCGCGGGTTCGCCGTACGGTGGTGCGGACTGCAAGACTGCGGTCATGGGAAAGAAGTCGCGGCAGCGCGCGAAGAACACGACGACCGTCACCCTCGACCCGGCCGACCTGGTCGACGTCGGTCCGCGGGAACCATGCCCCTGCGGTTCGGGCAAGCGGTTCAAGCAGTGCCACGGCAAGGAGATCGCGGCCGCCGCGGACACCTGGGTGGTGCGTCCGTTCGAGGGGCTGCCGGCCGAGTGTGACCTGATCGCGTTCCGCGAGATCGTCCCCGCTGGTACGGCGCAGGTCGTGCTGAAGGAGTCGGGCAAGACCGTCAACCTGGTGACGCTGCTCCCGATGGCGATGCCCGGCCTGGTCCGCGACGACGAGTCGATCTGGATCGGCCTGCAGACACACGCCTCCTCCGGCGACCCGTCCCGCGACCTCGGCCACGCCATCACCGCGGCCCTCAGCACCGAGCCCGGCAACCCGATCCAGGTTGGCGACCTGATGAAGGACGGCCCTCGGCTGCAGGACCTGATCGACACCTCGAAGCCGATCGAGGTCAAGGTGCACGAGGGCTTCGACTTCTGGGTCGGCGAGAACGTCGAAGACCCGACCGGTGAGGTGGCAGCCGGCCTCGAGCGCGCCAACGCCGCAGCCGCCCCGACCGTCCGCCTCGAATCCGTCGACGCGGCGTACTGGACCCAGATCGGCGACCGCATTTACCTCCGCTGGGTCCTCCCGCACACCGAAGACACCGTCCTGGACGCCCTGGCCCGCCTGCACGCCGCCGGCCAGTCCCCCCTCGTCGAAGACAGCCGCCTGATCGGCTCCTTCCGAGCCCTCGGCGTCCTCGCCCCCGTCTGGGAACTCCCCACCGGCACCGAAGCCGCCGACGTGGAAAAACCAGCCGCCGACTTCGCCGCAGCCCTGGAGAAGGCGCTAGCCACCACCACCCCCCTAACCACCGAAGAACGAGCAGCCCGAGCCGGCCTAGCCAGCCGCCAACTAACCATCCGCTAGCCGACACTGAACCCACCCGCCGACTGCGCCGGCCGCGAACGTCCGCGGCCGTGCGCTCGCGCGACTGAACCCAGTGTGCTGATTGCCTCCGAGTGGGTTCAGTGTGCCGGGCGGACCGCCACCACCCAGTAAGTCGCGTGGATGGTGGCTGTCT